>DATFLY010000072.1:0-40861 GCA_035267185.1 Lysobacterales bacterium | reverse complement strand
ATCATCGCAGCCACTGTACCCGCCATGAATTTACGGTATGGGAAGGCGATCCTTCACCGGCGACTTGCTTCGCCCTTCGTAAGCCCGGAGACCGGCCTGTAGTGTCAATAACGGCGAGCTATCGCGGCGGGCGAAGCACGTGGGCATAAGAAACCCGGTTTCCTAATCCCTCACTGTTTTTCCGGCCTGGCGATCGCTGCCACGGGTGCGTTCGGGTGAGAACGCAGTGAGGAAATCCATGTCATTTTTGAAGAAACAGAATAATTCTTACGGGCAGTTGTGCCTGTCTTTTGCAATCTCATTTTTTCTTTCCACTTCAGTGATTCAGGCCGAAGGGCCCGAGGACATTGAGGAGCTTGTGGTTACTGGCAGCCTGGATCCATTGCCGGCATCCCAGATCGCCAGTTCCCTGACCATCATCAGTCGTGAAGAAATCCAGCAGCGCCAGGTCAGGTACCTCTCAGAGCTTCTGCGTGATGTGCCGGGTTTTGCAGTCAGCCAGGCAGGTGGGCCTGGCTCGCTGACCCAGGTGCGGGTTCGTGGCGCAGAATCAAACCAGCTCCTGGTAATGATTGATGGAATCCGGGCCAATGACCCGGCTTCCGGAGACGAGTTTCAGTTTCAATACGCGCTGACTTCAGATATTGAACGAATCGAGATTATTCGGGGGCCGCTGAGTGCCACGTGGGGTACGGATGCGCTTGCTGGCGTCATCAACATTATTCGAAGAAAGGACATTGCAGCTGACAGCAGTTATGTCAGAAGCACTGCAGAGGGTGGCTCCTTTGGCAGCGTGACTGCGGGCCTGGAAGGAGGAATACAGCGCGGCAAAACCCGGTTTAGCGGAGGTGTTACATACCTTGAAAGCGATGGCACCAATGTCTCCCGGGAAGGTGATGAAAAGGACGGTGCAGAAAATGCCAATCTCAATGGAAGGCTGGAAGTTGAGGCTACCGAGGCGCTTCGTTTGACCTTCACAGGTCAGTACGTGGATGCCCGAAGTGAATTTGATGGCACTTCATTCGTAACGGGATTACCAGAAGATGGAGACCAGTACTCCGATGCAGAGCGGACTTACCTCTCCGGCAGTGCTGATTTTGCTCCCCGGGACAGCCGATGGAACGCCAGGGCTTCGGTCAACTGGATGGATAGTGATAATCAGAACTACAGTTTTGGATCTGTGAGCGGCTCAACTTCTTCCGACACGCTCGAATTGAAGGCCCAGTCGACCATTGCACTGGTTGCCGATGACCCACTTGCTCACCAGGTCACTGCCGCGCTTGATTATCGGGATGTCAGTTTTTCCCAGCGGGGTACAGCCTCTGCATTCGGTGATCCAAACCAGGACCAGTCGTATGACGTGATGGGCTACGCTGCCGAGTATGTCGGGCGACCCGTTGAGGGATTCACCTGGATCGCGAGCATCAGGCAGGATGATTTCAGCGATTTCGATGATGCCACTACCTGGCAGTTGTCCGCCGCCAAATTTTTCGCCGACAGCATCAGGCTGCGTGGCTCACTGGGCACAGGCTCCAAGGCACCCACGTTTATTGAGCGATATGGCTTCTTTCCGGATCTTTTTGTCGGTAATCCTGATCTGAAACCGGAAACTTCAAAGGGCTGGGAATTCGGCGTCGATCTGCCACTGGGTGATACCGCTTATACGTTCAGCGCCACCTGGTTTGACCAGGAGCTTGAAGATGAGATTGACGGTTTCGTATTCGACCCGGATACATTTCTTTTCACCGCGCAAAATCGTGATGGAACGAGTGACAGGCAGGGGCTTGAATTGGTGCTGTCCGGCGCCGTGACCCAGTCGCTCAGCCTGGATGCTTCATATACCTATACGGATGCGAGTGAAATTAACCCAGCCGGCGAATCAGTAGCAGAAGTACGCCGACCGGAACATATGGCCAGCCTGATGCTGAACCAGGCATTCGCAGATGGCCGGGGCAACGTCAATCTGAATATGAACTACAACGGGTCTCAAACCGACAACTTTTTCCCGCCTCCAAACTTTTCACTGGTGCAGGTCGAGCTCGACGATTATTTCCTGGTGGATCTGGCAACATCCTGGTCGTTCACGCCGTCATTGGAGCTGACTGGCCGGGTGACCAATCTGCTGGATGAGGACTTTGAGCAGATTCTGGGATTTGCCAGTCCGGGACGTGGGGTGTTTGTTGGATTGCGTGCTCTTTTTTCCAGGTAGCAGCATTTAAGGAATTCGACTGCTGACTTCACGTTTCTGGTCAGGTAAATAAAACTGTACATGATGTAAAATATAATATACATTAAGTTAAGTATTTTAGTCATGAGGATGGTGTAATGCTTGATTTAGTGAAGTCTTTCAGCTTTCGGGAAAAATCCCTTTGGGTTGAAACGGCAATATATGTCTACCTATGGGTGTGGTATTTCAGAAGGGTCGGCGCAGGGTTAGTTGATACATCCATGGGTCGTGAAGAAACTTTTGGTTTATTGATCACCATGACAATCATCGTGGTGATTCTGTCCATTTTTTCGCAAATCGTTCTGGCGATTATCAGCCCTGGAGAGTCAGACGCACCTGCGGATGAACGAGACAAGCTGATGGCCTGGCGTGCCGGCAGCCATGCAAGTTACATGCTGGGCGCTGGCGTCTTCATGGTTGCGATTCATTCACTGGTGAACGAGGTTCCCACGGCGGGGGTTGTACATCGGTTGATACTGATGCTGGTCGCGGTCGAAATACTAACCAATGCGCTTCAGATTTATTACTACCGTCGGGGCTACTAGGTGGCAATTCCAATCGAAAATCAAATTCGGCGATTGCGATTTGAAAATTCCGAGATGACTCAACAGGCTCTTGCCGACAAGGTGGGAGTCACGCGCCAGACCATTATTGCGATTGAACACGGAAAGTATTCGCCCTCTCTGGAAGTTGCGTTTCGAATAGCAAAAACCTTTAATGTAGGCTTGGAAGACGTCTTCCATTATAAATAGAGGCGCTGGTTAGCGCCTTATCACCTTCGGAGTCCAATTGAGACGTACATATACAAACCATCGCAGTCTGAACGGCAGACCCAGGATAGGACTTGCCCTGGGAAGTGGTGCGGCTCGCGGCTGGGCTCACATCGGGGTGATTCGTCAATTGGCCGAGATGGGTATCAAGCCGGATGTGATTGCCGGCTCCTCGGTCGGTGGGGTGGTTGGTGGCGCTTATGCTTCGGGAAACCTGGACGAGTTCGAGAAGTGGGTTTCCGATATGGGGAGGATGGACATCATTCGTCTTCTGGATGCGAAAATGACCGGGGGCGGCTTTCTCAAGGGCAGTAGCCTGATGGCTGCAATCGAAGACCAGATCGGTGATCGCAATATTGAAGATCTTGAAACGCCATTTGGCTGTGTCGCTACTGAACTGGGCACCGGGCGGGAGGTCTGGCTGGCAGATGGATCGCTGTTGGACGCCTGCAGGGCATCCATAGCGCTTCCCGGTGTCGTCGCGCCATTTCGGCGAAGTGACAATAGCCTGCTGGTTGATGGTGGCCTGGTCAATCCCGTCCCGGTTTCGCTGGCACGGGCCCTGGGTGCGGACTTTGTGATTGCCGTCAATCTCAATGGTGACCTTGTGGGACACCATTTCTGGCAGATCATGCCTGAAGACGAACCTGGGCAGGACCTGGATGATGAGGAAGAGGAGCCAGTTGTCTCTCAGGATTCAACCATCGCCAGGTGGGCAGACAAGATGAAGACGGGCCTTGGCGTCAGGCGCGATGCCTACATTTCGTCTTTACGAAAGGATGAAACGCCGGATCCCGGGATCTTCGATGTGATCGTTGGGTCCATCGATATTATGCAGGACAGATTAACCCGCTCTCGTATGGCTGGTGAACCACCTGATATTCATATCAAGCCACGTCTGAGTCATATTGGCCTGATGAATTTTGATGCATCTGCCGAGACAATTGGGGAAGGCAGGAAAGCGACACTTCGGCAACAGGAAGAGCTCGAGAATCTCTCAAGGTTGCTGAAGATTGCTGATGAAAACCAGGCTGAGGGCGATGAGGAACAGCCAAAGTCTCTTGCCAGGTGAAAGTTATTGTATGCCGGACGTTTCTGTAGAATTAACAGAAGCTGATTTTCGGTAATGAACATGAACACGGGTACATCACAAAAAGTTTTTGGATTGATGCTGGCAATCGCCTCGATGCCAGCTGTCGCACTTGAGGTTTATCAATGGACCGATGAAAACGGTGTGGTCCATTTCAGCCAGGTGGCACCCGAAAACGACATCGCCAGTGTTAAAACCCATGAAATCCTGGGTCAGGAAGAATTGGGAAGTGAGCCTGCCGCCAACGAAGAGGACGATCCTTACGGATTCAAGGCACACCGCGAAGAGATGGATGCATTGTGGGCTGAAAGGGAAGAGCGGCGGAAGGCGGCGCGAGAGAGCGAGCCTCCTCAGCCGACCACCCAGGTCATCGTGGTTCGGGAAGAACCCGTTTATCCCTACGTTTACCCTGCTTACGGTTATCGCCCTCCATACCGGCCTGGTCGTCCCCCGCTTCGACCCAGGCCACCCATTGCCAAACCGGTGCCTTACAAGAGACCGTAGCTTGTGAAACACTGGCCATTTGAATCACTGGTATTCGAAGAGAAATCACCTGAGGAAATGGCATCAGCCGCCGAACATTTTTATGACGAAATTCGATTGCGTCGTACGGTTCGGGATTTCTCGGAAAAACCTGTCCCACGCGAGCTGATTGAAAATGCCCTTCGCGCTGCCGGCACTGCTCCAAGCGGTGCGAATATGCAGCCATGGCATTTCGTGGTGGTGGGAAATCCGGACCTGAAAAGAAAAATCAGGGAAGCGGCTGAGCATGAAGAAAGGGAATTCTATGAACACCGGGCTTCAGAAGAGTGGCTTAAGGCACTTGAGCCACTGGGTACAAATGATGAAAAGCCTTTTCTGGAAAGAGCCCCCTGGCTGATCGCAGTATTCCTCAAGAAATTCAGTTATGACAGCGACGGCAACCGGCTGAAGAACTACTACACTGCTGAATCTGTTGGAATCGCCTGCGGATTTCTGCTGACTGCTTTGCACCAGGCTGGTCTGGTCACCCTGACCCACACGCCAAGCCCCATGAAATTTCTTAACCAGTTGCTGGACAGACCCAAAACCGAACGGCCCTATATGCTGATCGTGACCGGTTTTCCCGAGGCTGACGCGAAGGTTCCGGTGATCGGAAAAGAACCGCTGGAAAAAATCGCGACTTTCATGGAGTAGGAGCGACATTACTCGTTTATCCTATGACGCCTGGACAGTTTGGATGAGATTGGTGAATTCCTGATGACAGAAAAAACAAGAGGCAACCTGACCACGCGTGTCCTGGCGATGCCTACGGATACCAATCCGGCCGGGGATATTTTTGGAGGATGGGTGCTTTCCCAGATGGATATTGCCGCGGGGATCTGCGCCAGTCAGCGTGCACAGGCCAGGACCGTCACCGTTTCAGTCGACCATATGAGTTTTATTCGACCGGTCAAAGTAGGGGACATACTGGGCGTCTACACGTTCGTGGAAAAGGTGGGGAATACCTCGGTCATCATCAACGTTGAGGCCTGGGTCAGACGCAGCCGAATTGGAAATCGCGAGAAAGTCACGGAGGGCAAATTCAAGTTTGTGGCTCTGAATGAGAGTGGTGAATCCACTCCGGTACCACCGGAAGACAGCCTGCCCGACTATGTTATTTCAAAGCTAAAATGGAGTGATACCGACGCCAGTTCAGGGTGAGTCGTCAGTCGAACCGATTTCCCAGGGCATCGTACATTGTCATTTCCAGGGACTGGGATGGCGAGCCGGGATAGTGATCCTGATGCATGCACCAGATCCAGGCGTCGTGCAGTTCGCCCTCAGTATCATCCATGTGATCCCGTAAGGTTGCCTCGTGAATGAAGCCCAGGCGCCTGGGGATTGCACCACTGGCCTGGTTGTCGCCAGCATGATGAATTTCCAGGCGGTGTGCCTTATAGACGTCAAAAGCCAGGCGCACCATCGCACTGGTCGCCTCGGTGGCGTAACCGTGACCTTCAAATCCGAGATGGGTCAGGTAACCGATTTCAAGGGCATTCGGACCGGCCCGACTCAGCAGCATGTTCTCGCCAATCAGCTGGCCGTCTTTTGAAAAGACGCCAAATCTGAAGTTCTCACTGCGATCAAAAAACGCCCTGAGTTCGCGAATCCAGTTGACCGTTTCCAGCATTGAGCGCGGCTCGTCCTTCATGAACGGAATCCAGGGGCGCAGGTACTGATCAGACTTGTCGAGGGCGGCTCGCAATTGAGGCGCGTCTTCCGGTGACCAGCAGCGAAGCCTGAGGCGGGGCGTTTCAATCTGGTAAACCACCAGGGTTGTCAGGTCCATGGTCATTTTCCATCAAGCTCGCTGAGCATTCGCTTCAGTGCAAAATGTCGGTAGCTGTTTTCGATCAGGTCATCAATCTCGTTCCAATCCTGAAATTCTTCAACATCCATATTAATCCAGCCGTTGTGACCGGTGAATTTGGGCACTGTAAAGCGCGGATCCATAGTCATCATGACCTGCTGCTCAATACCGACCCAAAAATCCAGTTGCAGGTGTCCATCCCGGTGAAACACACCGACAAAAGTCTTTTTTCCGGCTTTCCAGACCGGCCGACCGAACTGTGTGTCTTCATTAACTTCCGGAAGTCGCTGGATTCGTTTTCGAAGCTCCTTGAGCACGTTCTTTGCGTGTGATGACTGCAGCGGGTCTATTTCCTCCGAAGACATCTTCGAATCCGGCGGCAAGACTGAGGGGGTGGATTCAAGTTCACTTGCAAGCCCTGCAGTTGCAGTGTGTTCCCAGGCTTCCCTGGCGCGCGCGGCTACTTCGGGCCAGCTCAATCCTTCGTTAAGTTCTACTCCCAGCCAGCCCTTTTTTGCAAGGTACGGAGGCGGAAAGTACGATTCCGGGTCCAGTTCAACGAAATGTTCCTGGGCGCCAGGAGGCATATGCAGCCAAAGAGCGACGCGACCATCGCCGTGCAGGTTGATCATCAGCTTGGCAAAAGACCTGTCGTTGACCCGGTAGTCCGGACGGCCATGAGACAGGGTCTCTTGTGCTTCCGGAAAAGCAAGGCAGAGTTCACGTGTGGCCTCGGGGATGGTTTTGGGCAACTTCGTCTCTTCAGTGTAAACGGCATATAGCCTGGCCTCAGCCTCGATGATTGACTATTGAGCGAAATCCCAGGTCACTTCGAAACCAACGATACGACCTTTGAGCAGGGGCGAGAATGTACCACCAGTGGGAACGCCCAGAATAGAACCGGGCAGTTGTGTATCGCCGCCCTGGTTGACTGAATCGAGCAGGTTACGCCCATAAAGTGAAAAAACCCACTGGCCATCTGCGGTGATGTAATCGAGACCGGCATCGAGGATTTCCTGGTCCAGCAGGAAGCCCAGGTTGTTGTCGGTGTAGAAAGAATCGTCACGATAGGCGTAATTCACACGGAATGAGAATCTTGAGCCTGAATCCAGGAGCCAGTCGTGGTTGACGCCAATTGAATACGTCCATTCTGCCGCCCTGGGAAGGTCGAGGTTTTTGTCAAACTGGTTGATCTCGCCATCACCATTCAGGTCGAACCTGACCTCGGTGTAAAGCGGGTTTACCCAGCCCAGCGAAGCAAGGATCACCGTGTTGTCGCCCACTCCGAATGCGCTGTCGATTTCAAAACCCGGTATTTGTGCGTCTGCGGTGTTCTTGATCACCTGGACCACCCCTGAAAACGGATCTGACTGGTTGATTTCTCGTTGCATGTCTTCCACTTCGGTGAAAAACACTGCAGCATTCAGTCGTCCAAGGCCGCCAATTTCTGATTTATATCCCAATTCAAAGGTGGTGACGGTTTCCTCGTCGAATGGACCGGGGCCAAAGTTGGCGGTGTCGATCGCAGTATTGCGCAGGTTATATCCTCCGGATCGATGTCCCTGTGTCCAGTATGCATACAGGCGCTTGTGATTGGTGATGTGACGTGTGAAGCCGAATTTGCCTGACCAGGCTGTCCACTGGTCACCATCGTTAAAGTCGGGTGTGCAGATGCGGTAGCCGGCATCTGACGGGGAGATTGTGCACGGGTTATTGATATTCCTGGTCAGTGTTGCGATTGCCACGTCCTTGTTCTCGATGGTGTAACGAGCACCTGCAAAAACTGACCAGTCGTTGTTAAGCGCATGATCCGCGGACATGAATCCCGCTTTGGATTCGAGATCAAGCGTTCCACCGCCATATTGTGTTGCTGCCGGGAATCCTTCGAGTGGCGTTCCTGCCGTAGCAAACCCCAGCAGATCACGGCCTTCCGAATAGCGCACCGTGCTATCAAGATAGTACAGGCCCATGGTGAAGTTGGAGCCGTCGCCATAAGGAATGTTGTAACGAAGTTCGTTGGACCACTGATCCTGGTCGATGATGGTTCCGGCGTGGAAGATCCAGACGGGTTGGGCATCAATATCCGAATATCCGGTCTGATACATATCACGGTAGCCATATATATTCGTCAGCAGTCCGGGACCGACATTCCAGTCAATGCGAAAATTGATGGTGTCAATCTCTGCGTCAATAGATCCGGGTTCATCGATTGCAAAATCGAAACTGTCCCGCTCAAATGCAAAGGGGTAGAACGATTGTACGAATGCTCCGGGAACGCCACGCCCATTGCGATGGTTTTGTGATGCCGGGCCCTGGCCATCTGTTTCAAAATGTTCCCAGCGGAAAGTCATTCTCAGGTCTTCAGAGGGTTCCCATACGAAGGAGGGGCGGTAAATCGTGGTGCTGGCCTCTCCGAAGTTTTCTCCCGTGGCCAGGTTTTCGAACCAGCCGTCATCTTCGTTGTGATAAACACTCAAACGGGCAGAGAGAGTGTCAGTGACTGCACCACCCACAGCGCCCATCAAGTAGTAGTTTGTCCCGCCATCACCGTTGGAGTTGCCATCGATCGCGCCACGCAAAGAAAGCTCAAACTCACCGGTTGGCTTCCTGGTATTGACAAGCACGGCACCACCGGTGACATTGCGCCCGAACAACGTACCCTGCGGACCGCGAAGCACCTCGATGCTTTCAATGTCGAACATGTCCAGTACCACACCGGCATTTTGTGTCAGGTACACCCCGTCGATAAAAACACCAACCGTTGGATCAATGCCAGGGATCGAGCTGTTGATGCCGAGGCCACGAATGGAAAAGTTGGCAACACCTCGAATGGTGCCAATGTCATCCATGGCCACGTTGGGCATGGCGACAGACAGGCCGCGCAGGTCACGTATTTTCAGGGCTTCAAGCTGTTGTCCGGTATAGGCTGAAATTGCTATAGGGACTTCCTGGGCATCTTCCTCACGTTTTCTCGCTGTGACGGTCACCTCTTCCAGGAGTGAAGCGCTGCTGCCATATCCTTCATCGTCAGATTCTTCCTGCTCTTGTCCAATCAGCTGAGCGGAAAAAGCCAGGCTATAAAAAGTGATGAGAAGAATCGGGAGCCGGGTGACTGAAAATTTGCTGCGAACAAACATGAAGGACCCCGTCTTGTAGAAAATTCAAAAAGTGTCAGGAGCATACATTCAGTGCGGGTAATCTTCAAAATGTTTGGTCTTTCGGGCCGTCATGTCGACCCTCGCTTCTGCGAAAAAAGTCAGCGCGGGGATCAATAGTTCCGAAGCCGCGCGTATCGGTCGACGTGGTAGTGATGGTCGCCGTAGAGGGACTCAAGGATCTGGCATCGTTTCAGGAAGAAACCAATATCAAATTCGTCGGTCATGCCGATGCCACCGTGCATCTGGATTGCTTCATTGGCGGCGAGGTGTGCCGTTTTACATAACCTGGCAGTGGTCGCACTGTAAAGCTCCGCGTTGCCTGGCGAAATTCCGTCAAGCGATTGCAGCGACCTGATCACCAGCGATTTGCACAGCTCTATATCGGCAAAAAGACTGGCTGCACGATGCTGCAATCCCTGGAAACTTCCGACCGGGACGCCGAACTGCTTGCGTTCCTTGATGTATTCGACGGTTCGTTCGAATGCTTCCTGTGCCAGCCCCAGTAGTTCGGCTGAAATGCCAACCCGAGCTGCATCAAGAACTTCGGTCAATACCGCCTCACCAGCATCAATTTCCCCGAGCAGACTATTTGCCGGTAATTCGACATCAATAAAACTGATGTTGGCTGCTGCTGCGATATCCAGCACGGGATAGCGTTCGATTTTGACGCCTTGTGCTTTTGGAGGCACCAGGAACAATGAAATGCCGTGGTCAGTAATGGCACTGACGATCAGCTGGTCTGCGATATGGCCATCATGAACTGCGACTTTCCTGCCGTTTAGCCTGAAACCGTTGTGTTCAGCGATACAGCTTGTCTCGACATGATCAGGTTGATGCCTGGAAGTCTCGTCACACGCCAGGGCAAACAACAGCTCGCCGGAAGCTGCTTTGGGCAGTAATTCCGTTTTCTGTTGCTCAGATCCTGCTTTCCTCAGGGCTGTCACACCCACAAGCGCTGTGCCCAGCAAGGGACTCGGCGTCAGCGTGCGACCACATTCCTCGAGGATGATTCCCAGGCCGCAGTAGCCGTAGTCGAGGCCGCCATATTCTTCCGGCACCAGTATTGCCGGCCAGCCCATTTCTGACATCCCGGCATATAGCTCGCGTGAGAATCGATCCTGGTTGTCCTCGTCCCTGAGCGAGCGCAGGTGCGGGATCGGCGCGCTTTCGTTCAGAAAGTCGCGCGCTGAATCACGCAACATTGTTTGTTCTTCGGTGAAGATCAAAGCCATATCTGTCTCCTCACCCGGGAAGCCCAAGAATTCGCTTGGCCACGATGTTCAGCATGATTTCTGAAGTGCCGCCCTCGATGGAGTTGCCCCGCGATCGCAGCCAGCTCCGTGCTGCCTGGCCATCCTGGTTGTCACCGCCTTCCCAGTCCAGTGCGGCACTGCCACCAATGGCCATCAGGAGTTCCTGGCGCCTCATGTTGAGTTCTGTTCCGTAGTATTTGAGCATTGAGGAGGCCGCACCCAGGCTGGCGCCTGCTTTGGCCTCATCGCGGACCCGTTCAAGGGTTAGTGCCAGCGCTTCGGAATCAATTTCCAGTCGTGCGATTTCGCTTCGAAGAGCAGGTTCAGCAAGGATGCCATTTTTAAGACCAATCGCTTCAACTGCCTGCTGGCTGATCGGGCCCCCAACCGTGCGTGTCAGCCCGGTGGCGCCGATCATTTCACGTTCATGGGTGAGCAGGTACTTGGCCACCGTCCAGCCCTGGTTGATCTCGCCGACCAGCTGTTCTTTCTCGACGCGGACATTTTCAAAAATCGTTTCAGTGAACGGCGATTTGCCACTGATCAGTTTGATCGGTCGGGTCGAGACACCCGGCGTTGTCATATCAAACAGGACCAGGCTGATGCCCTGGTGTTTGGGAGCATCAGGATCGGTACGAACCAGGCAAAACATCCAGTCACCCCGGTCACCGTAAGACGTCCAGACCTTGGAGCCGTTGAGCAGGTAGTGATCGCCCTTGTCTTCAGCACGTGCCTGAAGGCCTGCCAGGTCGGATCCGGCATTGGGCTCGCTGTAACCTTGTGCCCACCAGATTTCCCCGCGAATGATGGGCGGTATGTGCTGTTGTTTTTGCGCTTCTGATCCGAATTTCAAAAGGGCAGGGCCGATCATGTGAATGCCAAAACTGTAGAGCGGCGGCCTGGCGCCAATCCGCGTCATTTCCTGCTTTAGAATCTTCTCCTGTTCCCGGTTGAGGCCGCCACCGCCATACTCAATCGGCCAGGTGGGTGCAGTCCAGCCCTTTGCGCCCATCCGTTCCAGCCAGAGTTTCTGGTCCTCGCTCTGGAATTCAAAACCCCTTCCGCCCCAGCACAAATCAGCTTCGCTGCGGTATGGGTGGCGCATGGCCTCAGGGCAATTGTCTTCAAGCCAGTTGCGTACTTCCAGTCTGAACGGATTCGGGTCACTCATATATATTTTGAATGGTTAAGGGACTGAGGCCGGACAGTATAGCCATTCAGCTCACTTCCGAAAGAAAAGTCTCAATTGTGCGAGTGACAAATTCAGGTTGCTCAATTGATGAGGAATGACCGGCCCGGGGTATTGTGACCATGCCTGCATTGGGTACCTTCTCGTGTATGCGACGTGCTTTTTCCGTGGTGGTGGCCATATCTTCGTCACCAACCATCACCAGGGTAGGAGTCTTTATCTGATCGAGCTGTTCATACACGCCGTCTCGTTCGATAACGCCCTGCGCGGCGCGTGTGGCTCCTGTGCGGTCATTGCCTACGACCCGGCTGCGCCAGTCTTTGTATTCCTTCGTGCGGGCCGGATCATTGAGGAAGGTCTCACCAAACATGATTCTCATGACCGGCTTGGCAACGATTCCGAATCCCAACCAGCGCCCCACAAATGCCAGCCTTCTGTAGGACCGGATGTTGGGTTCGGAGTCCGCCGACGTATCCATAAGAGTGAGGCTTTTAAGTAGTTCGGGTTGATGTATCGCCAGTCGCATGCCGACGAAACCGCCCATTGACAGCCCCACGAAATGACAGGGAGCAGCATCCAGTTTTTCAATCAATTCCGCCGCATCCTTTGCGACATTGTCCATGTCATAGCCATCTTCGGTGACCTGGCTGCGACCCTGGCCTCGGTGGTCATATGCAATACAACGGTACCTGCTTTTCAGGAAATCGATTTGTGCCCGGAACATATCCGAGCTCATCAACAAACCGTGTGAAAACACGATGGTTTCATCACCATCGCCATGTTCCTGGTAATAGAGTTCAGCATGGTTGACTTCGATGGTGGGCATGATTCCTGGTGCCTACAGATCCTGGGGCAGGATGATGCCCAGTTCCCTGCGCTCAGTGCGCCAGATTTCGATTAGCGAAGCACGTTTGTCGGGATTCGATTCAGAAAGGTCCGTGGTTTCAGCCGGGTCTGTGCTCAGGTCGAACAACTGGAATCTGTCTTCTGAAAAAGGTGTGCCGATAGTCGTGAGTTTCCACTTGCCCTGGCGAACATAGGCCTGGTTGCGGTGAAAAAGCACAAACACTTCGTCTTCAGCATGAATTGACTCGACTTCGCCACTCAGCAGCGGCGTCAGGCTGGAGCCTCTCATGGATTCGACTGTGCCGTCTTCTGGGTATTGTCCACCTGCCAGGTCAATCAGCGTTGGTGCGATGTCCATCACCGAGACATGGCTGTGTCGAATCTCATCCCGATGCGCAACACCCGGGCCAGCCATGATCATTGGCGCCACGATTCCACCCTCGGTTGCAAATGTCTTGAACAACCTGAATGGTGCGGCCCCAGCCTGTGCCCACTCGTCGTCATAGGACACAAATGAATCGGGTCCGCCCATGGTTTCATAGCTGTTGTCGTATCGTTCCCGGATGTAGTCAACATACGGTCCACGATTATAGAAATCGGCATTGGCTGCACCGTTATCGGACATAAAAACGATCAACGTATTTTCAAATAAATCATTTTCCTTCAGGTACGCCAGGAGCCGTCCCACATTGTCATCCAGGTTTTCGACCATGGCGGCATAGAGCTCCATCTTTCGAGACTCCCGACGTTGCTGCTCTTTGGTCAGGTCATCCCATGGCGTGATGTTTTCGTTGCGTGGGGGCAGTGATGAATTTGCTGGAATTATGCCTGCCTCTTTCAGGTTGGCAAAATTGAGTTCACGCAGTGCGTCATAGCCCTCGTCGTAAGCACCCGCATATCGGTCGCGCTCGTTTTCGGGTACCTGCAGTGGCCAGTGGGGTGATGTAAACGCAGCGAAAGCAAAAAATGGTTGGCCATCTTGCCGGTTGGCATCGATAAAACTGATCAGTTTGTCGGTATATAACTCGGTGGAATAGGCGCCTTCCGGCCATTCAGTCAATTCGCCATCTTCACGATAAGTACTTGGTCCGGTCTCAAACCCCCTGCCGTCGTAGTGACTCGCTGCACCTTCAACCACTCCGAAAGACCTCTCGAATCCAGCTGCCCTGGGGCTGTTTTCAGGTTCGACACCCAGGTGCCATTTTCCAGCCATGTAGGTGTGATAGCCAGCATCCGAAAGCACTTCGGGCAAGGGCGCTACGCGATCGGAAAGATGTCCCTCATATCCCGGAGGATGTGTCTTCAGCGGCGGGCTGGGGGTTTGCCTGCCCATACCGGCAACATGATTGTTGTTGCCACTCAGCAACATTGAGCGGGTTGGGGCACACATCGGTGCGGTGTGAAACTGGCTGAAGCGCAATCCCTGGCGGGCCAGTTCATCTATGTTTGGTGTTCGAATATCGCTGCCGAAAACGCCAAGATCTGCATAACCCAGGTCGTCAGCGACAATAAGGAGAATATTGGGACGGCTTGCATCTGCATCCTGCGCCCAGGCGGGCACGCAAGAGGCAAGAGCCAGCAATGAAGCCAGTACCAGTCTTGTCTTTGCCATTGTTAACGTGCAACCTCTTCAATTGATTCCCATTCTTCCAGCGACATGTCTTTTCCAGGGTACACAGCATTCTTAAACGGCCAGTCGTTCTTTATCCAGTTGCGAATGGTGGATTCCAGTTCGGTTTCGAGGCCACTGGCGAGCTCACTCTGCCTGGCCCAGAAATAGACCACGGCATCGTAATCTGCCTTCCTGGTCGGATAGATGTACATGCATCCCAGCACGCGTGATTCATCGAGAGCCACCACCGTGTAGGCAAATGACCGCCTTCGCTGGAACTCTTTCTGGTGCCAGCCAAGGTCAATCAGGTTCTGCTCAAGTGTCAGGCCAATGGGCCATTCACCACCCCAGACTTTCTGGAGGTGTGCGCTGCTGGTGGTGACCGCATCGAAATCCTTGACCACATCGTTGACAGTCAGCATTCGAAGCCTGAAACGTTCGGTTTCCAAAACTTCGGGTACGCTGAATTCTTCAGGTACAAACGGGCGGGGAGACTGGGCATAGCTGGATGTGGTCATGATCAGTGAAAATATCATTAGGGTGGTGGAAAGAAAGAAACGATTTGGCATGGTGCTTACCAGCTTTTTACATTGGAATAGATCACCATATCTTATTCCTGCATTACGGGTCTTTGTGATCCGATTGTAGTGTCGGTCGAACCAGATCGCAGATCAGGATGTATCCATTTAACTTGAATTTGCCGAAGGCAAGAAGATTCGAAAATGAAAGCACTGACCAGTTTGTTGATGATCGCCTCAGTGACCTACTTGTTGCTGTGTGTCGTGATCTATTTTTACCAGGGCCGCATGGTGTTTCTTGCACATATGCCGGGACGCGAACTGACTGCGTCGCCCGAGAACATCGGCCTGGCTTATGAAAACGTCACAATCGATACCAAAGACGGGGAGCAAATTCACGGCTGGTATATCCCTTCTGATCAGTCGAAAGGCACCGTCCTTTTTTTTCATGGCAATGCCGGCAATATTTCTCACCGGCTCGATAGCATTTCTGTTTTCAATCGCCTGGGCCTCGATGTGCTGATAGTTGACTATCGCGGCTATGGTCAAAGCACAGGCAAACCCGGTGAAAGGGGGCTTTACCTCGACGGTGAGGCAGCCTGGCTATACCTGACGGATCAGCGTGGCATCGATCCCGGCCGGATCATCGTATTCGGGCGATCGATGGGCGGGGTCGTCGGTGCCAGTGTTGCTGCCAACCGATCACCTGCGGGGTTGATCATTGAGTCCAGCTTTACATCGGGTGTTGATATGGCCCGGCGACTTTACCGGTTTCTGCCGGCAAAATTGATCACTCGCCTGGAATTTCCATTGATCGATTTCGTACAGGATGTGAGTGTGCCCACGTTGGTGATTCACAGCCGCGATGACGAGATAGTGCCGTTTGATATGGGAGAACAAATATTCGAGGCCATTGAGCACCAGGACAAGACTTTCCTTGAGATCTGGGGCGGGCACAATACCGGTTTTTACCTGAGCGAGGCCGTTTACGTCCCGGCACTGGTGACGTTTGTAGAAAAATCGCTGGCACCAGTGGATTGACTCAGTGGCGCTGTTTCCGTCAGGCCGGATTGTCGGCAGTGGTGGGCGGGTTCCAGAAACGACGGATGTCATCAAGCATCAGGTACAGGCATGGAACCACAACCAGCATGATTGAAGTTGCAAATATAATGCCAAAGCCCAGTGACAAAGCCATGGGGATCAGGTGCAGCGCCTGCGAGCTGGTTTCGAAAATAATGGGCGTGAGGCCGGCAAATGTGGTCAGCGTTGTCAGGGCAATGGGCCGGAATCTTCGAACACCAGCCTGGTGAATCGCATCGAAAGCAGACATTTCGCCTCGTTGTTTGTTAGCAAAGTGCACCATGATCAGTGCGCCATTGACCACCACTCCCGACACAGCAACAAGGCCCATCAGGCTTACCAGCGAGAGATCATAACCAAAAGCGATATGACCCAGCACAGCGCCAACGATCCCGAACGGTATTGACATCATGACGATGAGTGGTTGGGCGTAACTGCGAAACGCAATGGCCAGCAAAGTGTAGATCACGCCCAGTGCCAGGCCGAAGCTGCCCCACAGGGATGTCGTCGATTCCCTGATTTCAGCGTCGCTGCCTTCAAATGTCCAGGTCAGGCCCGGATGGTTGGCGCGTATTTGTGGCAGAACCTCGTCCCGCACCACCTGCAAAACACTGTTAATCGCACCCTCAGGTTCGACGTCTGAACTCACCGTAATCACACGCCTGCCATCCCTGCGGTCAAGGGATTGGAAGGATTCACCCGAGGTGACCTCAACAACATTCATCAACGGCACTTCGGTGCCATCCGGGGTTTGCACCACGAATTCCTCCAGGTAACGTAAATCCTGACGTTCCGATTCGGGCAGCTTGACCCTTACTTCCACCTCGTTAGTACCCCTGAGATGCCGCATCGCCAGGGCACCGAAAAACGCATCGCGAACCTGGCGACCAACATCCGAGGGCGTCAAACCCAGCGCACGTCCCTCGGGCAGCAAACTGGCATTGAGCTGGGTTTTTCCGGCCCGGTAACTGTCCGAGACATTTTGCGCTGCCTCGAAGCTTTCAAGAGCAGCAACCAGTTCTTCGCTGGCCACAGCGAGTACGTTGATATCGGAATGACTCAGGTCAATGCTGATGTCGTCCTGCCAGCCCCCGGGTCCGCGTTCAGCTTCAAAAGTGATCTGGTCAACACCCTTGATGTCGCCGATTTCATCACGCCACAATTGGATAACGTCGCGTGCGCTCATGACCCTCTCGGCCGGCGGTTTCATGACGATTTCCACATCAATGAATGCCCCCCCGCGGACATTGGTCTTGATGCCCTCTGCTTCGGTCCACAGGTTCTTTTCATCAAACATCCGGTAGGTGGACTCGGTCACTTCATTGGCCACCCTGGCTGCCTGGTACCGGGTTGTGCCGGTTGGTAACCGGATGCCAGCCTCGATTTCATCGGCGGCTGATTCCGGCATCAGGATCATCCCGATATGGTCGCTCATGGCGTAACCTGCCGAGACCACGAGGATGACAAATGAGGTGGTCAGCGTGAGGTAGCGATGGCGCAGGCAGCGGTCCAGGAATGGTTCATAACGATTGTTGATCCAGTTACTGGTGGTGCGTGCAAAACCTTGTTGCCAGTGACGGACTGATGCGCCCAGAGCAGAACGCTTACGCTTGCTGACATGTGCAAGGTGAGCGGGCAAAATGAACAGGGCCTCCAGCAGAGAAAATGCCAGGACGATGATCACCACAGCTGCCAACGGGGACCAGTAATTGCCGGTGACCCCTGGCAGGAACAGCAACGGCATGAAGGCAACGATATTGGTGAGGATGCTGAAGGTGACGGGCCAGGCCATATCCCGGGCCCCACGAATGGCCGCTTCGATATTGCTCATGCCCTGTTCGCGGTATTCGTAGACGTTTTCTCCCACCACGATGGCATCGTCGACAACGATACCCAGCGCCACCAGGAAGCCGAACATCGAGATCATATTGATGCTCACGCCCACAAGCGGTAGCACCGTGATTGAGCCGACGAACGCAATTGTCATCCCCATCATGATCCAGAAGGCCAGGCGGTATTCCAGGAAGAAACTCAGGATCAGTACAATGATGACCACCGCCATGGCGCCGTTCTTCAATAAAAGTGTCAGACGGTCCTCAAAATCCTTTGCTCGATTGCTGTCGACCCGGTATTGCACCCCTGGCGGCAGGGTTGAGTCCAGCTCAGCAAGCACCTCTTCAACAGCCCTTGCCACTTCTAGGGGCGACTGCTCACCCACCCGGTAGATTCCAATCTCCACGGACGGTTGGCGATTGAACTTGCCATGAAATCCGGTCTCCTCGAAGCCATCCCTGATGTCGGCAATGTCAGCAAGCGTAATGGAAGCCCCCATGTCCGAGCTAACGACTACGACTTTGCCCAGTTCTTCAGCCCACTGCTTGCGTTCGTCAAACCGCACCAGGATTTCGCCGCTGTTGGTGTCGATCGAGCCTGCCGCCACGTCCCGGGAAGATTGCTCAATAATTTCCGCGACCGTGCCCAGCGTCAGCCCATACTCGCGCAGGCGGTCATGCGGTATCTCAACATGGGTGACGTAATCGAAAGCGTTGTCAATCTGGATCTGGG
Source organism: Lysobacterales bacterium (assembly GCA_035267185.1). Taxonomy (GTDB): domain Bacteria; phylum Pseudomonadota; class Gammaproteobacteria; order Xanthomonadales; family SZUA-36; genus JAUIBE01. The sequence goes on along the minus strand of DATFLY010000072.1, from coordinate 22,221 downwards.
TAATTTCTGGCTGGTTAAGTAATTGTTCACGCACCCGCTCGGCAATCTTGCGCAGGGTCCAGATGTCTGCATCGCCATAAATGCCAATCTCCATGACGTCTCGCTGGCGATCCTGCAAACGAACCTCGGGCTCTTCGGTATCATCCGGAAAGGTGCGAATCTGGGCAATCGCCTGATCGATGTCCTGGTAGGCCTTGATCCTGTCTATCCCGGCAACCAGTTCGAAACGCACCGTGCCGGAACCTTCCCGCGCCGTGGAAGTAATTTCCCTGATGCCCTGTACGCCCAGGGCGGCTTCTTCGATGGGCAGCAGAATACCCTGTTCAACTTCACCCGGCGCGGCGCCCGGATAGGCGACAGTGGCCAGGACGACGTCCAGTTCAAACTGTGGATCCACCTCCTTTTGCATGGTCAGTGCCGTCCAGATTCCGCCCGCCAGCAGGATCACCATGGCCAGGTTTGCCGCAATGGAATTCTGGGCCATCCACGCGATGGCGCCGTCCGCGATTGTTGATGAGTCTTTTTCCATGGCTTACGTTGTATCCGAACCTGCCAGTCGCAGCGGGATGCCTTCCCTTACGGTTGACAGGCTGGTGGTGACAATCTGGTCGTCCGAACTCACCCCGGACTGCAGGTAGGCGTATTTTTCGTCCTGGAAAGCGATCTCCACCGGCTGGATCACAAGCTGTCCCTCTCTCATCACCCAGACGGTATCGTTAGCGCGTACGTGTTCGCGTTGAATTCTGAAGGCACCCTGGATTTCCATTCCCTCGATCTGACACTCTACGAATGTGCCGATCATCAAGGGTTGCTGACCAGACAATCCAGGTTGCATGGCGAGAGGATCTTTGACTCTAACCAACACTCTTGCCAGGCGCGTGTCGCCCTGTAGCTCACCGATCAGCCTGAAAAGTGTGCCGTTACGTGTCTGACCTGCCGCCCAGGCCGTGCGATGTCGAATGGTGACATTCGACGATGCTGATTTACTGTCTGCGTCGAATGACAGCCAGCGCAACTTATCAAGCGGAATGGTGGCCTCAACCCAGTGCTCCTCGACTCCCACGAGCCGAGCCAGTCCATCGCCGGCTGACACCTGTGAGCCAAGGTTGACTTCCTGGGACAAAACCAACGCATCAAAAGGAGCTTTCACATACGTGCGTTTCAGGTCGAGTTCGGCCTGCGCCAGTGCTGCTCGGGCAGACTGGACCTGGGCTTCGGCGCTGCGCAGTTGAGGCTCACGAAGAACAAGCGCTCTTCGTTCTTCCGGGATCGCCTTTCCGAGCTGAATAAAGTCCCGTTCGGCATTCTCCCCCCGACCTTTTTCAATCTCCAGCTCAGCAATGGCCTGCATCAACTCGCTTTCGCGTTGACGGAGCAGGTTTACGTAATCGGCGTCATCAAGGCGGACCAGTGTTTCATCCTGGCTAACCTTAGCTCCCGGCTCAAACGAGTCAGAAATTTCTATGACTTCACCGGATACCCTGGATCGAAGGACGATCTCACGTGCAGGTATCACGGTTCCGATGGCCTGAATCACCGGGCGGAATTTGCCATTCTGGGGCGTCACGACCTCTACCAACGTGGCAGTCTGCCGAACCGCTGTTTCTCTCTCAGGAACCGGCTCGGTATTAAAAATCAGCCAAAGCGCAGCTGCCCCGAAAACCACCAGGATCATTGAGATCAGAACGCTGGTTTTGCGATTGAGCATGCCGCGCTGATACAGCGATGTTTTGTGATGACTCACTGGTTTTTGTCCTCGGGGATAATTCATTTGCCACTGACGTAGCTTCGGCGAGGCCTGGCTTTAGCTTCATGCTCTCGCCTTCTGACATCCGGTATCTGATCAGGTTTATTCTAAGTGATTGCCCGGAATTTGATGAGATTTTAATCTCACGCGAGTGAAGAAACTGTCATTGGTCCTGCAAATGGATATAAAAAAACCCCGCTAAAAGCGGGGTTTTCCGTCTAAATTTCCTGCCGCCGTTCAGGCACCAGGAGTGGTTTTTAGCCTGCGGCTTGCACGTTCGATGCCTGCGGGCCTTTCGGACCATCTTCGACTTCGAATTCCACAGCCTGGCCTTCTGCCAGGGTTTTGAATCCGCTGCCCTCGATGGCTGAGAAGTGGACGAATACGTCCTTTCCACCGTCTGAAGGGGCGATAAAACCAAAGCCCTTGGATTCGTTAAACCACTTTACGGTACCTGTTGTCATGACTATTACCTTTAAAAAATATTAAAAATTCAATCAATTGCAAAACGCGTATAGGTGATAACCGGGAAAGATCTGAAGATGATATTTCTGAGTAAACCTGAGAAGTGCAACCAATTTATTTCCCCGGCCAGTCGGCAACACCCCGTTGCACGGTATAACCTGGACGAGCAGGTCCAAGATTAAATCTAAATACATTAAAAAACAAGGGTTTTATGGGGTTTTCGACCAATCGTCATCGAATGGTAATGTCATTTAGACGGGTCAGAAATCTGATGATCCGGCCACCCGGGGCCTTCGTTTTCGATAAATGGCAACGGAATAAACAGTCATGGTGAAGACCATTAATGCAAATCCAAATACTTGCGCGGTTTGAGGTGAGAAATCAGGAGGGTAGATGATTGGAACAATATACTGATTGATGAAACTGCCCTCGTAGTTTGTTGCTCCGGCGCGGTCGCGTAACGATTGTTCCAGGGGCGTTATAGGGCAAACACCGTGCGACAATTCAATCCACACGCCCCATGCCGCGGCAGGAATATGCACCCACGCGATCTTCGGCCAGCTCAAGACAAGCAGGCCGCCCAACACCACGAATATGATGAAGCCGAAGTGAATCAGGACTATAGAGTCGGCGGCCAGCTTGTAGAGCATGCCTGATAATAACCATTGGTTTGAACATAGCCATATCCATTACAGCATTCTTGTCATCCAACCTGAGGATGCACGTGTGGTAAACAGGCTGTGGTTGTTACGTCTGCGAGCACGCTGAAGACGCTGTTTGGCAAGCCTTTTCGGACCCAGGTTAGCTGAATCTTCAGGCGTGATGCCGGTATCACAAACACGTGTACCGCAATCCTGGATGTCCATTTCCAATGCTTGATCAGTATTTAAGTTATGGTTTAACATATTCCTCTCCTTTCAAATTGAAACCTTTAAACGATTTCAGGCGTAAATATAGGGTTTACGCGCCATATTTTCCAGCGGGTTCTTTTGTGTTATGATTAAGTTTTTCTTAACTATAAGAACATGAAAAGCATTCCGCTTAATGCCCTGAGGACTTTTGAGGCCGTGGCCAGTCGACTGAGTTTCAGCCAGGGGGCTGAGGCGTTACATGTCACACCCGCTGCAGTCAGCTCTCAGATTCGCGCCCTTGAGGAAAGACTCAATCAGCAACTGTTCCATCGCGAAGGCAGGAATATCTCTCTGACAGCTGCGGGCAGGACATTGCTACCCGGGGTTCAGCGCGGATTGCGGGAAATGAACCGGGCGCTAAACCTGATTGAGCAGGATCGTTCAGAGGGGGTGTTGAATGTCTCGACCATAGCCTCGTTCATGCAGCGCTGGCTGGCACATCGACTGGCAGACTTTTACCAGACTTATCCCGAAATCGATCTGCGAATCAATGTCAGCGATGCCATCGTGGATTTCAATACCACCGACTTTCACGTGGCAGTGCGATTTGGGCCAGGTAAGTGGAAGGGACTGCGGGCCGAAAAAATCATGGATGACTGGATCGTGCCTGTGTGCAGTCCTGAGCTGATTGAGGAAAGTGGTCCGATTAAAAAGCTGGAAGATCTGCAAAAGCACAATATTCTCGTGGTAGACGATGAAATGTGGAACCAGTGGGTTGGCGCACTGGGTGAAACCGAGATTCAGCGCAACTGGCCGGGGCTGGATGACTCATTGTCCCTGATGATCATGGCAGAGCAGGGGCACGGAGTCGCGCTGGTGCGCTGGTCCCTGGTGGCCCGTGATCTGGAAACCGGTCGTCTTGTCAGACCCATGCCAACGGCCGTGAAGACCAACTGGTCTTATTATTTTGTATCACCACCCCACTACTTTGATCTGCCCAAGGTCACCATTTGGAGAGACTGGCTCTTCGAGCATGCCAAGACGTTTGCGAAACCAGAGAATCATTAATGAGCAAGATGGGCCATCCATGGCCCACTTGCATCTCACTCGTGAAAAGCGTGGTTTTCACGAGTTCGCGCCCTGATGGCGTTGGCACATCCATGTGCCAAAAAGAATGACCAGCACAATGAGCCGCTGGTTAATGAGGAAGAAGGGCCGTCGTTGACCGCAGCGACCAGGGTGATGATTTTTTGTAGGAGCGGCGTCCTCGCCGCGACCAGGGTGATGATTTTTTGTAGGAGCGGCGTCCTCGCCGCGACCAGATTTTGGCTGCTAGTGGATTTTAAACCCACCGGAGACTAGTAAAAGGATCGAAAGCCAGACCAGCACGCTGATGATCAGGAGTAATGTACCCAGCAGTTTCCACCAGCCATTTCTGAGGCGGAAGAACCATAAGGCTGCGCATATCGCGGCGATGGGAATCAGGAAAAAGCCCACATAAAGCCAGATTTCGTCAAGCAGGAATGTATGCTGGGTCAGCGCGTAGACCCAGACAATGGCTGAAACGACAAAAACGACAATTGCTGTTTTTCGAATCATGACGTCCTGGGTTTCAGTTTATTCGCGATGTTAGCCAGCAAAACAAACCGGAACCTCAAGTAAAAACCACATGAAATCAAGATTATACATCCTGCCTGTATTATTCATCCTGGCAATGCTGCTGGCAGGGTTTTTGCGTTACTCCGGAACGGTCGACTCGCCTTTGGCGTCGTTGTCCGGGTTTGCGACACCCTTGTATGTGATTTTTACCGTGGTGTTTATCATCCAGTACAGACAAATCGGAGTGAATTTCAAGCGCTTCGGGTTTGGCCTCGGATTTCGCCTGTCCCATGTTGGGATGGCCGTTATCGCAGTCATTGTCCTCCAGCTCAGTGCAACAGTGGTTGGCCCGATTCTGGAAAATGTATTCGGAGGCGAGCGGGACCTGAGTCGGTTTTCCGATGTGCAAGGATCACTGCAGGCCCTGTTTCTTACCCTCGCCCTGAGCTGGTCATTTGCAGCCTTCGGCGAGGAGATTGCCTACCGGATCGTGTTGCTGGGTGGCCTGATAAAGGCACTGGGCAATAGCAAGGGCGCCCTGATCGTCGCGGTCGTGCTACAGGCCATGGTGTTCGGCCTGGTTCATCTTTACCAGGGGCCGGTGGGCGTGATCGGAGCGTCTGTCAGCGGCCTGGTTTTCGGAACTGTCACCGTCCTGGCCAGAGGCGCCATCTGGCCTGCCGCTCTGGCCCATGGCATCAACAATTCTATTGGATTGTTCAGTATTTACCAGGGGCAGAGTTAACCTGCTTTACCCGCCCAGGCGGTTTCAAGCCCCGGCTCGGGGATTCTCGGCACCATCAGGGAAAGGACCAGCGATGCTGCTGCCATTGCCGCGCCTGCCAGGAACACGATCGAAGGTGAGGTCAGCCAGATCAGGCCAAATACTGCCGGAATAATCACCGCGGCGATGTGGTTGATGGTAAATCCAACTGCGGCTGTCGATGCAATATCCGCAGGGTCCGCAATTTTCTGGAAATAAGTCTTGATCGCGATCGAGAATGCGAAAAACAGGTGGTCAAAAACGTACAACGCACCAGCGATTTTTCCGTTCTCCACGAACGCATAAGCCGTGAAAATGCCGATAAGGCCGACATACTCGCAGACCAGGGCCGTGCGTTCACCCCAGCGGGCGATCAGTCGCCCTATTTTGGGGGCAAACCACATGTTGAACGCGGCATTGATAAAAAACAGCATGGATATCGCAGGCACGCTGTAACCAAACTTTTCGACCAGCAGAAATCCGGCAAACACGATGAAAATCTGGCGCCGTGCGCCGGAGAAGAAGGTCAGGGCATAGTAGAGCCAGTACCGGGTTCTCAGGATGATTCTCTTGTTTTGAACGACTGGCTGTTCAAATCGGGGGAATGCCAGCCAGCTGACAATCGCAATCATTGCCGTCAGGCCGCCGCCGATGATGTAAGTGGCTGTAAAGTCGAGTCCGAGCACCGAAAATGCAGCCCAGACAAACAGGTAAGCCAGAATGCCGGTGAGTGACCCGACTGCGATGATGCGCCCCAGGGTTTCCGGCGCCTTTTCCTTGGGTATCCATTGCAGCACCAGTGACGACTGCACCGTTTCATAGTAATGGAAACCCATGGACATCAGGACCGTTGTGAAATACAGGCCCAGGACGGTCGGGAAGAATCCTGTCATGGCCGTACCGATGCCCAGGATCAGCAGCGAGACAAGTGCCAGCGACTGCTCACGCATCAACAGCAAAACCGCCACCACACCCAGGGCCAGGAAACCCGGCACCTCGCGCAGGCTCTGCAACATGCCGATCTCGGCACCAGTGAACGCAGCCCGCTCGATGGCAAAGTTGTTGATCAGGTTGGACCAGGTGGCAAAACTCAGCGGAACGGCTGATGCCATCAGCAACAACAGCACCTCGGGGCGCTGCCAGCGATGCTTGTGGGTGGGTGCAGGAACTTCAGACATTCGTTAGTTTCGCGAAGTGCGGGGTTAGAGTAAAGGGATAGGGGAAATTTACTCTGACCCCACTTTGCCGCGCAGTTTTTTCACATCGCTGCGCTTACGTTTGGCCTCAAGCCGCTTTTTCTTCTGTCTTTTGCTGGGTTTGGTGCGAATTCGCTTTTTCGGCGTATAGCTGGCTTCATCCACCATGGCCTGCAGTCGCTGGATCGCCTCTTCACGATTGCGTTCCTGGGTGCGGTGGTTTTGTGACTTGATTACGATCACACCGTCAGAGGTGATACGACGGTCTGAAGTGTTCAGCAATCGCTTTTTGATGTGGCCTGGTAGTGATGACGCTTCGATATCGAAACGCAGATGGATTGCGGTTGCGACCTTGTTGACGTTCTGGCCACCGGCACCCTGCGCCCTGACAGCGTGAAATTCGATTTCATTGTCAGGAATTTCTATTTGCTTCACTGGACCAGGTTGTCAGGGGTTGCCAGTTCAACAAAACGCGGATCGTCGCGCATAAAGTCCCATTCGGGATCATAGTAGAGGTCCCAGGCAGAAATGGTTGGACTACCAGATTGGTTCAGAACGGTTTCCAGGTCTTCGATTGCGCCATCAATATCACCGCTGAGCCCACGGACTCTTGCCCGAATAAAGTATGCAAGGTTGCCCTGAACGGCATCCACCTCGTAACCCCGTTGCGCAACGATTTGGTCTGCCAGGGCCAATGCTTCCTCGAATTGCCCAAGCCTGGCCATTGCCACCGCGGCGAGCAGCAAGTCAGTGCTCCGGTTCATTAAGGCGGCCGGTGTAACATCTTCTTTGCGATCGATGATTTCCTGGTAGTGGGTTCGGGCTTGTTCCTCTTGCCCCATCAGTCGCAAGACATTCCCAATTCGTAGATGGTAAATCAGGCCACTCTGCCCCGGATCGCTTTTTGCTTCTGCCCAGACCGGACCCTGGAGTACCTCGAGGGCACGATCGTAATCGCGCTGCAGAATATAAACCAGGGTACTCCACACCTGGTAATTGGTTGATAAGGCCAAATTCATGCGTTCAAACACCCGTTCCATGGGCGCCAGGTCGCCATTGAGATTGAACAAAGCCTGGGCACGGTCAATCTGGGCATCCAGGCGGTCGGGATCAGCGTCTTCCAGGGGAACAGAGTTCTCAATGATGGCCTGCCAGTCGCGGGTCATCCCCAGGGTTTCCAGGAGGAGCGAGTGATAAAAACTGTTGGCCGGGTCCAGCTCCAGCGTGCGCTTCAGGCTGTCAATGGATTCCTCCCAACGCCCCAACCGGCGCAAGCTGAGACCCATATCGCCATGGATGTCGACGTCCCCAGGTGCGACTTTCAAAGCACGTTCAAGAAGTTCCAATGATTGGGCATAATTGCGTTCAACCCGGTATTGATAGTTAGCGCGTGCACGCAGCGTGGCGGGGGAATCCGGGTCAAGCTTGTTCGCCAGTTCGATCTTGTCACGGTATTTGCGCAGCAATTCATCCGAGCTATCGACGCCCCGCCAGTACTTTTGTCCGTAGATTGATGCGAGCAGAACCTGGGCATCCACGTAATTGGGATCCAGCTCCACGGCGCGCTCAAGAAATGGCTCTGCCTCCATTTCCTGGCTGCGGGCGTAGTTGGCGCCAAAGTAGATTTCCCTGGCACGAACATAGGCGTCATAGGCTTCCAGGCTGCGGGTTGGGACTTGCGCCAGGATTTGCTCTTCTTCAGGCGATAACTGCACAGCCACGGCGTCGACGATTTTGCGCGCGATTTCAGATTGCAATTCAAAGACATTTTCGGCGGTGAGTTCGCGGTCAAAGGTCTCAGCCCACAGATGCTGGTCGGATGCCGCCTCGATCAGCTGTGCGTTGATTCGGACCCGGTCTCCGACTTTCTGTACGCCACCCTCGAGGATGGCGCCAACCTTCAGTTCTGTTCCGATCTGGCCAAGAGTCTGCGTAGAGTCACGGTATTTCATCACAGACGTGCGCGAGATCACCGTGAGATCACCGATCTTGGCCAGTTGTGTCAGCAGGTCATCGTGAATGCCGTCAGTGAAATACAGGTCGTCGTCCTGATTTGAGCGATTGGCGAATGGCAGAACGGCGATGGATGTTAGCGAGTACAGGATCTCCTCACTGTCATTTTCCACAGCAGGCGCTGGTTGTGCGGCAGGCGAGAGAGAGACCGCTGGGGCGTATTCTGTATCCTCCGCGTCAGGGATATATCGCTCGACAACCACGATGCCAATTGCCAGGACCAGTAAGGCGATGGTCACCATTTCCAGCTTCTTGCCGGTTTTATGGGTAATTGATTGGTCGGTATCAATCTCTGATGCTTTCTTTACGCCTTCCGGCGTAACCTCGTAAACCCAGGAAACGATAACTGCCGGGATAAATCCCAATGCGAGAACAATGGCGAGGTAACGAAGCAGTATGTTCGGGGCACCCGCAATCTGGAAAATAATATCGGCGACCTGGACCAGCACCCAGGAGCCCACCAGGTAGGCAATGCCCACCCTGAAGACGTTGCGTCGTTTGAGTTCCTGGAATATTTTCACTGGATCAGGTTTACGGGTGTGGCCAGTTCAACGAAACGCGGGTCGTCACGCATGAAATCCCAATTAGGGTCCAGGTGGAGTTGCCAGCGGGTGGGTGAAAACGACCCTTCCATGTGAAACGCAGTCATCAGATCCTCGATGGCACCGTTCTTGTCGCCCGAAAGCCCTTTGACCATAGCGCGACCGTATACTGGTGTGACAGCGACGATGGCGTCATTTTCATACGGATTTTCCTCGACCAGCCGGTTGGCGAGTTGCAGTGCTTCTTCTTTGCGACCCAGTCGTGCCAATGCGACAGAAATCCGCCTTCCAGCATAGACCTGCACCTGCATTGCCGAAGCCAACACCTCGTCCTGCATTGATACCAATTGTTCGTAATACTGGCGAGCCCTTTCGTCATCCCCTTTGAGTCGCCAGGCATCTCCGAGGTGCGAAAGACGGTCGGCTTCTCCGACCCGCTGCACCATGAGGTCGGTCCAGATTGGACCGTTCAGCACCTCAATCATCCGGTCATAATCGCGCTGCAGAAAGTGAACATCGGCACTCCAGTCCAGGTAGTCGGTCGATCCGATGAGGTTCATGTGATCAAAAACGCGCTCCATAACGGTCAAATCACCGGTCAGGTTAAATATTGCCAGTGCGCGAGTAATCTGAATATCCAGTTCATCGCGATCGGCATCCTCCAGCGGAACAGAATTGTCCAGGATGTCCTGCCATAGGCCTTTGCTGCTCATGGTTTCGAGGAGTAGCGAGTGATTAAAGCCACTGGCCGGATCCAGGCGCAGGGCGCGGGAAAAAGCATCGATCGACTCCTCCCAGCGACCCAGTCGGCGCAATGAGAGGCCGATGTCGCTGATGATGTCGACGTTACCTGGCGCGCGTTTTAGCGCCTCTTGCAGCAATTCGAGCGATCTGTTGTAGTTGTTTTCGACGCGATAGTAATAGTTTGCCTCTGCGCGCAATGCCATCGGCGAATCGGGTCTTAATGCTCGCGCCCGCTGAAGAGATTGACGATAGTTTTCCAGATGGGCTTGCGAGGTATCGATGCCTCGCCAGTACAATTGACCGTACAGGTTTGCAAGCTCGGCATGGGCATCCGCATATTCCGGATCCAGTTCAATAGCTTTTTCGAAAAACGGTCTGGCAGCCTCTTCCTCGCTGCGCGCATAGTTGGCTCGATTGACAATCTCCATGCCGCGCAAATAGGCCTCATAGGCTGCAAAATTGTGGGTTGGAATCTCATCCAACAACCGCTCTTCTTCCGGGGTCAGTTCGCCTTCGATTGCGCGCACAATGTTGCGTGCAATTTCTGATTGCAGTTCAAACACATTCTCAGCGGTCAACTCACGATCAAAAGTCTCTGCCCACAGGTGACGGTCAGTGGCCACCTCGATAAGCTGGGCGTTGATGCGTACTCTGTCGCCAACTTTTTGAACACCCCCTTCCAGAATTGTGCTGACGTTGAGTTCAGCGCCGATCTCTTTGAGATTCTTGGCCGAATCGCGGTACTCCATTACCGAAGTGCGTGAAATTACGGTCAGGTCATGAATCTTGGCCAATTGGGTGAGCAGGTCGTCGTGAACGCCATCCGTGAAATAGAGGTCGTCCGCTTCATTGGAGCGATTGGCAAAGGGCAGGACGGCAATTGAGTTTGTCGGGATCGTTTCGGCTTGTTCTGACTGAACTGTTTCCTCACCGGTGTCTTGTTGCACTACAGCAACAGCGTCATCAGACGCTATTTCCTCATGACCTGGCAGGTAGCGATCAAATATGATGAACGCCACCGCCGAGACGACCATGACCATGGTTGCGATATTGAGTTTCTTACCTGTTTGATAGGTAATTGACTCGTCAGCATCGATTTCGGACGCTTTTTTGACGCCATCGGGTGTCATTTCATACACCCAGGCAAAGATCACCGTTGGGATGAAACCGAGTCCAAGTATGGCGACGACAGCCCGCATCGCCGAATCCGGCGCGCCAACAACGCCAAGCACCACGTCAGCCACCTGGGTGAACAGCCACGCGCCGATCAGGTAGGCAATACCCACCCTGAAAACATTGCGGCGTTTGAGCTCATTAATGATGTTCACGAGACGGCCTTTTTTGTGATGGCGCAATATTCTTGTTATCGGCGGGAGTATAGCGCAGGAAGAACGGGTAATATCCTGATTCAGCCCTGCTTTTCGAGACCTGCATGAACCGAATCCTGATTCATTCGCTATTTCTGCTGGTGCTTCCGATCATTGTTGCATGGTACGGCTTAGGCACGTTGACCGCTGTGCTGCTGGTTGTGCTCGCTTTGTTGTGGCGACTTGCCATCACGCTGGCGACCCTGATGTTTCCACCGAAAACCCCAGGGCTGGAGCTGGAAACCATCTCGGCCAGCCATTTCGTGGAAAAAGTCCGATGGTGCATGGACCGCCTGGGCGTGGAATACCGCGAAAAGCCATTTGCCGGAATCTTTGGTGTTTTCTTCAAAGGCCGAACGGTTCCACAGCTGAGGGCACGAACCGGAAAGACCGTTTCGGTGATTGGGGATTCGCCGGACATTCTTCGCTATTTGTGGGGGAGATACTCGGTATCGATGGGTGAAGCGGCTGAATTTCTGGAACCGACGACGGAACGCCTGGAATGGGAAAAGCGCATTGATCACTACGGCGTGCAATTGCAGGTCTGGATTTACTGGCACCTGCTGGCCCATCGAAAACTGACGCTGCATGGATGGGGTTTTGACAGCAAGCGCACGCCCCTCTTCCAGCGGTACTGCCTGTTAATCCTGTACCCGGTTTTTGCAGGGTTTATTCGCGGGGCCTTTCGAATCAACGAGAGACACTACAAAAAAGCAACAACAAACATCGAAAAGATTCTGAAGGATGTTGAAGACCGACTTGATTCAGGTCAGGAATACCTCCTTGGCAACAAGCAGCCGGACTTTGTGGATTTCAGTTTTGCGGCCATGACTGGTTTGTGGTTGCAACCCCAGGGTTACGGCGGGGGTATGGCGGATGACGTCATGCTGTCGCGGGACCAGTTGCCCGGGCCAATGCGTGAGGATGTTGAAAAATGGATTGCCGCTTATCCGAATACTGAAAGGTATGTTCAGCGGTTGTTTCGTGAGGAGCGCAGCCAGGCAGGTCGCGGCCAAGAGTCCGCTCCTACAGCCTGACATATAGACGTATTGGCTGTGAATTGCCTGTACTGTCGCGGCCAAAGTCCGCTCCAACAAGTCGCGGCCGAAACGTTGGTATTCGCTCGAATTGTAGGAGCGGACTCCTGGCCGCGACCCTTTATTCGTCACGACCAACGACTGGTAGTGTCCCCCAGGCAGAGACATCCAGTGTTTCCCTGTAGGCATGCCAGGTGGCGTATCCCAGCCATGGGATAACCACGATTAACCCCAATAATCCCGTCAATATTCCCAGCGTTGTCAGCAATACGATCAGAATGGCCCAAAGCACCATGACACGCTTGTTTCGAAGCACAGCGTTGATGCTGGAAACCACGGCAGTGACAACATCGACCTCGCGATTGGCCAGCATTGGCAATGAAAAGGCAGTGGCTGCGAAGGTAAACCCGGCAAACACAGCGCCGACAGCTGATCCGATCGCCAGGAATGTGCCGATTTGTGTCCACGATGGCTCAGATTCAACCGGAAAAAAGATATGCACCATCGAACCGGCTCGTGCCCAAACCAGGAATATGATCAGGAGAGCCAGGCCAAACACCATTGCATTTGAAAACGGGCGGCGGATAGCGCGCAGCGTTTTTCTTAAAGAAGGTTGCGTTCCCTGGCAGAGCTGGCGACTGACGGAATACAGCGCAAAAGCCAGAAGTGGTGCCACAAAGACGAAACCGGTGAGTGCCGCGATTAGCAATACCCATCCACCAGCGATCCAGGCCAGTCCCGTCATCAACGCTGAAACAACAAACACGATCAATCCATAGGTCCAGCTGATCCTCGGTACCTTCCTATAATCCTGCCAGCCCAGTTTCAGCCAGCCAAATGGCGCATGCCAGTCGAGCTGATGGGCCGGTGCAATAAAGGCTTTTTCGTCAACTTTTCGGCCCTGTGTACCCGGGTCAAAGCTCTTCGCGGCTTGGTTTTCTTTCATGACTTCTCCCGGGCAACGATTTGTACAGTAATTTGTAGTCGGGCAGGGCATCCAGTGCAAGCGAACTGACTTGAGTCATTTTGATCTGGGTCAACAATTCGTACAATGAGCATGGTTAGAGTCGGCCGCTAAAGGTTTACGGCCAGTGATGCTGTGTGGCAAAGAACATATGTGCAGAATTCGCCCGCAGCAATTCGTTCGTTTCAGATGGCTCGCATTGGACCTCACAGAGGCTGATAGGGAGAACAAGTGACTTATAACGATAAAGTGGTACGCCAGTTCACCGTGGCGACCGTACTCTGGGGAATCGTAGGCATGCTGGTGGGCGTCATTATTGCCGCCCAGCTATGGTTGCCCGCGCTTAATTTTGATATCGCCTGGCTCAGTTACGGGCGTCTCAGACCATTGCATACCAACGCGGTTATTTTCGCTTTTGGTGGCTCGGCATTGTTTGCCACGTCTCTTTATGTCGTGCAGCGAACCTGCCATGTGCGGCTGATCAGTGACGGTTTGGCTTCGTTTGTGTTCTGGGGCTGGCAACTGATTATTGTTGCAGCCGCTGTGACACTTCCACTGGGCCTGACCCAGGGCAAGGAATACGCTGAGCTGGAGTGGTGGATCGACATCATGATCGTGGTGGTTTGGGTGTCTTACGCAGTCCTTTATTTCGGCACCATCATCAAGCGACGCGTAAGTCACATCTATGTTGCCAACTGGTTCTATGCAGCGTTTATCCTGACCATTGCTGTGCTGCACATCTTCAATAACCTGTCCCTGCCGGTTGGTATTGCGAAGTCCTACCCGGTTTACACAGGTGCAGTCGATGCCATGGTGCAATGGTGGTACGGACACAACGCCGTTGGCTTCTTCCTGACTGCCGGTTTCCTCGGAATGATGTATTACTTCGTTCCCAAGCAGGCAGAACGACCGATTTACTCTTATCGCCTTTCAATCGTGCATTTCTGGGCCTTGATCTCCATCTACATGTGGGCTGGCCCTCACCATCTGCTTTACACATCATTGCCCGACTGGCTGCAGTCACTTGGAATGGTGTTCTCGCTGATCCTTCTGGCGCCAAGCTGGGGTGGCATGATCAACGGCATCATGACCCTGTCGGGTGCATGGCATAAGCTTCGGACCGATCCAATCCTCAAATTCATGATCGTGGCGTTGAGCTTCTATGGCATGTCCACGTTCGAAGGCCCAATGATGTCGATCAAGACGGTTAATTCGCTCAGTCACTACACCGACTGGACCATCGGCCATGTGCACTCCGGTGCCCTGGGTTGGGTCGCCATGATGACCATCGGCTCCCTCTATTGCCTGGCGCCGAGACTGGTTGGCAAGAAACAAATGCACAGCATTCCGGCCATCGACCTGCATTTCTGGATTTCCACGATTGGCGTTGTTCTCTACATCGCATCGATGTGGATTGCAGGCGTGATGCAGGGACTGATGTGGCGTGAATTCAACGCTGACGGCACATTGACCTACAGCTTTATTGAAACCATCGCTGCGACCAAGCCTTACTACATCATTCGCTTGCTGGGCGGCACGTTGTTCTTCTCGGGCATGCTCGTGATGGCCTGGAACATGTGGAAGACCATGCGCGATGGCAATACGGAGGAAGTTGCTGCGGCCGAACCCGCCTATTGGGGCACAGAGGCGAAGGGGGCGCAATCATGAGCAAAGCCCATAAGAAGCTTGAAAAAAACATCAACCTGATGGCGGTATGGATCGTTGTTGTGATCAGCTTTGCCGGTCTGGTTGAACTGCTGCCCCTGATTGCCCAGGACCAATACATCGAACCGTCCGAGGGAATAGTGCCTTACCCGGCATTACAGCTTGCCGGTCGTGATATTTACGTCCGGGAAGGCTGCTATGGCTGCCATTCGCAACAGGTTCGTCCGTTCAGGAGTGAGACCGAACGTTACGGGCCGTACTCGATCGCCGGTGAATCTGTTTATGACCGGCCTTTCCAGTGGGGGTCAAAAAGGACTGGCCCTGACCTGGCGCGGGTTGGCGGACGATACAGCGACGACTGGCACTACATTCACATGATCAATCCACGGGATGTGGTGCCCGAATCCAATATGCCCGGTTACCCCTGGCTTGCCGAGAATCAGGTCAACCCTGAGAAGGTCCAGGACAGAATGAGAGCCCTGCAGACCCTGGGTGACCCTTACAGCGATGAACAGATCGAAGCAGCGTTGGGCGAAGTGGAAGGCAGGACCGAGATGGAGGCGATTATCGCTTATCTGCAGGGTCTTGGGCGAACCAGGACGAACCGATAACAATGGATCTCAACGTCATACGCGGTGTGCTTTTAGTGGCCCTGATCATCGGTTTCGCCGGCATGGTCGGATGGGCCTGGAGCAGGAAACGCAAACCCGAGTTTGATCGGGCGGCTCAATTGCCATTGGAAGAAGACACTCCTGACCTGGATACAGATTCAACGTCCGGGACAAAAGAGAATAAGGAATAGATGATGCTCACAACTTTTTGGCACTGGTTTGCAATCATTATCGTCATCGGCAGTATTCTGGCGTGCTGGTGGCTGCTGCACTGGACCAAAGGCATATCTGACCGGGATGAGAACGACGTCGATGATACCGGTCACGTCTGGGATAACGATATACGCGAACTGAACAATCCCCTGCCACGTTGGTGGTTGCACTCGTTCAACATCACCATCGTTTTTGCGCTCGTATACCTTGTTTTCTTTCCCGGACTGGGCAACTTTGCAGGCACGCTGGGATGGACCCAGGAAGGGCGCTACGAAAATGAAATGGCGGCTGCCCAGGAAGCTGAAGCCATGGTGTATGCCCGCTATTCGGAAATGACTCCTGAGCAGCTCATGGCTGATACCGATGCCATGGGAACAGGCCGTCGCCTGTTCGGCCAGAATTGCGCCATGTGTCACGGTTCGGACGGCCGGGGTGGTTATGGTTTCCCGAACCTCACTGACAGCGAATGGCAGTGGGGCAGTGGTCACGACAACATCATGACCGCCATCAACAATGGCCGACAGGCAGCAATGCCTCCCTGGGCGCAGGTCCTGGGTGAAGACGGCGTGACCGAGGTGACTGAATATGTCATGCAGATGTCCGGCCAGGAAGCGGATGCTGCATTGGCGGAGACTGGTGCCCAGAAATTTGGAATGTTTTGTGTCGCTTGTCACAACGCTGACGGCAAGGGCAATCCGCTGCTTGGTGCGCCGGACCTGACCAATGACATCTGGTTGTACCGGGGCACCAGGGAAGAAATTGTCTACGGCCTCGAAAACGGCAGGAATGGCATGATGCCTGCATTTGGGGGTGAGCTCAGTGAGCAGCGCCGCAAGATCCTCGCGGCTTACGTCATGAGTCTCAGCGAGGGCAGTTCCGGCCAGTAATCATGGCTGACAAACAAAACACGGTCCAAAACACGGTTCGGGGTCGCTGGAGTCGAAGCAAGCGCGATTGGGGCGTATCGATCTGGATCGCCTTCCTGGCGGCCAGTGCAGGCACTTTCCTGATGTTTGCAGTGATTGATCCTGAAGTTCTGGGCGATGCCTGGGTGATGAACTGGCATACCGGGTTGCGACTCACCTATGGGCTGGGATTCGGTTTTCTGTTCGCAGTCGCTTTGCTGGCGACTCGCCTCACCAGTTTCATGATTCGGACCGGGCCGGGCCGCGGGCATGCCCGGGGCAAGGGCAAACGGGGGTTGCCCGAGGTGCATGATCCCGCTGAGAATAACCCGGACCTCAGCGACGAGGATTGGAAGTGAGCGCCAATCAGCAGGCTTCTCACGAAAGCCTCTACAAAAAAGAACCCAAGGTCTACCCCCGCGACGTCAAGGGCAGGTTTGCGTTCTGGAGAAAGGTGTCGGTCTATTTGCTGCTGGGGCTCTACTATGTCCTGCCGTGGATCAATGTTGGCGGCCAGCAGTCGGTTCTTTTTGATTTGCCTGCCAGGC
The DNA here is from genome assembly GCA_035267185.1 of Lysobacterales bacterium. Classification (GTDB taxonomy): domain Bacteria; phylum Pseudomonadota; class Gammaproteobacteria; order Xanthomonadales; family SZUA-36; genus JAUIBE01. Next base: position 4,991 of record DATFLY010000072.1, on the reverse strand, counting down.
AGTTTCACCTGTTTGGCCTGACCTTCTGGCCCCAGGATTTTATTTACCTCGCCTTGCTGCTGATCTGCGCAGGATTGACCCTGTTTTTTTTCACTGCTTTGGCCGGTCGTTTGTGGTGCGGGTTTGCGTGCCCTCAGACGGTATGGACCGAAGTGTTCCTGTGGATGGAGAAATGGGTTGAGGGTGATCGCAACAAGCGAATGAAGCTGGACAAAGGTCCATGGAATCGTAACAAGATCGTTCGCAAGTCCCTGAAACATTTTCTCTGGATCACGTTTGCACTGTGGACGGGATTCACATTCGTCGGTTTCTTCACGCCGATCAGGGAATTTGGCCAGGCCATTTTTGCTGCATCGATCGGCCCGTGGGAGACCTTCTGGTGGTTGTTTTACAGCTTTGCCACTTATGGAAACGCCGGATTTCTGCGTGAGCAGGTCTGCAAGTACATGTGTCCTTATGCGCGGTTCCAAAGCGCCATGTTCGACCACGATACCCTGATTATTTCCTATGACGAGAAACGCGGTGAACCACGTGGCGGGCGCAGAAAAACCGCTGACATTCAGGAGCTTGGCCTTGGCGACTGCATCGACTGCACATTGTGCGTCCAGGTTTGTCCCACCGGAATCGATATCCGTGATGGCCTGCAGTATGAATGTATTGCCTGTGCTGCCTGCGTGGATGTTTGCGACCAGGTCATGGACAAGATGGATTATCCTAAAGGACTCATTCGGTATACAACCGAAAACGCACTTGAAGGCAAAAAATCCCGCGTTGCCAGACCCCGGGTGTTCATTTACGGCACACTACTGACCATCATCCTGGTGAGCACCATCTGGAATATGACCACGCGAACGCCGCTAAGGGCTGATCTCCTCAGAGACCGGAACCAGCTTTATCGGGAGCTCCCGGACGGTAGAATTGAGAACGTCTACACGCTGAAAATTGTCAATATGGACCAGCAGGCACATATGTACACCATCTCGATGCCGGGTAACGAGGCCCTGACCTGGACTGTCGATCCGGAACCACAACTGGGTGCGGGCCAGGTTGGTCGATTCTCTTTTGCAATCCAGGCGCCTGCCGATCTGGGGTCAGGTTCAATTGAAGTCGACGTGCGATTCGAATCTGAGAAAGATCCGGATATTTCCGTGGTCAGTGATATCCGCTTCCTGTTGCCAGCTGACCAGGGTCGCTGAATATGACGCAAATTCACGAACAAAGCGAAGGCAAACCATGGCATCGTGAGCCGTGGCCCTGGGTGATCGTTGGTTTGCTTGGCACAACCATTGTGGCTTCTTTCATCACGCTATGGATCGCGGTTGTAAACCCGGATCTTCCGGTTGTCGATGATGCCGAGTACCAGCGAATCAAGAGCGAGCTGAGAGCTCAGCCTGCCGAGGGAGAAGTTGTCGAAGATCGTGCCTCCCAGGCCGATCAGGACAATGGCTAATACAGGGGTTGGGGCAGGTGCATTTGCCTCGTGCTTTCATTGTGGCGAACCCTGTCCGCCCGGACCTCCGATACTTGTTGAACGAGATGGCGAACCTCAACCGGTTTGCTGCCATGGTTGCCAGGCGGTCTCAGAACTGATTTTCTCCAGCGGTCTTGACCGCTATTACCAGTTTCGAACCTCCGAGGGTCGAAAGATCAATGATGACCTGGAAATGGTCGCCGGAATCTGGAGTGCCTGTGATGATCGCCAGGAGCTCTGGGGCGAAGAGCATACCGACGGTAAGCGTGATCTGCTGCTGCAGACTGAAGGGGTTGAGTGCTCCGCATGCGCATGGCTGATCCGCAGCCGGATTGAGCCCCAGACCGGAGTTGATCGCGTCCAGGTAGATGTGGGGACTGGGTATACGAGGATTGTCTGGGATCCTGCCCAAACGAAATTAAGCACGCTGGCGCTTGAACTGGCGAAGATTGGCTATCGCCCGCATTTGCCGGTGGCTGAATCCGAGCAGCGTGCGAGACTGAAAGAACGCCGGATCGGCATGTTGCGAGTTGGTGTGGCGGGCCTCGGCATGATGCAGGTGATGATGTATGCCGTGGGCTTGTATGCCGGTGAAACTTTCGGAATTACTGATGGTGCTCGTCGATTCCTGGAGTGGACCAGCCTGTTGGTGACCATACCGGTCGTACTGTTCTCGGCCCGGCCGTTCTTTACTTCCGCGATCTCCAGTCTCAACGTTCGAAGACTGAACATGGACGTCCCTGTTGCCCTCGCCATCGCGGTGGCATTTGTTGCCAGCTGCTTTAACTTTCTGCGTGGTGCCGGGGACGTCTATTTCGATTCGGTTGTCATGTTTGTCTTTTTCCTTTCCAGCGCACGCTATATCCAGCTGGTCCAGCGTCATCGAAACCTTGAAGGAGGTGCTGCACTCGCCCGTTTGATACCAGAGTGGGCCAGGCGTCTGCAGGGCAGTGAGATCGAGACGGTGCTGGCAGCGGACCTGTCAGTGGGTGACCTGGTGCGTGTGCGTGCAGGCGAAACTTTTCCCGCTGACGGAAGCATTGAGAATGGAACAACTGAAGTCGATGAAGCATTACTCACCGGAGAATCGGCTCCGCGGGTTCGGGGTCCTGGCGAAGACGTGGTGGGTGGGAGCGTCAATATATTGAGCCCGGTTGAGATGCGTGTGCGGGCTGTTGGCAGGGACTCAACGGTTTCTGCACTTGGCCGTATGCTTTTGCGGGCTGGTGGAGAGCGCAATCGGTTCGTTTCGGCTTCGGAAAGAATTGCAGGCTACTTTGTGGGTTTTGTGCTACTGATCGCTGCTTTGACAAGTGTTGCGTGGCTCTACTTTCAACCGTCGGCAGCCTTGTCAGCCGCGTTGGCAGTGCTTGTGGTTAGCTGTCCCTGCGCGCTTTCGCTCGCTGCCCCGGCTTCTGTGTCAGCTGCTGGTCGGGCACTCCTTGGCCAGGGCGTCATGATGACCCGGGGCGTTGCGCTCGAAGTACTGGCCAGGGTGGACGTGGTGGTTTTCGACAAGACCGGGACCCTGACTTCCGGCAGACCCAGGATCTGCTCGGTAAAGATCAACCCGGATTCGCCAGGCCTGGACGAGGAAGCGCTGCTCGGCATCGCCGCAGCCCTGGAAGCACATTCTGCACATCCCCTGGCCCATGCATTTCGGGTCAAATCGCCGTTACCTGGCGTGACGGATGTGACCACGGTCAATCATGGCGGTGTGAGTGGAATCATCAATGGTGAGCGCTGGTCGATAGGAAGTGCTGATTTTGTTGGGCTGGATGAAAAGGATGTGGCCAATACCGGAATCATCGTCTGGCTGGCCAGGCAGTCTGCAAAACAGTCAGGTTGGGTTGCGCAATTTGAGATCAGGGACGAATTGCGTACGGGGGTTAGGCAGACCATTGATGAATTGCATCACAGGGGTATTCGAACCGTCATTGCTTCAGGAGACCGCGAGCAATCTGTTTCAGAGGTTGCATCCAGGCTGGGTATTGAAGAGTGGCATGCACGCCAGAAGCCGGAAATGAAAATCGAGCGTGTCAGGAAATGGCAGCGAACCGGTTCTCGTGTGCTGATGGTGGGTGATGGTGTGAACGATGCGCCAGTGCTGGCTGCTGCCGATGTTTCCATGACCGTATCAGGGGCAACGGACCTGGCCAACAGTGCTGCCGATTTCATCCTGACCACAGACAGCCTGGCCACCGTGAATCGTGTCATGGAGATATCCGGTGCCACCCGACGGGTGATTCGGGAAAACATGACCTGGGCGATTGTTTACAACGTGCTTGCACTTCCACTGGCCATTGGCGGCTTTCTGCAGCCATGGATGGCGGCACTTGGGATGTCACTCTCGTCTTTGCTGGTGGTTGCCAATTCCGCCAGGCTGAGTCGTGTTGCCAGCAAACGCTCCGAAACCACTGAGACAGTTTCCGGAACGGTACCCGCATGAGCCTGCCTAAATGAGCCCTCTCAAATGAGCATCATCTATCTCATGATTCCTCTCGGAATCATCTTTGCCGGGCTGGCCGTCTGGGCGCTGATATGGGCCATCCGTTCAGGCCAGTTCGATGAACTGGAGTCTCATGGCTGGAGCGTGGTGCTGGATGACGACACCAAACCCCCTCCGGTTGAAACCGAAAACGACAGCCAGGACGAAGTGGAACGCGAGCCGGATTCATGAATTTCACCGAACTGCTGGCCCCACTCTCGACGGCCTTTTTTGCTGGATTACTCGGAGCAGGGCACTGCTTCGGAATGTGTGGTGGTATCGCCAGCGGGCTGGGCGTCACTGCAGCACGAAAAGGCGCATTTGGCGCTGCATTGGTTTTTAATGGCTCAAGAATCATCAGCTATGCGCTTTTGGGCGGGATTGCTGCACTGATACTGGGATTCACTGGCGAAGCACTGTCATTACCTTCCTGGTCCCGGTGGCTGCGATGGGCCACGGCCATCCTGATCGCGTTGGTGGGATTTCAATTTTTGTTTGGCCTTCGATTCCTTTCCATAATCGAACGTGGGGGTGCCCGGCTCTGGGCAAGAATTTCTCCCATGGTTCAGAAGTTGGCAACACTGCGCGGAGCCGGGGGCCGTGTCGCGCTGGGCCTGGCCTGGGGGTTTCTGCCCTGTGGTCTTGTCTACACCTTGTTGTTGACCGCAGCTTCAATGGGAAACTTTTCAGATGGGGCGCTTGTGATGCTCGCCTTTGGTTTCGGCACGCTGCCTGCTTTGCTTGGCATGACCCTGTGGGCGCCGGCGCTCGCTAACTTATTGCAGGACAGGATGTTCAGGCGCGCGATTGGTATAGCTCTGATCCTGTTGGCCGCCTGGTCGGTTCTGATCATGGGTTCCATGGACCATGGAATGGGTGAGGGGGTACACCAGCATTAGGCTTGGTTTCCTAACCGGTCGCGGCCATCAGTCCGCTCCTACACACCATCAATCAGGTCGCGGCCATCAGTCCGCCCCTACACACCATCAATCAGGTCGCGGCCATCAGTCCGCTCCTACACACCACCAATCA
>DATFLY010000071.1:0-21593 GCA_035267185.1 Lysobacterales bacterium | reverse complement strand
GATATCGCATACGGAGGTGCTTACTACGCAATCATCAGTGCCGGGCAGCTAGGGCTTGAGTTGCGCAAGGCGCATCTTTCTGAGCTGAAGGCCAGGGCGATGGATATAACAAATACGCTTCGCAACAGCCACAGCATTAGTCACCCTGACGAGCCTGAGCTGGGCTTTGTTTACGGCACCATCATCACCGAGGACAATCGCGTCAGTACCCATGGAATTAATCATCATCTGTGCTTTTTCGCGGAAGGGCAGCTCGATCGAAGTCCCACAGGCAGTGGTGTGACGGCACGCCTGGCCAGCGGATATGTAAAGGGCGAGCTGGAGATGGGCCAGGCAGCAAAGTTCGCAGGGATTTCCGGTGCCGCGTTTGAGGGCCGGTTATCGCGCGTCGGAAAATTCGCAGATTACAAAGCCGCTCATACGGTGGTTTCAGGTCGGTCGTACTACTGCGGTCAATCAGAACTGATTCTTGAAGCAGACGATTCGATGAGGGATGGTTTTCTCGACCCTGAAACCCCGGGCGATATCTGGAAGAACTAGTTCCTTCTTACTGTGTTCTGATCAGATTGTTTGAAGGCACCGGATTAAGGAAGGTGTCTGCGTCAATTGATTTCTGAAAGGTTTCCTGCTAATTTTATTACATGTAAAAAAATTTACAGAAGAGAATCAATGGTCAGAAAAAAAATACATACACATCTGAGTCGTCGTGAAACTCAAATCATGGACGCGGTTTATCGACTTGGAAGTGGCAGTGTCCAGGAAGTGCTGGCAGAGATGACCGATCCGCCAGGTTATAACAGTGTCAGGGTTATCCTGGGCATCCTTGAAGAGAAGGGCTACCTGACCCACAAGAAGCAGGGTAAGCGATATATCTATCGACCCAGGCAGTCAGCAACAGCAGCTGGTCGTAACGCTACTGCCCAGTTGCTTAAAACTTTTTTCCCCGATTCCACTCCAAATGCTGTGGCCACTCTGTTGGACCTTAAAGAAAAAGACCTTAGCGACGAAGACCTTGATGAACTGGCAGACATGATTTCACAAGCCAGAACCCGTCGGAAGAATCAGGAGTAACCCCATGAATCTTGAATGGTTTTTATTTGAATTTGCGGGACTCTTCTACGTAAAAGCGAGCCTTTTGCTGGCATTCGCAATCATTGCGGGAATCATCCTGCGTCACTACTCTCCAAGTACCCGGTACCGTGCATGGAACCTGTGCCTGATCCTCCTGATTCTTCTGATTCCAGTTTCCCTGCTGGTTCCAAACTGGGACCTGTCGCTGATTGCACCACCTGGTTACAGCTCACTGCCGCCCGTCGAGGAAGTGGAATTTGCAGGAAAGGGGATTCCTGCCCGAGCCATTCCGGACTTGCTGCAGACCGAGGCTTTTAATACCAACCATGATCTCAGTTTCTGGGAATTGTTGTGGATTGGCCTGATCGGCGTCTGGCTGGTGGGCATGGTCGTATTATTGGCCAAGCTGGTTGCCGACCTGGTCAGCCTGGGCGTCACGAGTCGCTCCGGCGAACCTGCCCATTCTGATTACGATGAACTTGTCGAAAGCGTCAGCCAGCGTGCCGGATGCCATCAGAAAGTCAGTGTGCGCTTTTGCGATGGCATTGGTTCGCCCCTGATCTGGGGTTTATTCAGACCCACCATCCTGTTGCCAAACAGTGCCAGGGACTGGAGCCTGGAACGGCTGGAAATGGTTCTGCTTCATGAGCTTCTGCATGCTGCACGAATGGATCACACCATGATGGTCGCTTCCCAATTGGTTCGATGCGTTTACTGGACCAATCCACTCGCATGGATAGCAGTGCACCGTCACTCGGTTGAGCGCGAGCTTTCCTGCGACGAGCGCGTGGTGGACTGTGGAAACGATCGCATTGTTTATGCAGAAGAACTGGTTGCCATCACCCGCGATCTGCGCCGCGAGGTTCGCTATGCCTCGGTCGCAATGACAGAGCAGTATGGCCTCAAGGCACGCGTAAAATCGTTACTGGACGAACATCTCGGGATTCGCAAGCTGCGCAGGCCGATTGCGCAGGTGCTGGTCGCGATGGCTTTGGTGGCGACCCTTTCAGTCGCCACCGCCAGCATCATTGTCAAACCTGATCCGGACAGCACCGAGGCCCTGATCGCTGCGTTATTCGGGGCTGATATTTCTGTGGCGGATGATGCCGCTCATCGGCTGGGTAAGCGTGGCGACCCTGTCGCGGTGCCTTACCTTGAAAAACTGGCGCGTGATTCGTCCTCAACACATGCTCGTCAACAGTCGATTCTTGCTCTTGGAAAAATTGGTGGTGAGCGGGCGTTGCAGGCTCTTTTTGGAACGTTGGAAGACGAGGACGAATGGATTCGGTATTCCTCGATCTCAGCGCTCGACCAGTTCAAACCTAAATATACAAAAGACGTTCAATGGCAGGCCTGGGAAGAAGACCCTTCGCCTTTTGTCCGGCAGCGTGCATACCTTTCCCTGATCGAGCAGGACTATGTTGGTGATCCGCGGCCTGTCATGAAATGGATGGGCGATGAGGAGCCCTACCTACGCAGGCACACCATCAAAATTACGGGGAAGGTCTGTGCCACCGAGGCCGTCGAGTATTTTCTCAAGGACAACAAGGACACACTGGGTCGGGATTATTGCGTTTTGAAACTCGAAAAAGGACTTAAGGATCCTGATCCGGAAGTTCGTGAAACCACCATCAATGCCCTGGCTGAAATCAGCGATAAATATGCCCTCAAATCACTTGAAAGCCACATGCCAAAACTGGACAGTGATACCCGGGAGCTGGCCCGGGCAGCACTGAAATCCATGAAGGAAGAATGACGCTGATTCGGCCTAAGAGCCGGGCAGGATCTCAACTTCGTTTCCGTCGGCCAATGCTTCGGCACCCCTGACCACGACCAAATCGCCCGATTGAAGATCACCGATGACGGACACCGTGTCGCCATTGGCATCGTTCACTTCAACGGCGATTGACTGGGCGATGTTGGACTGATCCACGCGCATCACAAAGGCACCTTCCTGTCGCAGAACAATAGAATCCCGTGGAACGGTGAGTGCAGAATTGGCCTGGAGCGGCAGGGTGACACTCACCAGCTGACCAGCTGCCATCTGGCTGAATGCCTGTTCGGGCAGATCAATCCGAACCTCGAATGTCTGCGAGGCTGCATTGGCCGCAGGAACCACGGTTCGAATCTGGCCGGAGTATCGAATGTCATTGAGACGAACTTCGGCGATAGAGCCGCGATTCATCCTGGGAAGATGACGTATGGGAACAGCAGCCCTGACTTCCAGGTTTCGGATATCCGTCATGGTGGCCAGCAGGTCTCCCCGGGGCACATCTTCACCGCCACGTCGCATTTGCGCTGTGACCACTCCGGAAAATGGTGCGAGTTCGGTACAACGTCTGAGCTGACTCTCAAATTGTCGAATACGAACAGCGATGACGCCAATCTGGCTCTGGGACAGATCCCGATTGGCGATCACCCTTTCGTATTGCAATTGTGAAGTGGCTGACAGTGCTGCCTCCATCCGCGTGATCTCACGAACCAGCGAGTCGTGACGGACCTGCTCCAGTTCTGATTGCACCACCTGTTCTTCGCGCAATAATTCAATATGTTCGCAGTCGAACCGGGCCACGGGTTGTCCGGCTTCGATGTAATCGCCCGGTTCTGCCACCCATTCGAGCCGGCCCTGTAGCCCTGCAGTGATCTGGGCTGCATTGCGGCTAAATACTGTGCCCGCTGCCGGTACCGTGCCGGCCAGTCGTTCGTTTGCAACTTCCGATACGGTCACCGGAATCGCGCTGGCTGCATCTTCGGACTGCGCCAACACACTTTGGGAAACAATAATCAGAACAACTGAGGTCAACAGTGCCATCAGACGCAGGTTACTCATCCGCAGGTTGTTCATTGCTGCACCTCCTGTTGTGCCACCAGCTCTTTAACCGGCTGTTTCCTGTATCGCGATTCGCCCAGTCTCAAAATGCTTGGCAACAGGACAAGCGTGAACACTGCGCTCACGCTCATGCCGCCAACAATCACGGTGGCGAGCCCACGATATATTTCTGAACCAATGCCTGGTACCAGCATCAGCGGAAGCATTCCAAAGATCGATGTCAGCGTGCTCATAAATATGGGGCGGGTTCTGACCCTGATTGCCTGGGCGACTGCATCGCGTCTGCTCAGGCCTTCACGTTCTGCTGCGCGTGTCTGATGAACCAGCAAAATGGCATTATTGACCACCAGTCCCAGCATGATGATGAAGCCGATCATGGTCAGTAATTCCAGCGCCTGGTATGTAAACAGGTTCAGAATTTGCAAACCTATAACGCCACCCACCACAGCCAGGGGCATCACCAGCAAAACGATCAGGCTGTCTTTGACCGACCTGAACATTGCGGCCATGATCAGCAGCAGGATCAGAATTGCCAGCATGAAGTTCTGACCCATTTCCCGCACCGTGCCAGCCAGACGGTCTGCCGTACCTCGATAGAAGATGTCCGAATCTGAAGGCAATGCAGCACGAATCACAGGGTCAATATGAGTCTTGAGTGTCTCGATGGCTTCCTCCATGGTGACATCAGAGGGCGGCAGAACCTGCAGCGTAATGGTTCGTTGTCCGTTCACCCGACGTAATTGGGTGGGACCGACGGTTCGTTTGCTGGTGGCAAGCTCGCCCAGCACCTGCACCCCTGCAGCGGGTGTTGCAATCGGAAGGCCTGCAAGATCCTCCGGGGTATCCCAGCCACCACCCCAGATAATGACGTCATAGCCTTCGTTGCCATCAAAGTAGCGACCGGCAAACAGACCGCCGGTAAAGGCACGGATGGCATCTGCCACGTTGGCACGATCAAGACCTGCCTGCGTGATTCGAAGATCGTCCGGCTCCAGCTGTAACTCCGGCTTGGACAGCGTCACGCCCGGTTGTGCACGCACGGACCAGCCTTCGAATTGATCCTCAATTCCTTGCTGACCGACTTTTGCCGCTTCCATGAGTGGCAACAGATTCGGCCCCTGCAGATCGATGTCGATATTGCGCCCGCCGGAGATGCCAATGTTCAGTAGTGAAGCACGGGAAACAAAAGGCGTGGCGCCAGGTAACCCGGCGAGCAATTCACCTCGCAACATCTCCATGAGCTCCTCGGCATAGCGCGGGTCTTCCGGGTAGATATAAATGCCAGTTGATGCGGATCCCCAGGAATAGAGGTTATATCCGCGAATTCCCGGGTGGGCATCGCCTTCAACATGAGGTCTTAAACGCTCGATAACTTCAGCGATGACCTCATTTTCAACCGTCCGCAAGGGAATTCCTTCCGGCATATTGAACCAAACCTGCACGCCATCTGAGTCTGCCTGCGGCAGAAAATCCAGCCTGGGCGCAAATATAAAGGTCATCAATGGCGCCAGGGTCAGCAAGGTGACAATCCACAATGCTCGTCGCTTCGGAGTGTCTGTGAGACTGATGATTTTTGCAGTCAGTTGCTCCCAGGCTTTTTTCATGGGGTCGTGATGGTTCTCGGATTTCAGGAAGTACTGGCTAGCCACCGGCAGGATGGTCATGGCGCTCAGCATCGATGCGGCTACCGCCACTGACAGGGTCAGTGCAAGATCGGCAAACAATTGCCCGGCCAGCCCCTGCATGAAAAGGATGGGCAGAAAGATGGCAATGCTGGTGATGGTCGATGCAAACAGTGCGCCGACAACCTGGCTGGGCCCTTTTCGAACGGCTTTCTTGCGAGACATGCCATCCTGTCGAAGGCGTACGATGTTTTCCTGAACAATGATGGCCGCGTCCAGCACCAGTCCCACGGCAAACGCCAGGCCGGCAAGAGAGACAATATTGAGGCTGCGCCCCATCAGGTTGAGCGCAATAAAAGCAGCGAAAAGTGAAAACGGGATGGTCAGCGCAATCAGCAGGGTTGCTTTCCAGCCACGAAGGAATACCCACAGCATCGCCAGAGCGAGAATCACACCGAGTACCAGGTTGCCGTTGACCAGCGCGATGGCCCGCCGAATGTGGACTGAAGCATCAAAGCTCAGCACAATTTGCAGGTCCTGCTCTGCCAGTGGTCCGGCATTGAGCTCATCGATCACGAGGTTGATGTCATCCAGAATTGAGACCGTGTTGGCACCGTATTTGCCCTGAACACGGATGTAATAAGCAGGATAACCTGTGCGATACATCATCCCGCTGCGCGGATAGAGGGTGGTTTCCACTTCTGCGATATCACCCAGGTAGACCGGTTCATTGCCGCGACGGGCAATGATGAGTTGCTTGATTTCTTCAAGGTCGAATCCGCCCAGGAATCGTACCGTGTATTGCCTGCGACCAACGCTGGCAAGCCCTCCGGTACTGTGAACAGCCCGGGTCACGGCAGTGGAGATATCTGATACCTGGATGCCCAGTGCTGCCGTCCGATAAGGGTCGAACGTGATCAGCACCATTTCGTCACGCTCGCTGTTCAGGTCAACGCGCTGAATGCCATCAATGGCCAACAGCCGTGGCTCCACTTCATTTTCAATGATGCGCTGGAAATCAGTGACGTCGGTGCCAGGGGAGGGCTCACGCGGGTGAACCAGCAGCGTTGCCATGGGTGATTCCCAGCCACCCACCTGGATGCTCGGCTCTCCGGCGTCCGGTGGCAAGTCCGGTGCGTTGTTCAGAGCGCTGAGCACATCAAGCATGGCTTGCTGCAGGTCAGTCCCAACGTCGAACAGCATATGGACATTGCCACCCCCGGCACGGACATTACTCGACATCTGGATCATTCCGGGAATGCCACGCAGGGCTTCTTCCTGGGGCTTGATGATGCTGGCTTCGACTTCCTGTGGCGCCGATGATCGCCATGCTGTGTTGACGTTGATTTCCGCATATTCCAGGTTAGGAAGCATCTGGATGGGCAGTTTCACCACTGCGATGATTCCAAATGCCAGGAGCAGGACGGCAGTTGCCAGCAAAGCAGCCGGGTTTTTGGTCGACATACGAATTAACGCCATTTCGGACCTCGCTTCATTTTCACAAGCTTCCTTTATATGAAAAAATATTTGCACTGGGAGTTTGTATGCAAAATTATTTGCACTCAAGGAAAGACAGGAAGAATGCGATGAGCTCAGGGATATTTGCGGCGAAATATCACATGTACCGGATTCAAACCTGAAAGCTCCCGAATGGCTGGCAGGAACAGGCCGGCTTTTTGCTATGCTAAGGACTTGTGGTTTTCGGCAAAGAAGATGAGGTCACCATGGCAATTGAATTCACATTAAACGGCGAAAGCCAATCCCTGGACATTGATCCAAAAATGCCCCTGTTGTGGGCCATTCGAGACATCGCCGGACAGACGGGTACCAAGTATGGTTGTGGCAAGGCACTGTGTGGTGCATGCATGGTGCACCTGAACGGCGCACCGGTTCTGTCGTGCAGTTTGCCAGTCTCGGCAGTCGCGGACGCGTCTGTCACAACAATTGAGGGTTTATCGCCGGACGGAAATCACCCGGTGCAACTGGCCTGGCGCGAACTCAACGTTCCCCAATGCGGGTATTGCCAGCCCGGCCAGATCATGAGTGCGGCCGCTTTGCTGGCAGACAATCCCAATCCAACTGATGCCGATATTGATGCTGCAATGAGTGGCAATATCTGCCGTTGCGGTACCTATACGAGAATCCGGTCGGCCATTCATAAAGCCGCTGGCAGCAACTCGGGAGGTGAAGCATGAAACGCCTGAGCCGCATCAGCAGACGTGAATTTCTGCAGCGCACAGGCGTTGCAGGCGGAGGGCTGGTGTTTGCGCTTCACTTTGGCCCGCTGTCCGCCCAGGATGAACAAGGCTCGGATAGCGTTGCGCCCAACGTCTATGTGAATATTCGCGAAGACAACAAGGTTGAGATTTATTGCCATCGTTCCGAGATGGGGCAGGGAATCAGGACCTGTCTGCCGCAGGTGATTGCTGATGAACTGGGTGCTGACTGGGATCAGATCGAGCTGATCCAGGCGCCCGGGGACGCCAGGTACGGTGACCAGAATACCGATGGGTCAACCAGCATTCGCAAACATTTCGATCTTTTACGCAATGCCGGGGCAACCGGACGTGAACTTCTGATTGCGGCAGCAGCAGCCAACTGGGGTGTTCCGACATCTGAGCTGACGGCCCGCGACAATGCCATTCATCATGAGTCCACTGGCCGCAGTGCTTCCTTCGGTTCCCTGGTCACGACTGCAGCCGGTCTTGAAGTCCCTGAAAACGTCACGTTCAAGGACCCTGCTGACTACCGCTACATCGGCAAGTCCGTTGACCTGATTGATGGTTTCGATATGACCACGGGTCAGGCTGATTACGGAATCGATACTGCTGTTCCGGGCATGTTGTATGCCTCGATTGAACGGCCACCTGCCTGGGGTGGAAAGGTGTCTTCTTTTGATGATGCAGCCGCAAAATCAGTGGCTGGTGTAGAGCAGGTCATCCAGATGCCGGATGCAACCACGCCAGCAGGATTTAATCCGGTGGGTGGTGTGGCCGTACTTGCTACCAACACCTGGTCTGCGCAGCAAGGCAGGGCAAAGCTCAACATCGAATGGAATATGGGCCCCAATGCAGGATATGACTCGGAAGCCTACCGTGCGCGGATGGTGGAGACTTCGCATCAGGAGGGCAATCTTGTTCTTGCCCGCGGTGATGTTGACGCGGCTTTCGATTCTGCATCCAATACCCTCGAGGCCGACTATTATGCCCCTCATTTATCGCACGCGACCATGGAACCACCGGCTGCGACTGCCCGGATGAAGGAGGATGGGGGCATCGAGATCTGGGCGGCCACCCAGCATCCGCAAGCAGTGCAGGGAACCGTGGCCGGCCTGCTGGGGATTGAGCCGAGCCAGGTTGAAGTTCATGTCACTCTCCTGGGTGGCGCGTTCGGACGCAAATCCAAGGCGGATTTTTCGGCCGAGGCAGCCTGGCTGGCGAGCAAATCCGGGCGTCCTGTCAAGGTTACCTACACGCGAGAAGATGATGTTCGACACGGTTATTACCATTCTGTCAGCGCCCAATACCTGAAGGCTGGTCTTGATGACGAGGGAAATACAACAGCCTGGCTGCATCGCACCGTTTTTCCATCAATTTTTTCTACCTTCGATCCGGAAAATACCGGTCCGGTGACCATGGAACTGGGTCTTGGGTTCACTGACAATCCGTTCGATGTTCCTAACATGCGTCTCGAATCCGGTGACGCACAGGCGCATATCCGAATTGGCTGGTTGCGCTCGGTCTCGAACATTTATCACGCATTTGCAATCTGCGGGTTTGCCGATGAACTGGCGCACCAGGCAGGAGCGGACCCACGCGACTATCTTCTGAAACTGGTGGGTTCAGGACGGCAACACAATCCTGCAGACCACGGGGCAGAGTACCCGAATTATGACCAGGATCTTGATGATCACCCGATCGATTCTGATCGTTATGCAGCCGTTCTCAATCGCGTTGCCGAAATGGCCGACTGGGGTCGTGACATGCCTGATGGTGAAGGCCTTGGCATCGCGGTTCACCGGTCATTTCTTAGCACCATTGGGACCGTCGCCCATGTGAAGGTTGATGATTCCGGCAAAATGCAGGTGCAAAACATGTGGTTTGCGGTCGACGCCGGGCTCGTAATCAATCCGGACCGCGTGATCTCGCAGATGGAAGGAGCAGGGATTTTCGGCATGAGCCTGGCCATGTTTGGTGAGATTACTGCCAAAGATGGTGTGGTTGTGCAGGATAACTACAACAACTACCAGGTGGTGCGCATGAACCAGGCACCGGCCAACATTCACGTTGACATCATGAACCTGAGTGAGAAGCCGGGGGGTGTGGGTGAGCCAGGTGTTCCGCCTGTGGCACCGGCCATCGTCAATGCCTATTTTGCGGCGACTGGTAAACGAATTCGTGAATTGCCATTGAGTAAGGCCGGGTTGGTCTGAACGAATCAGCCAATTTATTCCCTTTCCAGGCTGTTCCCTGGCCGGGGAAACGGGTTTGTTAGAGTCCAGGGGAAAGTCTGCTGGAGATTACGTATGCGTTTTTTCGTAATGGTGGTTCTTCTATGTTTCGTGGGCAGTGCGTCAGCCACGAGTTTTTCGGAATCAACAACACGCTTTTTTCCAGTGATGCTCCAGGCGGCAGTCATCTTCGTTTTGAGCGTGTTGAAGTAAGTACGTTTGTTAACAATGTCCTGGTGGACGCGCTGACCAGCCTGGGGTTGCTGCAAGAGTCGCTCACATCAAGGCCGGAGTCAGGGTGAAACAAAACCGTGCTTCGAGCGACCTGATCGGTCAGGGGCTTGAAGCTGTCCTGAATAATCCTGTTTACAGGATTACTGCACAGAAATTTCGGGCCGAACTGGATAAAACCAATGGCCTGATACGGGCTGCAGAAATCATCACAAAGGTATTGGCCTGAATATGTGAAACAATCTTTTGAGCGACATGAACCATGGTTATTAAGAGGTGGGTGAACCGTCGTGATGTGCCAGGTACCGATGCAATGGAGTTGCTGAAGGGCTTTTATGAATTCAATCGATCGATCCTAATGTGAAAGTAATATATTGAATATCAATAATTTAAAGACACCCTCTCTAATATTAGATCATATAGTATTGGAGCGTAATACCATTCGCATGGGCCAACGGATGAAACAGCATGGTGTTGCCCTGAGGCCTCATCTGAAATCAGCAAAAAGTGACCAGGTCGCAAGGCTTGCAACTGCCGGGCACAATGGCGGGGTCACTGTTTCGACGTTGGCAGAGGCTGAATATTTTCTGCGTCACGGCTTTGATGACATTATTTATGCGGTGTGCATGGCGCCGGGAAAACTTCCCGATGCCGATGCGCTCATCTCCGCGGGGGCTGACCTGAAACTTCTTGTAGATAGTGTTGAAGCTGCAAGCGCTATAGGTTCATATGAAGGGGCTGATACATTCAGGGTACTGATTGAAGTCGACAGCGGAGATGCACGTACCGGCGTTTTGCCCGGTTCCCCCGAACTTCTTGAGATTGCGAAAATCCTCCACGAGTCACCCGGTTCAGAATTACTGGGAGTATTGACCCATGGCGGACATTCCTACGTGGCTTCAAATATCCCGGAAATCCAGAAAGTTGCACAGCAGGAGCGTGAGGCAGTAGTAACGGCTGCACAAAAACTGCGGGATGCCGGGTTGCCTTGTCCGATGGTGAGCGCCGGCTCGACACCGACTGCAGTACATGGTGAGAGCTTCGAAGGGATCACAGAAATGCGGCCCGGGGTCTATGTGTTTTTCGACCTGGATCAGCTTTCCCGGCAGGTATGTACCCGTGAAGAACTGGCATTATCAGTGCTTGGGACGGTGATCTCTCACAATCGGCATGCAGGTCAAATCGTCACTGATACGGGGGCGCTTGCCTTGTCCAAGGACATCAGTGCAAACGCAAACTGGCCCCAGGCTGGTTACGGTGAGGTCTGTGATGTGCTCACGCTGGAACAAATTGACAACCTTTACGTCGCGAGTGTCAGCCAGGAGCATGGGGTTATTCCGGTCAGTGACCCTGACATTTATGAACAACTGCCGATCGGGAGCAAGGTTCGAATTCTACCCAATCATGCCTGTATCACGGCTGCAGCCTACACTCACTACGAGGTTGTTGAAGGCAACCAGGTTGTTGACCGATGGGAGCGGGTCAATGGCTGGTGATAAGGTTCTGAAGCCTGGCTTTATGGCTGCAACCATCATGGCTACTATTGGTCTTTAAAATGGAGAGAAAGTCAGAGTGACAAACACAAAATTCATTCTCATGGCCCTGGTTTTTCTGCTCTGGGCAGGTTCTACATCCGGTGCGACGCGAGCGCGTGACCTGGGTATTCCGTTTGATGGCACCCCTGGCCCTCACAATGCAATCACTGATGTTGCCGGCGTTGAGGTGGGTTACGCCACTTTAATCAGTGGTGAAGGCGAATTGGTGATTGGTAAGGGGCCAATTCGAACCGGCGTCACAGCGATCCATCCGCTCGGAAAGCACACAACCAACCGGGTATTTGCCGCTCGATTCACGATGAATGGCGACGGAGAGATGACGGGCACCCACTGGATCGATGAATTCGGAACCTTTGGCGGCCCGGTTCTGCTGACGAATACTGTGAGTGTTGGCGACGTGCATGCCGCAGCCATTGACTGGATGCGAGAGCGCAACCCTGATGCCATGACTCATCTGCCAGTGGTTGCTGAAACCTGGGATGGCGATCTCAACGACCACTATGGTCGTCATATCAAGCGGGAACATGTTTACGAGGCACTCAACAGCGCCACCAGCGGACCCGTTGCGGAAGGCAATGTGGGTGGTGGAACTGGCATGATTACTCATGGATTCAAGGCAGGAACCGGCACCAGTTCACGTAAAGTCGGTCCGTACACTGTCGGCGTGCTGGTCCAGGCCAACCATGGCAATCCATGGAGGCTGACCATTGCCGGTGTTCCGGTCGGCAAAATATTAAATCCGGATGAGACCAATCATTTCAGCACCACCCAGACATCAGGCAGCTCGATCATTGTTGTTGTGGCCACTGACGCACCGCTTTTGCCCATGCAGTTGCAACGCTTGGCAAAGCGACCAGCGATGGGTGTGGCCCTGGTGGGAGGAATTGCTGAACGCACCTCGGGTGAAATTTTCCTGGCTTTTTCAACAGCAAATGGAGCTCCGGACATCGACGGCGAAATAGTGACTTTGAAAGCCCTTTCCGACAATGCGGTCTATACCCTGGACTACCTATATGAGGCGGTGATCAATGCAACAGAAGAAGCCATCATCAATGCTCTGATTGCTGCCGAAACCATGGAAGGCGCAAATGGCTACCGGGTTGAGGCGATTGATCACCAACAAGTAATTAACCTGCTGCAGCAATATGGGCGGCTTAACAAGAAGAATGAATGATATGAGCAAAACCTATAGCTACCCCATTGGAATCCCCGGACAGCCGTGGGGTGACGCCGAGAAGCAGGAATGGCTGGCGAAGCAAAGCATTAAGCGGTCTTACCAGGACGAAGTACTGAACTGCCTGGATACTGACGGAGATACTTTTGAAGTGATTCATTATGGATCGCTCTCGATCGATCCGGAGCGATACCCATTGATGGCGTTTAAAACGCGTTCCTGGGATTCCGGAAAACCGAACGTGCTGATCACCGGAGGTGTCCATGGTTATGAAACCAGTGGCGTCCAGGGTGCGATACTTTTCCTGATGCAACACGCTGAAGAATACAGCGAGTGGTTTAACATCCTTGTTGCTCCCTGCCTCAGTCCCTGGGGCTATGAAACCATCAATCGATGGAATCCACGGGCCATCGATCCCAATCGGTCCTTTCACAAGGACAGTCGTTGCGAAGAAGCTTTGGCAATGATGCAGCTCGTCAGCGATCAGGGCGTGTCATTTCTTGCACACTTTGACTTGCATGAAACCACCGATACCGACAATTCAGAATTCCGTCCTGCTCTGGCGGCTCGCGATGCGAAAGGACAGGATGTCTGGCAAATACCTGATGGTTTCTACACGGTTGGTGACACCGAAAAACCGGCGGCAGAATTTCAAAAAGCGGTGATTGCATCGGTGGAGCAGGTCACGCACATTGCGCCACCTGAAGACGGGAAAATCATCGGCGAAGAACTGCAGCAATGGGGTGTCATCAACTACCGTGCAAGCGAATGGGGCTTGTGCATGGGCATGACTGGTGCGCCTTACGTCACAACCACGGAGGTCTACCCCGACAGCCCCAAAGTCGATGATGAAAACTGCACCCAGGCCCAGGTTGCGGCGGTGGAAGGTGGTCTTGGCTACCTACGAAACCTGAACTAGAAAACTTTGACCCCGGTCAGGGCGTATACCAGACTGGTGCAGTGTAAGCGCGTTCGTTGATTGTCATTCCTGTCATCATCCACGACACTGCGATACCACGTCTTCTTCAAATTCCGAGTCGCTGTTCAGCAGTTCGTAAAAAGATTCGATGTACTTCAAGGCTTTTTTGCGTGAGCGTTTGTTCAGCCTGGATTCGTTATCAAAAAGAGCAAGGATTTCAGTTCGCAGGGATATCAGCTCCGACCGCGCCTGGCCCAGAGTGGCGTTATGAGCGCAATATCCGCGATAGAGCCGGTCACGCACTGATTTGACAGGAAGAAAGGCATTCGGCTCAGCATACGGTGCATCCACAAGACCAGTGGCATCAAAATCATATGGTATGGCAATGATCGGGTCGGTTTCAGGATCTAAGCCAATCAGTTTTACATTATGGCAACAGCCATCGTCAGGCCCGATGATGGGCGACCAGTCCACGTTTCCCACCATCATTTGAAACAACGCAAGCCGGCTGGCTTCAACAGGATCCAGACGAGCAGGGGTGGTTTTTTTTATTTTCAGCTTTTCAAGACCGTGCCGCCTGGCAACAGCCTTGTCGTCCTCAATAACAAATGCAAAGCGTGGGTCTTCTGCCTTGTCACGTTCGGTGTCGTAATAAGTAATCTCAAACGGCCGAACCCTGAAACTGTAGTCGGTGACCAGGTTGTAGATTCGGTAGGCGAGCATCTCCAGGATGTAGTATTGCTGCCATTTTTCAGGATTCTTGCAATGGGTGACCAGCTTCAGTGACTTTTGCTGATAGAACAGCCCTTCAACTTTCACACGCTTATCGAATTTAAGTTTAATAGGCGGTACGCTGCATTTTTCCAGGCGGGATTTGCCGCGCTGTTCAACTGTCAGTTCCAGCGTGGACTGCTGCCCGTTTTCATCTGTCCATGTCAAGGAAGCCGGCCAGGATTCATCTTCGTCGCCGCGTTGTACATCGCGCCATGGTGTGCTGAGCTGAATGTCGACCGTTGAGTTGGATTGAAACAGCGGCTCGGCTTCCTGCTGCGCAGCAGCAGGCAGGGTGTAAGCCACCAGGCAGGCAGAAATCGAGATAATAAGTGAGCTGGTTTTCATATCATGGGACCACCAGCGAGGATGCTATCAGCTGGGACAGGCTGTTCGCAGTGTTTCAGACGGCAATTCACCCGGCTGATTTTATTCATCTGAAGCTGGCGCCAACCTCGCACCGGCAATGAAACCGGAATTGGCAAAATTCGGGAGACTGATCAAAAATTGATGTAATGATGCAAGACCCTCATGTAGTTTGTGAAACATCTTATCAATTTACATTTTGTTCGGCAGGTCAGTTTGTGACAAACAGCTGAATGACTTGATTTAGGAGCATGACATGTCATTAAAACCCGAGACATCAACACATTTGATAAAAGGGCTGCTTGGATTGATCTGCCTGGTCGCAAGTGCCGTGCTGGTTGCAGACGAACCACCCGAAGTCACTGAAGAAGGCCTTGAGCGAGTTCCCGGCAGCGAGTGGGGGCTTGTGTATGTGCTTCCGGGCGCGGATTTTTCCGGTTACGATGCCGTTCACCTGATGGAACCGGAAATTGCTTTCCGTGACAACTACCGTCGCGACATGAATCGCGGCAGTGGCAGCATGCGGATCACGCAAAGCGATATGGACCGGATCAGGAGAAGCCTGGCCACTCAGTTTGATGAAGTCTTCACTTCGGTGTTCGAAGAAGACGATTCCTGGAGTGTTACGGACACACCAGGTGAAAATGTCCTGACTTTGCAGCCGTCGATTGTAAACCTGGATCCTACTGCGCCGGATGTAAATAATGCCGCACGAAATCGAACTTATGCGGAAAGTGCCGGTGAAATGACCCTTTACCTTGAAATCCATGATTCAACGACGGGTGCCTTGATTGCCAAAGGCCTGGATCGTAAAGAAGATCGTCGGCGCGGCTACATGCAATGGCAGTCCAGGGCATCAAACAAGGCAGCTGCTGACAAGGCAATCAGGAGCTGGGCAACTTCCCTTCGTGATGGTCTGAACGCAGCACGCGATGCCGGTAAGGCAGAATAGACACCAGCGTTTTGTAATGACCGGGCCGGATCTGTTCTTTTGAAAGCGTCTCGGGTCAGATTGCTTTACTGCTCCACCCCCAGGAATAGAATCGGTTTATGAAAATCGAAACAGACAGGCTCATCCTTCGCCCCATTGATCCGGAGCGGGATTTTGAGCCATTGGCCAAAGCGTTGGCGGATGAGGAAACGGTCAGGTACCTGGGGGGAAAACCGATGAGCCGGGCTGAGGCCTGGCGCAGCATGGCTTCAGTGATGGGTCACTGGCAAATCCGGGGATATGGTTTTTTCTCATTGGAGCTGAAAGCAACCGGCGAGTGGATTGGCAGGGTAGGACCCTGGTATCCGGAAGGATGGCCGGCACCGGAAGTCGGCTGGACCATCTCACCTGATCATTTGCGTAAAGGCTATGCCACCGAGGCAGCGCGTGCATCCATCGACTATGCATTCAATGAACTCGGCTGGTCAGAGGTCATACATGTCATTCTGCGCGGCAACACGGGCAGCATTGGCGTGGCGGAAAAAGTGGGTTCGAAGTATCTTCGTTCACAAAACGGACTTCCGCCTGTGACCGAGGAAAAAGTGCTGATTTACGGCCAGTCGCGTCCGTAGGCTTCAGGAACGCGTCATTTGCATGTGGTACCCGATACACCGACCAATTGCTCGAGATTAACTGAAGCAGATCCGAAGCCTGGCATGATGCTGTTGTATGAGGCGTCAAGCAATCCACATTCCGGAAATGTCAGCACGATGGTTCCCCAGGCCTGCAGGTCGACTTCCGAGTTATCAAAGTCAGGTCCGAATCCTGTGCCCGAAGCTCTGAGCAGTTCCAGCTCAATTGAATCATCACCTGGTTCAAAATCATTGCTGGCGACCAGCCACATCGCCTGACCTTCGGCGTATGTATACCAGGTCAGAAACAGGAAGCGGCGGTCACCAATTTCTGAAATCAGGATGTTGATGCCTTCACCCACCCGGTTTGGATCGTGATACAGCCCGCTGAGGCTGCCTTCCAATTGCAAACTGCCTGATGTCGAAAGTAACTCAAATACAAATCGACCCAGCGGTACCTGGTCCTGAAATGGTTGCTCACTAATATGAAAAATTGACACCGGTGGCTGTGTGTCGGAATTGATTGAGGTGAAATCAACGCCACTGTCAGTGCCTGAATCGTATGCCTGCAGTTCTGTGCTGATCTCCTCGATCCATCTTCCATCCTCGCGAAGGGGCAGGCTGTCAACGCCAACAAACCAGTCCGGGCTCGGTGCGATCATTGAAACCAGGCTGACCAGCGAATGGGAGCGGCTGGCATTGAATTCCAGGCTGACAGTACCCGGCGAACTGGCAATTCCCCCGCCGGAAAGTGTGTTTTCGACCGAGCCGGCATTGGAAAGCGCAGCGATTTCAGAAAGCAGCGATGATTTCCCGCCCGTTTCCGCCATTTGCTCGATTCCGCTGCTGGCCAGTTCACCTGATCGCCAGATGACAGCGTCGTTATCATGTGTTGCACCGATAAGCCCCGAGAAATGAGCATTCGAAGGGTATGCCGTTGGGTGCGTGACGTTGGACCAGTCGGCTTCAAAAGTGACCCGATAGCGTGCCGATTCCTCGGCCATGATTCCTGCCGGTATCATATTCATACAAATCAGGATCAACAGTATGCAGCGCAGCGCCATTAACGTTTACTTCGTTTCAAAACATGAATGATACAGACCCTGGATGAGCAGAAACGCTTTCGCAATACTGCAACCCTGCTCCAATCAAGGCAAAACCATGCCCTAGTGATATGTTTTTCCTCGTTTTTCCGGGATTTATGCTATGGTAAGTTTTATAGAAATAGCGGATAAGGATTGTTCGCAAAGGGTGTGCAGGAACACTTCAATTTCTGATTCCACAAACATGGAAGTTTGGAATGAGCAACAAGGGAACCAAAAAACGCCGGGATTTTTTGCGTATTGGAGCGGGGAGTGTCGCCGCTGCCGGTCTTGCAGGTGTCGGCGTTGTAGCGTCATCTACAGCCAGCGCCGACGGTCAGGATGGCAGATCTCACCTCAAGCCACTTTATCGCCGGGGGCACCAACCCCCTGATTCGCCGGCGCCTTCAGCTTCTGATTTGCCGGATCCGGCTGTACGGGCACTCAGGCGGCTGACTTTTGGCTACCGACCGGAAGATCTGACTTCTTTTCAGGCGCTGGGCGGTAGTTTTGATGACCGGCTGGAAGCATGGGTAGATGCCCAACTGGCAGGCTACGTGCCTTCCTGGCCGCCAGCCAATGATCCGCCACTTGAGGCTGAATACAACCACCCGGAATTCAACTTCGAAACCCTTGAAGATGACCTGCCGACGTTGTGGCAGGAACGGGTGTTGGCCCAACCACCATGGCCCCTGTACCAGTATCCGCTGATCGAAACGCAATACCTTGCATTGATTCGGGCGACATACAGCCAGTGGCAACTGGCAGAAGTGCTTGCCGATTTCTGGCACACGCACTTTAGCGTCTACGGCGGAAAATTCGAGGTATCCCCGGTATTTGTTCACTACGATCGCGACGTGATTCGTCCCAACATGCTGGGGAATTTCCGTCAGATGATCGGTGACGTCACACGCAGCACTGCGATGATGTACTACCTGGACAATGTCTGGAATTCGAAGTACGGGCCAAACGAGAACTTCGCTCGTGAACTGCAGGAACTGCATACGCTGGGCGCCATCCATTCATTCGGTTTCACTCCCGAAGGGGCCATACCGGATGCTACCCAGATGGCCGGCTCGTCGACAGTTCTGCCAGCCGGTCTCAAAGCCGGTTATTCCGAGGCAGATGTGGCCCAGGTCACTCTGTGCCTGACCGGCTGGACCATCAGCAATCAATACACGACTGGCGGCAATACCGGAGAATTTGTTTATCACAGTGAGTGGCATGAAGAATCTCAAAAACGGGTCATGGGAATTGATATTTCCGCGACAGGGCAGGGTGAAACCAGTGAAGTGCTGGATCTCCTTGCAATGCATCCGGGAACCGCACGTTATGTTTGCGAGAAACTGTGTCGTCGGCTGATCGGTGATAGTCCGGTTCCTGCAATTGTTGAGCAGGCAGCCACGGTATTTAACGATCAGTGGCAGGCGCCGGATCAGCTCCAGCAGGTGGTTCGCACCATCATTCTTTCCAATGAATTCAAAGACTCAGCCAACTGGGGTTCCAAATCCAGGCGACCATTCGAACTGATTGCCGGTACATTCCGAAGTTGCGGAGGGCCGGCACAGAAACTGGTCCGTCCTGAACCGTTTGGAAACTGGGCGCTTAATATGCAAAACGGCGTCAACTACAAATTCAGCCAGGATCTCTACTGGTTGATGTCTGAAACAGGCCAGATGCCATTCGGCTGGGTGACTCCTGACGGTTTTCCCGACACCAAACCGGCATGGCTGGGAAGCACGCCGCTCGTGATGACATGGCGCGTTCTGAACTTCCTGTTGCTCGACTGGGTGCCTGATGATTTGTTCAATCCGGGCGGAAACTGGCATGAGTATTTTCCCGTTGACGCCACTTCAACCACCAAAAATTCGTTGACCGTATCTCAACGAACGGCAAGCAATATCGTGGACTATTGGGTGAACGCCATCCTCGGTTATGACGCTACAAGTCCGGCTACACCACAGCTGGATTCCGGGATTCGTGACCTGCTGGTGGCGTTTATGCAGCAAAACGCTGCAAGTCCGGAAACTGTGCTGGATCTTGATGCCGATGACTGGGACAACCAACCATGGCTGGCTTACGTCCCGCAGCGTTTGCAGGCACTGGTGGCGAGTATCTCAATGCTTCCTGAAAACCTGAGGCGCTGAACCAGAAACGGTGTGAATTCTGATGAAACGTAGAAACTTCATAAAAAACAGTGCACTTGGAACGATTGCGGCAGGTGCTTTCGCAACGCATTCAACGCAGGCGGGTGCACCATTTAACGAAGAAATCCTGGTACATATTTTCCTGCGTGGCGGCATTGATGGATGCAACCTGGTCGTGCCTTTGGGTGCAAATGACCACGAGTACTACTCCATCATGCGGCCAAACCTTCATATACCTGATTCCGGACCAGGCTCAGCATTGCCCATCGGATCAGAGTCATTCGGATTTAATCCCGTGGCAGCGCCGCTTCTTGATCTGTACAACGCTGGTGAGCTCGCAATTGTCCATGCCGCGGGCACTCCGGATGATATTTCATCGCGGAGTCATTTTGATGCCGAGAAGTATGTCGAGCTTGGAACGCCTGGCTTCGTTGGCACCCCCAGTGGCTGGTTGCACAGGCATTTCTTCGCTATGGGAGAAACACTGGGGCAGTATCCTGAAGAGATATTCATGCCGATCGTTGCATTCAGGAATAATCCGCCTGCGAGTTTGCTTGGAAACAACTCCACACTCTCGGTCACCTCTCCGGGTGCATTCAAGCTCGATAACGCATTCTGGCGATGGGGCGTCGATGACAACGGCTATATGCAATTGGAAATGTTGCCTGAGATCTATGGTCAGTTTTCAGATGAATTCAGTCATGCCGGTGGCCAGGCGCTGGCCGCTGAGTCAATTCTGCGAACCAGTTTCGATGAGGAATACACCGGCAGTGGTTCATTGCCATACGGTGATAACCAGATAGGCAATCGACTGAGTGATGTCGCTCAGCTGATCAAGCTGGACCTGGGTACGCGAATCTTCACCATCGATTATCACAATTTCGATAGTCATACTAACCAGAACAATCCGGATAATTACGATAACCTTCTTGCTGATCTCTCAGCCGGGCTGGCTGCCTTTATGAACGATCTGAACCAGAGCGGGGGCAGCTATGCCGATCGCACCACGGTCATACTTCAAAGTGAATTTGGCCGTCGCGCTTATGAAAATATCTCGGTCGGCACTGATCATGGCAATGGCAACCTGATGATGGCCATCGGCAAGCCGGTTAATGGTGGCGCATTGTATGGTGACTGGCCCGGTTTGTATCCGGGGACCGCGGATGGTTTTGTGAATTATCCCAATCCAAAGAATGGCTCAACGGACCCTGAGCTTTTCCAGGGTGCTCTTGCAACCACTACAGACTTCAGGAGAGTCCTAAGCGAATACCTGGAAGCTCGCTGCGAGCATACACCGACGACCCGGGCCGCAGTTTTTCCTGGCTACAACGGTTACTCGGCAATGGGTATATTCGAACCTTTGAGTGAGGTTCCTGACATGATTTTCCAGAGCGACTTCGAATCCTGACCCGACTCACACCATGGGTGTGCAGCTGATGCCTTCAGGCTCGGAATCTTTGAGATACATTCTACTTCTGGTAATCAGTCTGACCGGAGGCTTTCCGGTTTCAGCATTTTCCTGGTCCACCATTGAGGTGGAAGCTGAAATGGATAACACCCTGTACCAGACAGAAATGGACATTCCTCCAGCCCGGAACGAACTCAGCAATGGCCAGGGCATATTTCTGTTCGCAGGTCGTACCGGCCTGGATGCGGGATTCAGAAGCCGTCGGGCCCTGGTGAAGTTCGATCTGTCGGTTTTGCCTGATGATGCTGAGGTTCTCTCTGCCGAACTGGTGCTGTACCTATCCAGGGCCGCACCCGGCGCACCACCCTCAGAGATGACATTACATCGTGTGCTTCAACCCTGG
>DATFLY010000070.1:0-22086 GCA_035267185.1 Lysobacterales bacterium | reverse complement strand
GCGACCCAGACCACATTTCTTCATGATTTCGTTCATGACAACCTGATTTCCGTTGACCAGGCTGCCCAGGATATTCGGGACAATGGCGACCTCAGTGATGATCAACGCCTGGCACGTCTTCGCGAGCTGCGCCAATCGCCGTTTTTCAGGGTGCCACCGGCGCCGAATGAAACCAACTATGCACGGGACATGGAACTGGCAATGTGGATGAAGTGGCTGCTTGGAACGGACAGGCTCGTGGTATCAGAAGCCTCGTCCTCCAGTGGGGTAACTGCAAGTGCAAGAACATTGAGCAATAACCCGGTCAATACTTCGCCGAGTGCCAGAAGTTACCCGACCAGCAGGAATCTCCAGTCTCGCATCACCCGTGGCGGCTTGTTTGGCTTGTCAAGGGGAACGTATGTAAAACGCCAGGATGTGCAATACGGCAGGATTGGAGGCGACATCAACGACAGGATTGATACTGTGCACAGGGCTCGTTTTGGCCGGGAATTCTTCCATGATAGCTGGGCTGGAAACGAGGCCAATGACCGTGATGTTCTGCGACGCGCTGAAAGGAGGTTGCGAGGCCTTGCGAATCGGTCTACCTGGCAACGCTAAAACACCAGTCATTGCCGTCAACAGCCGCACGCACGAACATTTCGGTGGATTGTATGGTTTTTATTTAAATTTTTTTGGGAGTCAAAAAGCAGTTACAGATGGCCCGCTAAAGCTGCCTTGCCGCTTTCCATGACAGACCAATGGATGGATTGTCGAAGCGTTCCCCCCATGAAAAATCGGCATCCTTAGTCACACCAATAAACCGGATACCCTGCTTCGATATCTGGACTGCGCACAGGGTGCCATTGAGGTAGACGCCGGCATCAACCGCAATGCGATGCGGAAGCACACCCGGTGTGGAAATGGAATGACCATGCACCACGCAGAATGGGTGATCCCAGTTATCCTGAGCCGATAGAAAGGGTTCCCTGATCAATAGCAGATCGGAAAAATCCTGTTCTTCCAGCGACATTCCGGGACGAATCCCCGCGTGCACGAACAGATAGTTCCCAACCTGGTGGTGCAAGGTGGTCGAAAGTAGAAAGTCGATCCGTTGCTCGCCCAGCGCTGCAATGGTTCGTTTGCGTAATTCAGCGATGTTTCCCTGTTCAAGCAAACGTCCATATCCGTTAACTCCCAGACTGCGCATGGTTTGCGTGCCGCCATTCTCGTACCACATGTTTATGAAGTAGCGGTCAAGGTCAGGATCCGGATCAGGTTGAACGAGTTCAATCAGGAACTGGTCGTGGTTACCACGAATAAACACGGCAGAGTCATTGCTCTCAGAATAATCTGCCAGGTATTCAAGGACCCGGGCTGAACCCGGCCCGCGGTCCACGTAGTCGCCTAGGTGCACAATGTTTGATTCCGCTGATGGTTTCACCGAGTTAATGGTTGTATGCAGCGCCTCGAGTTCGTCAGGGCAGCCGTGGATGTCTCCTATTGCAAATACGTCTACATCATCGTGAGGAAAGGGGCCTTCAACCCAATTGGTCGTACTCACATGCATCTGTTTCTCCTTCAATCTTCCTTACGCTGAAAGACACGGCTTCCGAGGCGTAGTGTGTTGTCCGCACAGCGGTGTTAGGTAGGCTTGTTTGGCCAGAACCAGCCTTCCAGCCCGTCTTCGGATTCGGCGGTGGTGGTATCAATTCGGCCATGTGTGATGGTGGTGCCGCGTGCTCTATCGCAGGGTCGAATTGGTGGAACGGCGTTAATCAGCCTTTCAAAATCTTTTGACCGGAAAATCCTGAATCATGAGCTGTTTTCTAGCGAGCAGCGGCAAACTGGATAATGGCTTTGGGCCTGGCGGAAACCGATCTCAGCACCACCTCCCGGTTGCCGTAGAGTGTGCCATAAATTGAACCCAGACCGGCGCGTCATTGCGTTTCGATGGCTATACTGAAAATGTGAGTCCGGTTTCAGGAGTCGTTTCATGTGTCGCATCATTTTTGCTCGATTGATCTGCCTGTTAGTCGTGGTTCCGCTGGCTGCTATGGCAATTGAAGACCCCGAGGCGGTACGTGACTCAACCCCGGATGTGCTGGTATGTTGCCTCGGTAACGTGGAAGCCCTGGAAGGCGAGAAAGTTTCTGCTTATTCAGCCAGTTGTGTGGTGCAGGAAGTGATCCGTTCGAGTGTGCCTGTCGAACCCGGTGATACCCTCGCCATTGCCTACGAGGTTCATCATGCGGCATTCGACCGGCCAGATTCAGCGGAGCCGGGTCTGTCCTTCCCCACGCCTCCGCCGCCGATCAGCAACCACGAACTTGTTACCGCCTACCTGCACCGCACACAAGACGCTGCTGGTCATGTTGTTTATGCACCGCATATCGGTATGGACTCTTTTGAGCCTGGTGAAAGAGAAGGTGTTGAAACGTCAGCTGCGTGCAGACTTGAAGATTAGGACGGATCGCAGTCGACTCTGACAACAGTGACATTGTCAGGCGCGCCGCGCACCAGGGCGGTATGCAAAAGAGACTGCACCGACTCCTCGATTTCACTGGTATGCATCAGATTACGGATCTCTTCCTGAGAGACCAGTCGACTCAGCCCGTCGGAGCAGACGAGGTATCGATCGCCAGGTAACACTTCGAACTGCTTTGTTTCCAAATCCAATGGCTGATCGATGCCAATTGCGCGGGTGATGACGTTCGACATTGGGTGCTTCTCGGCTTCTTCGGGTTCAATCACTGCCTGGTCCACGAGTTCCTGAACATGGCTGTGGTCATGAGTGATTTGTTCAGTCATTCCGTTGCGGTGGCGGTAAATTCGACTGTCACCAGCCCATGTAACCGCACCGTGGCTGCCATTAATCAGCAGCACCGCGACAGTGCTTCCCGGGACCAGGTCGTCATGGTATTGATCGTCGAGTGACAGTAACTCGTCATTGGCCTGGTTCAGTGCTTTTGATGTCCTCGTAACCAATTCATCGATATCAGTAGCATCCTGAACTAACTCCAGGTGGCGCGTCACCGTCTGGCTGGCAAGGTCTCCGGCCTGATGGCCGCCCATGCCGTCTGCCACGGCCCACAGGCCGATATCATCGCGACTGATCATGGAATCTTCATTGAGGCGGCGCACCATGCCAGTGTGGGTTGCCGAGAACGATTTATTGCCTGAGATGGACACGCCGGGCTCAATCCTTACCCGCGATCATTTGATCGATGTAATTCATTTCATCTTCAGCCACTACCGGCGGTTTACCGATGGTCAGAAGCTTGTCATAGGCTTCCTGAGAGGGCATGCCACGGCAGACCATGAGTTGTGACCGGGTCTGTCCCTCCATGCCGTACCACCAGATGCTGAAATCGTCCAGTTGCCGCATCAGTAAATGGCTCAGGAGTGTCCCGGACTGGTCAGCAAAGGGCTGTGCCTGGTCCTGCGAGACCATCAGGTGATCATCGAGGGCTTCGAACTGATTTCGGGTCGCTGGCGGCATCGAAAACGTCGTGGTGACCTCACGGGTTCTTGTTTCGATGATTGATCGGCCAGGGTCCTGCTCAAGGATATCGAGTGCAAGCTGTTCGAGAGCAACAAATCCCTCACGGTTATTTAATGCATAGGCGCAGACATCCACATCTTCGGGCAGTATGGTTGCGAATGTGAAATTGAAATACCGGCCGACCTTGTCCACGCTCGGGATGGTGAGTCCGGCCACGGCCTGCTGGCCGCAAACTCCAGGGTTGAGCAGGAATTTCCAGGCCGGGCAATTAAGATAGTAATTCAGGAATTCGTTGCCTAGCGATTCCCTGGCTGTCGCCATCGATTGTTGAACCCATTTATGCCAGGGATTGACGAAATCCTGCGGCAGTACCTGTTGAACAAAATCCCCCAGGGTCGGCAGTTTGCCAAAATACCCGAACTCCAGTTGCTTGCTGTCTGCATCCACTATCAGATCTCTTACAAGCTCGAAACGCAGCGAAAGGAACGTAGCTGCGACAGGTTGAAGGGACTAAACGCACTTCGTGCCCGCAGATCATAAGTAATCCAGCGATCAGCCAGGGAGAAGGTCAGCCTGAACTGTTCAGGACGTTCTCCGGCTTCGATGTCTGACCGATCCAATAATCGGAACCATGCCCAGGCGCCATTATCAGTGCGCGAGCCGCCTTCGCTTGTATCCGGGCTGAACTGTATCTGCACCTGGCTGAAAGTGCTTTCACTGGGCCATCTCATGGAGTTGCTCACCAACGGGCCGTGGCTGTAATTAAGTGTTTGCCCGTCAAGGTTAAGCGTGAAGTGTGTGGATTTCGGATCCATACCCACCGGCTGCAGGTCGAACTGGGTTGCAGGCAGGTCGCCGCCGTGGGCAAAGAACGCGCGCTGGATGCGTCGGGCAATTTCCAGCTGTCGAAGCGCTGCGTCACTGATTCGTATAACGTCAGCGACACCCGGTCTGACCCGCCACGGCCTGGAATTAGTGTCGACGTATTCAGCAAGGTTGTTCTGGAAGAAGCGGTCGAGGACACCGCCAGGGCCGAAAAACTGCCCAAAGTCCTGCAAGGAAACTTCACTGTCGCTTCCCGGGCTGAATGGGTATCGATTAGACAGGGCGTTGCTGCAGAAAGGCACAACTTCGGCCTGCCAGCGAGCCTGCAACGCAGCCATGGTTCGGCCGGCGACCAGGCCCTCGTTCTGGCTGGCCAGTTCCTCGATCCAGCCATCGATCGGTGTCGGTGCGTAACCGCCAGACATCCTCACCCGATTGACCGCGTTGGAGAAATCGCTCTGCATACCGGCGGAGACATCACCTGTGCCGCTGCGCGCCAGCGCGTGGACATAAGTGTAGAGTTCCTCGATGTCTTCCATGATTCCATCGAGGGCTGAGGGACGACCGTCGCGCCTTTCCATCAGGTCATGCAGGGGTCGAAATTCACGATCGACTGCGGCAGGCGAAACAAAGGGAATCTCCTCACCATTCGCACCAATGAGTTCGGTGACGGCCCCGATGAACGATTCATTGTCGTCATCACCAGCGATTGCATCCGGCATCAGTTGCGTTTTCTGCGCTGCCCCCTGGAGGACAAGCACTGGTGGTGAGTCGTCACTGGTAATGATCCTCAGGATCTCGGCAGCTTCAGCGAAAGTGCTGAATCGACGGATGCGAATGTCAGCAAGGAACTCCCACCAGGTTTCGATGAAATCATCGAAATACAGTGTCGAGACCTGGTTGGTCAGTTCGGCAGAATCGATACTGCTGCCCTGGGCTGCTTCGGTCGCAAAAATCCAGAACTCGTCTTCCTGCTCGCCGATCACCCGCGCCTGGGTCGGGACGAACATCTGGTAGTAGCCCTCGGGCGAGAACATCGCTGGCACGCCACGCGTGAGCGGCTCTCCACTCAGGCGGATCAGTGCCTGGCGTGCATCCGGGCCACCCTCACGGGCAGCAGTGAACTCCTCGCCTTCAGTCAGGATTTCACTCTTGATCATGGCATAGGCGCGTTGTGCGGGCGAGGTCTGTTCCAGCGCGCCTCGCACGCGTTCGATCAGGTTGTCATCCAGCGGAAACGGCAGGGCAAAGGGCCGCAAATCCAGCAGGGCATCGAGATGACTTTCCAGGTCTGCGTATTGCTCGCTGGATAGTGAGTCACCGAATCGCGCCTGCCAGTCAGTGGAGATGTAACGCCTGACGTACCCGGTATTGAGGCGCTCGTCGTCACCCAGCATCAGGTAGGTTTTGAGCGCCTGGTAGGCGTATTCCGGGTTGCTGAGGTTGTCTCGCAGTTGTTGTTCGAGGCTGACAAGGATCCTGGAAAGAAATGCGTTTTCAAGCAGGCGCTGGTAGGCAGGAATTGTCAGGTTCTTCGCCAGGCGCCGCCCCTGGTAAAGGCCGAATTGCATTTTGAGCGGAACGCTTTCCTTGCTCGCTGCGTAGCCGGTGGTGAGTTCGCGCCCTTCATTGAGCACCGGCAGCACGCTCACCAGTGATGTGTTCTGGGGAGAAACAGTCTCGATGGTCTCGGTGATCTGCCTGGCGTCATCATCAAGCGAATCAATCATTCCGTGATTGTTGATCGAACTCCACCACCACAAGGCAACAAGTAAAAGAGGAATGATGCCAACCGCAATGAATCCGCCGGCACGCATCAGGCCGTAGATCCGCTGGGCCTTGAGATTGGTACCCGCCAGTCCGGATTCGCCAAATATCACCTTGCTGAGCAGATCGCGGACAAAAAAGCTCTTGCCCTGGCCTGAACCGGAATATGCAGTGGCACTGGTGAGGCTGAAGTTTCGTGCCAACTGGCTGATCAGGCGGTTAAATGGCGTGCCTTCCTGGGTGCCGCTGGTGAAATACACGCCGCGCAAAAATGGTGCCGTTTCGTACCGACTGGGTTTGAAGGCACGCTCCATAAACCCTGTAACAAGTGGTTTGACGGCGTTGAATGAGCCCTGGAAGTTGTAAATCAGGTTACGGCGCTGGGGATCGCGCTCCTGCTGAAGGCGCTGCACCAGCCTGGCTTCAAGGTGGTCCTGCAATAGGTCGAGCTCACCCTCCAGTTCCTCATGCAGATCGACATTTATGTTAAAGGTTGTTCCCCAAACCTGCTCTCGTTCATGGCGGTCAAGATCATCAAAAAATTCCATGAACCCGGCCAGCAGATCACACTTGGTGAACATGACATAAATGGGAAAGCGCACACCAAGCTGCTCATACAGTTCCTGGACGCGGGCCCGGACCGCGACGGCTGCCCGCTCTCGATCAACTTCACTGCTGCGAGACAGTTCGTCGATGCTGATGGCCACCACGATGCCATTGATGGGACGTCGCTTGCGGTTTTTGCGCAGCATGCGCAGGAATCCAAGCCAGGCTGCATTGTCGACTTTCTCGTCACTGTCCTGCATGACATAACGGCCAGCCGTATCGACAATCACTGCTTCATCGGTGAACCACCAATCACAAAATCGCGTGCCGCCCACGCCCGCCAGTTTTTTTAGGCCCATCTTGTCGGCCAGCGGGAACCGTAGTCCGGAATGAACCAGCAAGGTGGTTTTGCCGGCACCGGGTGGACCGATGATCATGTACCAGGGTAGAGAGTACAAACCGCCATGTCGGAACTTGCCCTTGCCACTTTTCTTGAGAACGCTGAGTGCTTCGTCGAATTTGTCCTTGAGTGTGGCAATTTCCTCGTCACTGCGTTCACGGGAGCGATCAACTTCCTCGTCCGCGTTTTCCGCCAGGTCCTTCGACATGTTTTTTTCTTTGCGCTTGGCAAGGATCCAGCGGGTTAGCGTGTAAAGACCGAAAAGCGCAGCAACAATGAGTATGCAGATCAGCCTGTTTTTGGCTGGCCGGAGAAATTCAATGTAGGGACCCATGTACCAGATGAACAGGGCAGCGGCGCCCACGCCAAGGTAGCGGAACATACCCATCGAGATGAGGCGACCAATTAATCCTTCCATCTAGTTACCCCGAGCCCGTTCATAAACAGTGATTTCGACCCGCCGGTTAAGCGCGCGTCCTTCGGATGAATCGTTCGGGGCAATCGGCGCCCGATCAGCCATGCCAAGGGCACGCATGCGCTCATTGTCGCTGACCACTTCGTTCAGCATTCTGACCACTTCCTCGGCCCGGGCCTGCGAGAGGCTCTGGTTCGAAGGAAAGCGTCGTGTAGAAATCGGGACATTGTCCGAATGTCCGATTACTTCAATTCGGCCCCTGGTCTGCTCAAGCCCTTCGCCGATTCTTGTGAGAACGGGCTGGTAGGCCGGCCGAACGACATCCACGCCAGAATCGAACAATCCATCTCCATGTATCAAAACCACCGTCTTGTCCGGTTGTTCGTCAACGCTGACTTCACTGCGCTCAATTTCGGGAGAGAGAAAAATTCTGAGACTGAATCGTTCCGGCTTCGGATCCGCTATGCGCCTGACCGGGGGTGAAGAAAGGGTTCTGATGGGCAGCAGGTTTTGTTCGGTGCCTGTGGTGCTGAGGTCAGCGTAGATTGGCTCACTGCCTCGCTTAAGCCCAAAGGTGAAGCCAACAAAGATGAAAGCCAGCACGGCGAAGGTAATTGTGACCAAAGCCCAGAGCGGAATTTTGACCTTCCTGCCCTGCACGCTGTTGTCGATGCCTTCCCAGTGAGGTGAAAGGCCATGTTCTATGTCGCCACGCTGATTGCGAATTGTGCGGTAGAGGTTTTCCCGGATGGCTTCGAGCGTGTTGGTGCCGTCGCGCTCGACGCGATAACGGCCCTGGAATCCAAGTGCGAGACACACATACATAAGCTCAAGAAGATCGATGTTGCGGGCCGGATCGCGAATCATGCTGTCCAGCAACTGGAAAAACTTTTCCCCGCCCAGTCTTTCCTGGTGGAACATTTGCAGCAGGCTCTGATTGCGAAACACGCTGTTGGCGCCCCACGGTGTGCTCAATACAAATTCGTCAATGGTCGTACAAAGGATATATCGGGCCGTGAACACAGTTTCCGGTGAAAGACCGGCATTTTGCGCACGCGATTCGAAACTCCGGATTTCCGCTCCAAGCTGGCTGTGCAGACCATTGGGATCCGGGTGCGATGTGGTATTTCGAATTTGCCCAAGCAGATTAAGCAACAGCGAGGCTGCCGTGTCCAGCGGATTAAGGCCTGACATTTTCGCCAGGTCCACTGCTGCGCCTTGGGAAGGCGGAGTTTGTGATTGAGGTTGTTGGACCTGTTGCGCTGCCCGGCGGCCAGGATTGGGCCGAATAATAGTGCGTTCGTCGTCGGAGTTTCCGAAAGGATCTTTGGGGTCCGCCATCTGCCCTAATTCCTGGTCTTTATCGCCCACATCTGGAACTTGATGCCGGGAAAGTTACCCCCGGCATGCAAGGCCAGCGCGCCGGATTCTCGAATCTGGCTCCACATATCTCCGCGCCGGTCCAGCTCAAAATACTGGAAACCGGCATGGTATGGAATTTCGCGTGGTGCCTGCGCCAGTGTCGACAGACCGACCCCGGGAATCTGCAGCCTGACCAGGTTGGCAATCTGATCTGTGGTGCCTATCTTGGCCTGCTGTGGCAACAGGGTGCGGATTTCCTCAGGAGGCATGTCTGCGTTGATGGCCAGTACCCAATAATAGTTTTCGAAAAGTGACCGATCATGGATGTCTGCCTTGTAGACATCTCCCGGCTTCAGTTTCAACTCAATCCGTTCGGCAGTAGCGACCATGACCTTGGTCAGCGCTTCACGAAGTTCCGCAATAAGCGGCTTGAAACACCCCAACAGATCTTCATGGTCATAAACCGGGTATTCCGAGGGGCGTTGAGTGTTGCTGGTAAAAGTGCTCAACTCACCGGCCATCTGAAGACAGATTCCGTAGAGGGTTTCGGGGTGAAAATCTGAAAGCGTAGCCAGATGGCAAAACAAAGGCTGATAACGGTTGATGGTTTGCAAAAGCATGAAGTCGCCGGTGTCAGCCGTGCCTCCATGTGCCGCGCCGACTCTGCCGGCCAGTCTTTCACCACGCTGCTTTAGCAGTCCCTGGAGATCCTTGATGTACCCCGAAAGCTGGGGTACGGCCCGGCAATCCAGTGCCGGAGGAATGTAGTCCCGATCGAGAACGACTGTGTTGTCGTTGCGGACTTCGACAACGCGCACGACCCCGATGCAGGTGTAATCTGCGCGTTCGTCATTCTCGCGAAGGAGTCTGAGGTTTTTGTGGCCCAGTTCAATGGGTCCGCTGGTGTCCATTGCAACGCTGGTATCTCGCACATCCATGACTTTCGCGGTCAGGCGTGTCACGTCATCCGAATCTTCCTCGCGACTGACCTCGTTACTGCCATATCGCCGTGACAGCAAACACAGGTATATGGTTTCATCGCGGGTGTTGCTGTCCAATGCCAGCGCTTCCGGTGCCGAATCGCCGGCAGGTATGTTGACCGTCGTACCGTCGGCCAGCACGACGCGACAGCGAGCGATGTCAATTTTGCCGAGTCCCAGCGCTTCCTCATTGATTTCCAATTCACGGATACCCCAGGCGTAGGGTCGAAGCGAGCTGCATCGATCTTCAACCATCGCCTCAAGATAGCGGTCATGCTGCTGGAAATGTTGCGGTCGAAGGAACATGCCTTCCGACCAGATTGTTTTTGCTGTCCAGGACATTCTTGAACCTCTGGGTGCTGGCGGTTTTAGTTGTTAACTTCGGCGATGGTGATTTGCTGCCTGCCGATGTCAAGCGTTACGAAATCGGTCTTTCCCGGAATAACCTCCTGCGACACGCGCCAGCGTGAATTGTCGATATCCCGATAGGCTGCCACGAAACCCAGGAAACTGATTTGCGAATCCATGTCGAGCACAGTCTCGGAGGTGCCGCCTGGTGTCAGTATGATCTCTGATTTATTCAGTACATCTCCGCCGAGTGCCGCTGCATCATTTTCGGTCAGCTCGAAAAAAGTTGCCCTGTTGAACCCGTCAATCGAAGTCAGCTCGAGAATGTGGAGGATAACAGGAGAAGGACGATCGTTGAGATCGGGATTCACATCGCTGGTCGCTGAGATTCGTATTTCCAGTTTTTCTTTGTTTGACTTGGGCGCGGAGCCGCAGGCTGACAGCAACAGAGCAAGCAGCATAAGGGCAACTGAAGCCATGACGAGCTTTTTGGTCATTGAGAAGACTCCTTGCGTGAACTGGCGATTCGATTGAGTTGTTCTTCGTACGCCTTTCGAAACTGCGAGCCGAACAGATGTTGAAAGTCATCATCAGCAGCTTCGGACACCTCATTATATAAGGCCCTGTACAAATCCCAGTGCCTGGCTTTCTTAAACCCGGGAATGAGTTTGCCGAATACAGAGCCGGAATCGAGTCGCGATTCAACATTTTCTGGTTTGAATCGTTTGAGGATATTTCGTAACGCCGCCTCAGTGCCGGCCAGGGCTGCCAGCTGATGCGCATTGAGGTCATCTAGGGCCTGGCTGACAGCCTCGGGCCCGCTCAGGTAAGCACTGTCTGTATTGGTCATCAGGCGGGTCAGAGCTTCATCTGCTGAAACCGCCCATTTCAATGGATTATTGTCACGAATACCGACCTGCGTTTCATCAACACGAAACTCACGTTTGACATGTCGGCGTGAGGCCAGGGTGTGCATTAGTCCTTCGGTCATGTTCTGAATAATCATACCGAGGTCGAAAAAAAATGCTGCCTCGTCTTCGGGCCTGAATTTGGAAGGATCCAGTCCGGCGCCTTCCATGAACGCTGCGAGCGCGGAGTCGGCTTTGATCCGGGGTCCTGGTGTCCGTGGTTTGGGTGAATCAGCTTTGGGTGTAAGAGATTCGGGCGTGACTTGTTCCTGCTCGGGCGCTTCTGCCTCAACCGGAGTGGTGCCCGGGGCATCGCTGCCCTGGTCCGTTTTGCCTGTTTCATCGCTGATGGCCTGAGCCGGGGTGTCCGGCTTCGCCACAGACTTCCAGGTTCCGGTGGCCTCGTCCCATTCAGGGTGGGGCAGTTCGTCGGGATCTAGCCTGTACTTGGCCATCAGGTCATCGTTCGCATCTGATGGTGCTTCAGGTTCCTGGGGTGGGTCGGCCGTCACCTCCGGCGCGCGAAAATGTTGCCTCAGTGCCGAGCCACGTGATTCCTTGCCTTGCAATGACGGCGGATCCGGGTCTTCCTCTGGAGGGTTCAGGCCGTGAATTTCGTCAATGCTGATCTGGTCGGCAAGCATACCCTCGTCCATCTGTGACAAGGGGGTATTGACGTCTTTTTGCCCCCTGGAGGTTGCTGCTCTGGCTTCGGGATCTTTCGGGGCGGCGAAGAAATCGGTTTCTTCTGCCTCTTCAGGCTCAGCTTCCCGAACCGCCTTCGTCGAAAACTCCAGCTCGTAGTCGCCAAGCTTTATCAGGTCGCCTTCATTGAGTGAGACGCTTTCGTCCTTCGGAATTCGCTCTTTGGAACCGTTGATGAACACGCCGTTGGTGCTGACGTCCTGCAATTCCCAACCATCGTTCCGATTTTCAATCCAGCAATGCAGCCCCGACATAAAACGCTGAGGGTCAGGCAGAGGAAAATCATTGTCGGCATTGCGTCCAATTGAGATCCGCGTTTTGTCTGAACTATACGAGTCATGCTGTTCAGGCGTGTGACGCTGGTAGCTGACAATTTTTAATGTTATCGACATTAATCGGCTCTGGTTAGGATGTACCGGTAGTGAATTACGGCAAATTCGCCCCTGGTTGCACGGCCAATAGAATACCTTATACTCTAGCGGATGACGTTAATTCAACCGTTTCGACCTGGGTTTTGGGGGGCATCGTTCAATAGAATGGAAACTCACCGATTCGGGAATTTGGGGCACTCAAGCCTCGGGGGCTGTCCATGAGTTCCATAACCACAGATTTTAGCCAGCCAATCTCCGAGGAATCGCCGAGCGGTGAGAACCTCGAGTACGAGACCGAATACCAGGAGATGGTGCGGCTTTCAGAGCCTCAGACCAGGCGTGACGCCCCACCCAGCGGTGACAACAGGCCTCCTCCACAAGACCCGGCGGACTGGAGGACGGTAGAAAAACTGGCTCTCGGCTTACTTGAGAATACCCGGGATTGCCGTGTGGTGGTGCACCTGGCTCTCGCTTCCCTTCACACCAAAGGCATCGAGACTTTTCGAGATTGTCTCGAACTTCTGAATACGTATATCGGTGAGTTCTGGGGTTCAGTCCACCCACAGCTTGACGAAGAAGATAATGACAGCACCATGCGCATTAATGCGGTAGAAACCCTGAACGAGTATTCATACATCGTCAGTTCAGTTGCTGAAATGACGCTTGTGGATGTCAAGGGCCTGGGTAAATACAGCGTTCATGACATTGACCTGGCGGAGGGCAACGAGTCACCCGGAGACGACGATGACGTGCAGGACCCAGGTGTCATCAGGGAGGCCTTCCTGAGAAGTGATCCGGAACAACTTCAGGCTACTCTCGATGCCGCGTTGGCTTCCATTGACCTGCTTAAGAAAATCGACGAGACCTGGACGGAACAGTCCAGGGGTGAACAGGGCCCGGTATTCGATCTGGCCGAAAAATCACTCAGGCGGGTGGTCACCGTGATGAAGGAATACATGCCGTCTGAAGAACTGCCGCCAGAAGGGGAGGGCGCAGAAGCCGGCGAAGGAGAGGTGGCCGTTGCAGCAATGACCGGCGCTGTCCGCAACCGACGCGACGTGGTTCGTGTGCTGGATAACATTTGTGACTACTACTCCAGGCACGAGCCTTCAAGCCCCATACCATTACTCCTGCGACGGGCGCAGCGGCTGGTGGAAAAATCCTTCATGGAAATTCTGCAGGATATGGTGCCCGACAGTGTGAACCAGGCACGGATTGTCAGTGGAGACACCGAAGGACAGTAATCAGGCGGTTTTTTTCAGCACGTTAAGCACGATTGGTATAGGATTTAGTAAGGGTATCGCGCAGGCGATTCAGCTTCATGGTTCTCGGAGACAAACATGGCCAAAGAAAGCAGTCAGAAATTTATAGCGAGGAACAGGGCGCCAAGGGTTCAGATCGAATACGAGGTCGAGACAGGTGGCGCCGAAAAGAAGGTTCAACTTCCTTTCGTCATGGGCGTGATGGCGGATCTTTCCGGTAAACCCGAAGAGCCCCTTCCCAACGTCGATAAACGCAAATTCCTGGAGTTTGACGTTGACAATTTTGATGATCGCATGCGTGCGATTAAACCCAGGGCGGCGTTTCGGGTTGACAACACCCTGACGGGTGATGGGCAACTCAATGTTGACCTGACTTTTGACAGCATGGACGATTTTTCACCTGCTGCCGTGGCCCGCAAGGTTGATTCTTTGAATAAATTGCTGCAGGCAAGAACACAACTCAACAATCTCATCAGTTTCATGGACGGTAAATCCGATGCAGAGCAACTGGTTGCCGAGGCCATCCAGGATCCGGCGCTTTTGCAGTCATTGGTGTCTGCGCCCAAGGAAAAGACCGAGAAAGACGATGGAGAGAAAGAGGAATAAGGCATGGCTGAAAAAAAAGCGACATCCGCACCCCAGGCAGCAGTTGAGACTGCCGAAACCAGCGACTTTGGGGCGCTTCTTCAGAAGAAAATCCGGCCCAAGACTGACCGGGCCGCAGAAGAAATTGAGAATGCAGTACAGACACTGGCTGAGTATGCGCTGCAGGACACGGACCTTATTTCCGAGGATGCCGTTGCTTCCATAGAAGCCATCATCGCGAAGATCGACCAGAAACTGACCGAGCAGGTCAATCTTGTTATTCACCATCCAGATTTCCAGGCCCTGGAAAGCGCCTGGCGCGGGCTGCATTACATGGTGAACAACACCGAAACCGATGAGACGCTGAAGATCAAGGTCATGAACATTTCCAAGAAGGAACTGCACAAGACCTTGCGCAGCTTCAAGGGCGTCAAATGGGATCAGAGCCCCATCTTCAAACAGATGTACGAGGCCGAATATGGAACCTTTGGCGGCGAGCCGTTTGGTTGTGTCGTCGGCGATTACTATTTCGACCACAAGGCAACCGATGTCGAACTACTGACGGAAATGGCCCGAATAAGTGCGGCGATGCATGCCCCGTTCCTGGCAGCGGCCAACCCCTCAGTCATGGAAATGGACTCCTGGGCCGAGCTGCAGGATCCGAGAGACCT
This sequence comes from Lysobacterales bacterium, assembly GCA_035267185.1. Lineage (GTDB taxonomy): Bacteria > Pseudomonadota > Gammaproteobacteria > Xanthomonadales > SZUA-36 > JAUIBE01. The sequence goes on along the minus strand of DATFLY010000070.1, from coordinate 7,457 downwards.
GACCAAGAAATTCCAGGGGCCTGCTCATGCAGCGTGGCGTACCCTGCGCGATTCCGAGGACTCCCGTTACATCGGCCTCACCATGCCGCGCTTTCTGTCCAGGCAGCCTTATGGCGCCAAAACCGACCCGGTCGAGGAATTTGATTTCGAGGAAGACACCGAGGGCGCGGATTCCAGCAAGTACGCCTGGTCCAATTCCGCCTATGCAATGGCGACCAATATCAACCGCGCATTCAAAACCTGGGGCTGGTGTTCACGGATTCGGGGTATTGAATCGGGTGGCGAGGTCTATGATCTTCCGACCCACACCTTTCCGACAGAAGATGGCGGTGTGGACATGAAGTGCCCCACCGAAATCGCCATTACTGACCGTCGCGAGGCCGAACTGTCCAAGAACGGTTTCCTGCCGTTGCTGCATAAGAAAAATTCCGACTTCGCCGCATTTATCGGTGGGCAGTCATTGCAAAAACCGATCGAATACGACGACGACTATGCAACCAAGAACGCCAACCTGGCGGCGCGGTTGCCTTATCTGTTCGCTTCCTGCCGGTTTGCTCACTACCTCAAGTGCATCGTGCGCGACAAAATCGGTTCCTTTAAAGAGCGAAAAGATGTGGAGACCTGGCTCAACAACTGGATCATGCAGTACGTTGACGGCGACCCGGATAATTCCACCGACGCGACCAAGGCCCGTAAGCCTCTGGCAGCCGCGGAAGTAGTGGTCGAAGAAGATGAGACCAATCCAGGGTATTACCGTTCGAGGTTTTACCTCAGGCCTCATTATCAGCTCGAGGGCATGACCGTGGCGCTGAGCCTGGTTTCCCAGTTACCGTCCGCGCGGTAACTGTGGGGTGAAATTTGGCTTAAGGGCCTGGTGATTATTTTTTGCCGCTTGTGAAGTGATTCACAGAACCGATAAGAAGCTTTGGCTATAGTTGATCCCGCGATGGCGAAAGACAGCTTCCAAAGCAGATAGGTTCAAGGGAAGAATTGTCAATCAGTCGCCCGACCTGGAATTTTAAATAACGCGAGGAGAACGTAATGGCTACAACAGATTTTTTCTTGAAGATCCCTGGATTGGACGGTGAGTCACAGGACGCAACGTACAAGAACTGCATCGATATCGAAAGCTGGAGTTGGGGTATGACCCAGTCAGGCAGCATGCATATCTCAGGCGGCGGCGGCAAAGGGAAGGTCAGCATTCATGACCTGTCCTTTACCAAACAAGTGGATAAAGCCACCCCGGCCCTGATGCAGAAATGTTGCTCTGGTGAGCACTTGCCTGAAGCCACATTGGTGTGCCGTAAAGCCGGTGGCGACTCCCAGGTCGAGTATCTGAAAATCAAGATGCAGGAAATCCTGGTTTCCAGTTATTCACAGAGTGGCGGCGGTGGCGACACCATGCCCCTGGACTCCTTCACGCTCAATTTCGCGAAGGTGACCGAGGAATACACACCTCAGGATGGCGGTGGTGCAGCTGGTGGTGGAGCTGTCCTTGGTTGGAACGCCAGAGAAAACGTTGCGATTTGATAAATCATTCAGCAACATCAACAGCAATCAGGAAGCAGCGGAGACCAGTCAACTGGTTCTCCGGCTGCTTTTTTGCGCCCAACAAAATGACCTGCCATGATCGCTGAAGAATTAATCCAGGATGGTCGGGTCGAAGACGCTCTCCAGGATCTGATGCAGCGCATCCGAAAGAAGCCCGAAGACGCTGTCAGCCGTACCTTTCTGTTCCAGTTGTTCTGCATCCAGGGCCAGTGGAAACGCGCTCTGAATCAACTGGAAGTCATCAAGGACCTGAACAAGGAAGCCTGGCCAATGGTGCATGCATACCGTGAGGCCATCAATTGCGAAATGCACCGTGAGGCGGTTTTCCAGGGCCTCAGCAAGCCGCTGGTTTTTGGCGAACCGCAACAATGGATAGCGTTGCTGGTGGAGGCTCAACAAGTGCTTGCCAAAGGTGAGCGGGAAGGATTTCAGCGGCTGAATGCACAGGCGTTCGAAGCAGCCCCAACCTGCGGCGGCAGCATCAACGGAGAGGATTTTGAATGGCTCGCTGATGCGGATCAACGATTTGGCCCGGTACTGGAGATCATTTTCAACAGCCAGTATTACTGGGTGCCCATGGACACCATCAAGACCCTGCGGACCGAAGAACCGGAAGACCTCAGAGACCTGGTATGGCTGCCGGCAGAGATCACCTGGACCAATGGTGGTCAGAATATGGTCATGATACCCGCTCGCTATCCGCTGTTGTCGGGTGTCTCCGATGATCACCTTCTGTCACGCAAGACTGATTGGAAAGATAGCGGCGATGATCTGTTCGAAGGAATCGGACAACGGATGCTGACTTCAGATCAATCTGATTATCCCCTGTTGCAGGTGCGTACCATCGAGTTTGGGTCCTGACCCGGACGGATGGCTAAACGGTCCGCACCTGACCAACTTCAGCCGGCCTTGCTGGATCGGCTGACCGACCATAATCCCGACAACAAAAAAGAGTCCGGCGCCAGGCGGACGCTTAGCCAAAAGCAATACAAAGATGCGGTCATCCGTGACCTCGGCGCGCTGTTTAACTCGGTGTCCCTCGATTCTGTGGTCGACCTCGATGCATATCCTGAGGTCAGGCGGTCGGTGCTCAACTACGGACTGCCGGATTTTTCAGGCCGCCCCTCTTCCGGAATCGAAGTGGCCGAACTCGAAAAGAACATCAAGCGTGTCATTTGCGATTTTGAACCCCGCATCATCCGCAATTCGCTGAGAGTTCGTGTTCGGTCAGATCCCAGTGCAATGAACAGCAATGCTTTGTATTTTGAGATCGAAGGTGTGGTATTCGAACAACCCATGCCTTTCCAGGTCCTGTTGCACAGCAAGCTGGACCTTGAATCAGGTGATTTCGATGTCAGCGAGGATCGTGGTTGATGGATCAACGGATATTCAAACACTACGATCGGGAGCTAAAGTTCATGTATGGCATGGGGGCGGAATTTGCTCATGCCTATCCAAAGGTTGCAGGAAGGCTCGGCATGGAGACCCTTCCGTGTGCAGACCCTTATGTTGAGCGACTGCTCGAAGGTTTTGCATTCCTGACTGCCCGCGTTCAGCTCAAGATCGAGGAAGAATTTCCCAAGTTTTGTCAGCAAATGCTGTCAATGGTTTACCCCGATTACCTGGCCCCGATTCCCTCCATGGTCGTGGTGCAATTCGAGCCTGACCCGAAGGATCCGAGTTCTGCTGATGGATTTGTCCTGGAGCGTGGTTCTGCGTTAAGCAGCAGGCAAACCAGCGATATGCAGACGGCCTGCGAATACCGCACATCGCATGATGTCAGTATTTATCCCATCGCAATTTCAGACGCACAATACCTGAGCAGTCGCGCTGCACTCGCGCGTCTTGGAATCAAGCCGGATCGCGCGGTGGCAGGTGGCGTCAGGATCAGAGTCAAGACCCTTGGAGGGATTGAACTGGGCGATCTGGACCTTGATACGCTTCCGCTGTACCTGGGTGGCAGTGGCCGGAATCCATTGTGGTTGTATGAGGAAATCCTCAGCCAGGCCTGCGGCCTGTCGGTGATCACCGGTGGAAGCGATGCAACAAAGGTTCTCACGCTTCCTTCCAGTAACGTCGGTCGAATGGGTTTTGATCCTGACGAATCCATGCTGCCTCACCAGCCACGATCGTTCGATGGCTACCGCCTGTTGCGAGAATATTTCGCCTTTCCTGAGCGTTATCGGTTTATTCGGGTCGGTGGTTTGAAAGAAGCCCTGAAGGAACAGGAAGGGGACCAATTCGATATCGTCATCCATCTCTCCCGGCGCAGGAACGAGCTGGAAAATATCGTCGATAAGTCCAGTTTCCAACCGTTTTGTACGCCCGCGGTGAATATTTTCCCCAAGCGGGCAGACAGGATTCACATCAATGACCGGGATTACGAGTTTCATGTTGTTCCGGATCGCAGCAGGCCCACGGATTTTGAAATTTACCAGGTGCTGGGTGTTACGGGATATGGAAGCCAGGCTCAGGACAGCCAGGAATTCCATCCATTTTACGCAGTCAGCGATGCCCGCCATGTCACCGAGAGCACCGCCTACTACTCTGTTCAGCGCAGGCCGAGGATCGTTTCTTCCCGCCAGCGAAGGAAGGGCGCACGATCGAGCTACCTCGGGCAGGAAGTTTTCTTGTCACTGGTTGACTCGAGCGATGCCCCGTACAGTCCGGACCTGGCTCAACTCGGGGTGCGGACTTTGTGCACCAACCGCGACCTCCCGATCCTGATGCCAAAAGGACAGCCCGGTGGAGATTTCACGCTGGATGTCAACGCTCCGGTAGAAGAGGTTCGCTGCGTCGCCGGTCCAACCCGACCGGGACCATCGACTTCAGGTGGCGATTCTGGTGCAGCGACGATGTCGGGGGAATACGCATGGCGCGTCATCAGTCACCTGTCCCTTAATTATCTTTCCCTGATTGACGAAAATCCTGAAGAGGGCGCAGCTGCTCTGCGTGAACTGCTGGAGCTTTACTCAAATTACAGCACGCTTTCGACCCGGCAAATCAACGGTGTGCTCAGCATAACTGCCAGACCGGTGACCAGGCGTTTACCGCTTTCAGGGCCGATCAGTTTCGGTCGAGGTCTGGAAATTACAGTGGTGCTTGAGGAAGCAGCGTTTGAAGGAGGGGGGATGTATCTCTTCGGCTCTGTGCTCGAGGAGTTTTTTGCCAAGTATGTGTCCATCAATAATCTTACGGAACTGGTGGTGCGTTCTGACGCTGATATCGAGGTTGGCCGATGGCCGGTGAGAATGGGTACACGACCGAGGCTCTAGCACTTTTGCAGAGCATGCAGGATGCACCATACCGCTACGGATTTTTCTCAGCGGTGAGGCGGATAAACTGTGCCTTTCCCGATCAGTCCCGCACCGGGCTGGCATTCCGGCCGGAGGATGATCCTATACGCTTTGGGCAGCCGCCATACATGAGTTTTGCCCCGTCAACCCTGAATGCCGTGGATTTCGAGGGTCCTGATGGCAAGCCCAGGATTTCACAACTTTTCATTGGGCTGTTCGGGCCCAATGGTCCGCTTCCCCTGCACCTGACCGAACATGCAAGACATCGGCAGCGGCACGCCCGTGATTCCGCCAATGTTGGGTTTGCCGATGCCTTCCATCATCGAATCGTGAGCCTGTTCTATCGCGCCTGGGCCCAGGGCAAGCCCACCGTTCAGGCTGACCGGCAGGACCAGGACCGATTCGCGTTTTATATCAGCGCCCTGGCCGGCTACGGAATGGAAACTGCAGAAGATGCTGACAGTATGCCGCGCTCTGCCAAGCTCCATTTTACCGGGCACCTGAGCAGCCTTCCGCGCCACGCCGTGGGGTTGGCGTCGATTGTACAAAATCATTTCAGGGTGCCAGCAAAAATCGTGGAGTTTGTTGCCCATTGGCTAACCATCCCTGAACGGGACCGGTTGCAGCTCGGAACCGACCCCAGGGTCGGAAGCCTCGGGATGAACACAGTGCTGGGTGACCGGGTCTGGCAACGCCAGGATAAGTTTCAGATACGGCTTGGACCCTTAACCCTGCAGCAATACGAGGACTTTCTGCCGACCGGGAGGCTGTTTAAACAGCTTGTCGACACAGTACGGAATTACCTGGGGCTGGAGTTGATGTGGGAACTTCAACCGGTATTGAAGAAAGAAGAAAAGCCAGTCACATGCCTGGGCAAGCAAGGTGAGCTTGGCTGGACAAGCTGGCTGGAGACACGCGAGGAAGAGGAAGAAGTGGGCGACCTGCAGCTGCAGGTGGCAAACTATGTCTGATCGAGATCAGGGTGAGTGAAACTCAAAGGAAATTGACGTGACAGAAATCAGCCGTACTGCATTATTTGGCAAGCTCAACAGCCTGCTGTACCAATCCATTGAAAGCGCAACTGTATTTTGCAAGATGCGCGGCAACCCGTATGTCGAGCTGGTCCATTGGTTGCAGCAGATTCTCCAGTTGCAGGATTCTGACCTGGGTCGAATCATCAAGCATTTCGGGTTGGATAATGCCCGTTTGGCTGCTGATTTCACCAAAACCCTGGACAAGCTTCCTCGCGGTGCCTCTTCGATCAGTGACCTTTCGGCTGACCTTGAGGATGCTGCTGAGCAGGCCTGGCTCTACGGCAGCCTGATGTTCAGCGCATCCGGGGTTCGCGGTGGTTACCTGATGATTGGCATTCTCAAGACTCGAAACCTGACAAACGAATTGCTGCGAATTTCGCGGGAGTTTGAAAAGGTCAAGCTGGATGAGCTTGTGAACTCTTTACACAAGATCGTAGAAGGATCGCCCGAAGACGCACTCACCGCCAATGACGGCAGCCAGCTCGGCGAAGCAGCCACAGGCGGGGACGGGCGCGAAATGGCACCGGGCGGCAAGAAATCGGCACTGGCGCAATTTGCCGTCGATCTCACTGAGCAGGCACGCAACGGCGAACTCGATCCGATTGTGGGGCGCGATGAGGAAATCCGGCAGATCGTCGACATCCTGATGCGCCGTCGCCAGAACAATCCCATTCTTACCGGTGAAGCGGGTGTTGGTAAAACAGCCGTGGTCGAGGGGTTTGCAATGCGCCTGGCGCAAGGCGATGTCCCACCGCAGCTCAAGAACGTTGCGCTGATGGCGCTGGACCTCGGGCTGCTGCAGGCTGGCGCCAGCATGAAAGGTGAATTCGAACAACGTCTGCGGGCTGTCATCGACGAGGTGCATTCCTCAGCAACGCCCATCATCCTGTTTGTTGATGAAGCTCATACCCTTATCGGTGCCGGTGGCTCGGAGGGTACCGGCGATGCTGCCAACCTGCTTAAACCTGCCCTTGCCCGGGGAACCCTCAGAACGGTTGCGGCCACCACCTGGGCCGAATACAAAAAGTACATTGAAAAAGACCCGGCTCTGACACGGCGATTCCAGGTGGTCAAGGTCGACGAGCCGAGTGAAGAAAAGTGCATCGGCATGCTTCGTCGCGTCGCTCCGGTGATGGAGAAACATCACCGGGTGCAGATTTTCGACAACGCAGTGGAGTCGGCCTCGCGCCTTTCGCATCGTTACATCCCGGCACGTCAATTACCCGACAAGGCGGTGAGCCTGCTGGATACTGCATGCGCCAGGGTTGCTGTGGCATTGCATGCAACACCAGCACCGCTGGAAGACAGTACGCATCGCATTGAGGCGTTGGAGCTGGAGCAGAGCATCCTGGCCAGGGAAGCCGCCATCGGCATGTCTGACCCTGAGCGCGAATCCAAACTCGCCGCCGATCTGGAGGAAGAGCGTGCGCGCCAGGCGGATCTGAACAAGCGCTGGGAGAATGAAAAGACGTTGGTTGATGAAATTCTCGACCTGCGAGAAGCCCTGACCGGTGAGAATCCGACCGCCCAGGATGAAGAGTCGGACGCGGAACGTGAGTCAGGGGATGCCCCGGAT
>DATFLY010000069.1:0-22517 GCA_035267185.1 Lysobacterales bacterium | reverse complement strand
AAACCCGATGGTATCTCCAAATGAGAAGCCCCTTAGCGGGGAAATAGAATATCAGCGAAAAAGCCACCACCAGCGAATCGGTCACCATGAACCCTTAGTAAAATTTCCTGGCGCCCTGGAGAAATACGAAGAGGAAGTCTGGCACCAACAGGCTCCGGGACAGAAATATGGTCGCTCCAAATGTATTGCTCCGGAGCGACGGTGCCTCGGAAATATCCGTCCTTCCATACATCAATTCGGTTTGCTGAGCTAATGGCAAACCATGCCATGCTTTGCTCATCTGATCCTTCGAAACTGGTCCTCAGATATACCACCGAGCGGTCACCGGATACGTTTTGAGTGAGCTGGCCGGTGATGATTGCGCCGCGCGAATCAGTTTCCAGGCTTTGCCAGCCTGACTCATCCAGTACCGGAGACTCGAGGTTTAGCCCAGGCGAATCTTCAATGGCCGGTTGATACTGCCATGGTCCTAATTTCGATTCCGGCTCTTTATTGGTTTCCGGACTGGTGATCGGCTCAAGGGACATGATGCGAATATCATCGACCCACACAGGCTCCCCTCTCCCAGGCCTGGCCTCAAGGCCGAATGCCCCGTTGCTGTTCGGTGCTTCATTAAATACAACTGCTGGTGTTTCCATGTCCTCGATGTAGAGCGCCGCTGAGTATTCATGCACATCCAACCGGAATCGATACCATCTTCCCGGTTCAATCCTGCGATCTCCTTCAAGCATGACTTTCTTTTCCTCGTGAAGTCGCCACGATGGATTGCCGTCATAATGCGGGCTGACCCGGATGTAACTGCCATTGGATTTCACATACAGAACGCCGAAGTCGGTTCGTGCATCGCTATGAATGTGGTTGTAAATAAGGCCCAGGTAGCCATCGCCTTCAGTGGGAAACAAAAACCTGCCTTCCATGCGAGCATGACCGGTTGGCGAATCAGCCTTCAATATGACGTGCGAATAGTCCCCCGAACGTGGCGTCAGTTCCAACACATGATTGTTTCCTTCCGCTTCGGAAACAATCAACGCATAGCCGGGTGAAAACGGCTCCCAGTTGTCGAGGCCTTGCTCAAAACCATCGTGAAAGTCACTGGCAAGTATCGAACGAGCCAGTGAAACCAGGAGGAGCAATGCCAGTGTCTGTTTTTTCATAATCACCATGATAGTCATTCCGCTCCGCCTGTAGCTACGTCCTGTCTCATCAGAATATTTATCCAACGCGTAATCAGACGCTGATAAAAATTCATATCAAACAAGACCGGGGAATACAACATCACCAGGAGAAGCTCCCACCGCGGCAAGATCCCTGCTTTATACTCTGGGTCTACAAGTTAGCTGACGTGAATTAATCCATGGGCCGTGAATGCCAATACTCGTTCGATGATCTTTTTCGCCTCGCAAACGAGCGCGACTGGACGGCAGCGGAGAAAAACGACTTTATGCTGCTGGATCAGGATGCCCGTAATCAGGAAGTAAAAAGACTTGCCGGCATGGCCGGCGGTGTTCGAACCGAAGACCGGCTGGGCACCGACGGGCTCACATACACGGCATTCTGGGTGGAGAAAACCAAATAGTTGCCAGGGCCTGGCTAGTAATGAGGCGGCACTTCAAAACCGTCGCCATCTCCGGATGAAGCTGCGCCGTCAGCCAGATCTTCCAAACGCTTTTCAAGAGTGGAAATACGAATCTGCAGATCGGCAATCAGCCTGTCCTGGCGCGCTACAACGTCATTGAGCTGTTCCACCAGGTCATCCTGGAATACCAGGCGACTCTCGAGTTCTTCCAATCGATCAACAGTGTTCATTGAATCAGTCATTTGCAGAAATCCCTGAAAACCATCACAGGTTTATTGCCTATATTTTCTGAGCACAAGGTTTTCTTCTCCATTGATCAAATTCAGCGCAAATTCGTGTCATTTCTCACCCGCTTCCATTAGTAGAGTAAATACAGCCTTTGCATTCAGTCGTCCCGCGGGCGACGCCATTGAAGAACTTCCAGGTCGTCAACTGCAATCGGTTCCGAGCTGAGCCATAACACCAGGCGGTAACCATCGGTGTACCACGGGTCGCCGGTCAGGTTTCCACGAGGGGCATCATAACTGTATTCGCCGACCCCACCAGCATAGCCAAATGCCTTCAGGGACTGGGCGTAAGCCAGGTTTTCAAAGGAAGCAGTGTACACAGCACCACAATTGCGCAGCTGATGACCTTGGAGTCGTATCGGCCTTTTCTGTGAGGTCTGCCAGGCCGGCCGTACAAATCGGCTGCAGCAGAGGTACCATCAACATTTCGAATCACGCGAACTGGCATATGACACCGACCCTCAATTTTTGCTGAACAAATATCATCTGCCGGGTTAACATAGCGTAGTTAAGCGAGCGAGCCTAACTTCATAACACCAACCACACCCAACATTTACCAAAGTGAGATGGTGGGATGGGGCCAAACAGCATCAGGCAGAAATGCAATCATTTAAAACGATTGCTGGTCTACTTTCCTGATCAGTAAAATTTAATTGCATGGAATGAATTGGTACTTCAGACTCGCGGCATTTCCTGAGAACCTGAGATTGTTTGCAAGGTCCTGTGGTGGATCATCAGGAAACCTGGTGTTGGTTGCATGAGGCACAATTCAGGTCAACCAGGTTGAAGTTTTGTCATTACTCAAAGGGATTGATTCAATATGAACAGCATAAGACGAAATGCAGCAGTAATCGGTGCTTTTTCACTCATGATGGCCTCACAACCCCTGTTGGCCGACGACGGTTGGGATCATAACCTGGCCGTTTATCTCTGGGGTGCAGACATCGCTGGCAAGACGTCCACAGGACAGGGCCTCGACGTCGACTTCAGTGACATCCTGGATCACCTCGAAATGGCTGGCATGGCTAGCTACGAGGGCCGCTCCGACAAATGGTCAGTTCTCACTGATGTGATCTACCTTGATCTTTCAGAGAACGACCGCGTCGACCTGGTTCCACCGGTGGGTGGTGGCATTAACCTGACGGGCGTTGACGCCAACCTGGATCTGGAAGGCCTGGTGGTTCAGGCCGGCGTAGGCTACCAACTGGCAGATGATGGCGAAGGGACTGTCATCGATTTTGTATTTGGTGCGCGTTATCTCGACCTTTCCAGCGATCTGACGCTTAATTTTGACGTCTCCATCCCTGAGCAACCACCAACGGTGAGGACAGATCTCGGAGACAGCGTGATTGACGCTCTCGTCGGATTCAAAGGAAGAATCAGGACCGGTAACAGGTGGTTCATGCCATGGAGCGCAAATGTTGGCACAGGTGAATCTGACCTCACCTGGGGGGCACTTGTAGGGATTGGCTACCAGGCGACAGATACATTCAACATTGTCGCCAGCTACCGCTATTTGAGATGGGAGTTCGATGACGACTCCAAACTGGCAGACCTGGATTTCTCAGGGCCGTTGCTGGGTGCTGTCTGGCGTTTCTGAGTTCAGTTCTCAACCCTGACATAACGAACCTCGAATGCGGCTTTCCAGGCACTGGTCTCGGTGTCGAAAGTCTCAAAACGCTGAATCACGTCGCCATTGTATTCCGGCGACCGGATTTCGCAAAAACAAGCTGATTTCGGCAGAAGGACCTCATTTATTGAAAGTTTTCCGGGCATAAAGCTTCATATGGCTGGCCGGCAAAGAGCTCTCGCCACTCGCTTAAAATAAGATTGCGGCCAGCTTTGAGGCAGGCGAGGTCAGCAACGCTTTCCGGCTCAAGCGGCAACATTCTGATGTGCCACCCTGATGGACCTTTTACTTCAACCGCAACCAGGGTTTCGTCAGGGCTGATCGACAATCCAGGCCCAGGAAGCAATATGGGATCAGATTGAGCTGAATCCGGCTGCAGGCGCCAAAGTGCCCCGTCTGCCAGTAGCCAGTTACCCCCTCGACTGAATTCAACCACCGGGCACTTTTCTTCACCGTCCCGGGCACTGATGCCTCCTTTGAGCGGCGTCAATGTGGTCAGTGGCGCAGGATGCATCAGGTCGAGACGATACAGGTCGATTTGCATGCCGCAATCACTACGTCCGGAGTATCCAACACCGAAAACCAACCAGCGTTCATCAGCTGAAAAAGTATAGATAGCAGGGTAAAGTCGACGGCCGAATTCAGGCCAGGCCTGCGGTTCGGACCAGTGCTTCTGAGTCCAAACCTGATCATCATCCAGCGCTTCGAATGATTTCCCGGACATCACCCTTCGTTGCAAGCCTTCGAAACTGACGCGCCACTGACGATCAGGGGAAATGACGCTGATGGATCCATGTTCCCCAATCCTGAACAGAGACTCGGCTTGTGTGGCTGATGCAGTATTGGGAGATGTCTGCCATGCCGATTCAACGCCAGGTATCCAACGAACTGAACGATCCGCAAGGTTCGCAACAATTTCACCGGCGGAACCGAACTCCAACATGGGTGTGCTCATGGCTTTGTCAGGCCAATACGGATCGTACGGATTTCCCAGACGACCAGAGCGATGGTAATCCAATTCATAAAGCGTGGCTGTGAATGCCAAGTGTTCCGGCGAAGTTCGTTCAAACAGTTCACGCCATTTGTCATCACCCCGACTCCAAAAATTCCAGTCACCCACATCGGTCTGGAGTAAAAGGTGTTCCTCGTTGGCATCGACAATGAAATTTCGAATGCCCAGACCGTCTTCACTGTAAAGCAGCAAGGCACGCTGCTGCCCTGTTGCAGACCAGCGGTGAATCTCACCATTTCGGTGGGCGGTGTAAAGCGCTTTGTTTGCATCAATCCAGTCAAAAGCGGTCACCCTGGCCGAATAGCCGCTCTCCATCAGTTTTGACTCGAGATCGATCAACCGATGGGTCCGATCGCCCAGTAAAATCAGCCACCGATTATCGGCGGTAACGAATAAGCGGTCGGTGCCAAAACTTGAACCATCAGCACGCTTTACATCTACCAGTGGCTTGAGGATTTCAGGCAACGGGCCATCCGACGGGGAATCCCAGGCGGGCAGAATCCAGTCGCCCTCGACATCCGGAAACTGTTTTCGAATGTACCCCCCGATATTGTCGATCCAGTCTCCCGAACTGTAATTGTCAGGGGCGTCGGTCAACAATCTGCCCGAGCCAGGCACATAATCACTGGCCAGATCCCAGGCGATGGCGCCATTACCGCCGAAATTACCCGTGACCAGCCAGCGACCGCTGGCATCACCCGCGGCCCAGGGTTCGGTATTGCGTTGAACGGGCCAGGGATGCTGAAATCCCGCCAACCCTGCCCCCTCAAGCCTGGTTGCCTGGCGATAAATAATCGAAACGGCGCCAGGCCTGGGAAAAAGTGCCTGATGGTCCAGGGATTTACGAATGGCTTGAGCAGCAATCATCAACGCCACCTCCGGTTGATCAGTGCGCTCTGACCGCTCAGCCTGGAGTGTCAGCAACTGCGCTTCTGCCCCGGCCTGTGCCTCCAGCGCCATGCCCCTTTGCACCCACGCCACAACTGCAAGTATTGCGACGATAAAAGTGACCATCGTTGATGCAACTGCCCATTGAGTTCTTCTGCGCAATCGACGAGCCCGCTCACGCTGCTCCATATCGTCACGGCTGACTTCGTACAGGTTGGCCAGCAACTGATACCACGGTGATTCAAACCGACCCTTGCCAAAATTATCTTTTGACGTGTCGAAACCACGAAAATCAATGCCAAGCGGCATACGAACCAGGTCAGTCAGTGCCGGTGGAAATGCCTTGTCCCCATCCCTGCCGGCCGCATTGTTGGGTTGCCCGCGCAGCAGGACCGGAATGATGTAATGAGGAGACTTCAGGCCGGCGAATCGTTCGATTTCGTCATTGACGTATTGACTGGCACTGGCCTCGGGGGAGCAAACCAGTATGAGAAAGCGGCTTTGTTCCAGGTGCTTGTTGATTGCCTCATCATAGTCGCTGCCAACCATGTCACCTTCATAACGAAATACCCTGGGATGGCCGGTACGATCAGTCAGTTGTTTAGGCGGCCGATAACTTTCCAGTGCAGATTCCAGCGCCTGTGCGAACGCCGCATCAGCACCGTTGTAACTGATAAAGGCATCGTTGTGGTGGCTGCTGACATTAGACATCCAGACTATGATGATTACACAAATTCCAGGTGTGTATCAGATTGCTCCTCTACTCTATTTCCCTGCAGTTGTGGCTGCATCCTTGTGCTGTCACACTGATACAGGCCTTGCGAACACGGATGTGACCATGCTGCTTCGACTGATTGCCCTGTGTGGGCTGTTTATCACCTCGATTGTCCATTCGGGAACGACTCTTTTTGTCGCCACAGACGGCGACGACATCAATGGCGACGGAAGCAGTGGCAACCCCTGGGCCACCATTACCCATGCGGTCGATAACGCCTCAGACAGCGCAACCATCATCGTTCGACCCGGCACATACAACGGGCGTGCAAGACTGCGCCAGGAGTTTGACTCCCAGGTCACGATACGATCAGAAATCCCCTATGCAGCCAAACTGCGGTATGACCAGGGCGCGGTCGTCATCTCATTCACAGGTCGCAATATCACCATGGAAGGATTCGATATCGCCCATGCTCCGGGGAACACAGGCGGACTGGTGATCCAGGTGCAGGACCTGCTGGGAAAGTTCAACGGCAGCAACAATGGAACCGACCCGGTGGTTTCCGGCATCGTGTTTCGAAATAACATCATTCACGACAGCACCAACAACGATTTACTGAAAATCAACAACGGCGCAGAAGACGTGCTGGTCGAGGGTAATATGTTCTTCAACCAGTTTGGCTCAGACGAGCACATGGACGTCAACAGCGTGATCGGGGTCACCATCCAGGACAATGTGTTTTTCAACACGGTCGATAACGACACCAGTTCCTTTATCGTCGTCAAGGACAGTGGCACTGGCGATACCGTGGTGGGTTCGCGTGAGGTCACAATCCGTCGCAACGTATTCCTGAACTGGTTCGGCAGCTCAGGCCAGAGTTTTGTGCGTTTCGGAGAGGATGGCACGCTGAATTTTGAGGCCCAGGACTTGCTGGTCGAGAACAACCTGATGATCGGTAACGGCACGGACCTGATGCGAACGCCGCTCACGGTTCAGGGGTCGAAAAACCTGGTGTTCCGCAACAACACACTGACTGGTGACATGCCCTCGCGAAGCTTCGCCGGGCGTCTGATCGCCGTTGGCGACAACCCGCCCAGCGAGAATCTTGAATTCTTCAACAATATCTACTCTGACCCCAACGGCACGATGGGCAGCGAGGCATTCAACGGTGTTGATCTGTTCGATTCGCCTGCCGGGCAAACTGCCAACGCCACACTGGATAACAACCTGTACTGGAATGGAGGCAACGCAATTCCAGAAGACGCTGGGCAATTCCTGAGATTCAGCGACGATGCAAATGCGATGACGGGTGACCCGGAACTGGGCGCACAGGGCGGGCTGGTGGTGCCATCATGGGATGGCAGCAACTTTGCTGACGGTTCGAGCTCCATTCACCAGGCGTTTGTGCGGCTGGTGAATCTTTATGGACAGCCCGACAGCACTTCACCTGCCATAGACAATGCTGAACCGGCCAATGCCGCTTCTGAAGACATACTGGGCCGCCAGCGTGGTCCTGACCCTGACCTCGGCGCCTTTGAGCTTGACCCTCTGGATACCACGTTCTTGGCCGACGGTTTCGAGTAAGAGCAGGATCAAAGCGAACTTTGATCCTGCTCTGGGGACTGTTTCAGTACCTAACCATCCGAATCTTCTTCCGGCTCGGTTTCCGAAGCATCTTCCTGCTCAACTTCGCCGAGTTCTTCAACGGTCACGAAGCCTTCCTTAAGTCTTCTGGTTTCTTCTTCCTTCATCTTCAGCTGGTTAATGTGCATCAAAACATCCGGGCTGAAGCGGCCCGGCCCCGGGGTTTTTGCCATGACCAGGGATGAAGCGACAGACATGTTGCCGCCCTGGGTGGCTCCCAACTGTCCGCCGCCAGGTTTCAGTCCACCTGACCCGGCACCGAGTCCATTGCCTTCCTCTGCAGGCGCCACAGCCACAATCGAATCCATCATCGCCGCCTTGTTATCTGAAAAACTGCCCCCGATTTGCTGATAGGAGCCATAGACATCGGTGATGGTCCAGTCGGTAATGTCCGGATCAAGCGTATTGGCTGCCTGCAGCGCGCCTCTCTCCGGGCCTTCGATGAATCGCAACAGATGGTTTTTCAGATCGACATCAAAATTCGGGAAATACCTGTCATTACGCTCATACATTTCGGACACTTCAAAACTACGATCCTGCGCATAAGTGCCACGGTTCGAGTTAATGAACTCCTCGGCGTTATCCTGCAAATACCGACGTACGTTTTCCGAGGTAAAAGCCCGCTTGCGGATGTTGGGCCCGCCAATTACACCCTGGTAAAGGCCATATAACACCATGGGGTCGTTGTCGTAATTGATTGGCAAAATGGTGTGCCGGATGTCATTCAGGCTCAGTTCCACACCGGCCACATTGAGCAACTTCTGGTCAAGGATTGATTTACGCCCATTGAGTTCCTTTTTCAGGTCATTTTCTGGGTAAAGCTTAACCAGTTCGTCGATCAGCGTGATGTTGTGAAGGTTAAGCCAGTATGCCAGTTGTTCAGTGCGATTGAAGTCCTCAAGGGGAACCTGGCTTGGAATGCCTTCCAGGTTGAGACGCACCTGGTGCAACATTACCCGGAAATCCTCGTTGTCCTCAAATTCCTCGAAGTAGAATCGATTGCCTTCGGTTGCTGTCTCCCGCTGAACCTTGTTCCTCATACGCGTGCCGGTTTGTGCACGAACTTCAGGTGCTTTTTTACGAGACGATCTTCCGATGTCCACCACCATCGTGCGAAGAATCGCGTCGACGTCTCCATACTGGATTTTGAATGTGGAATCGGGGTCATGTCCCCGAAATGGTTCCGGTACAGCCGTGTTGGCGAAGCCGGATACAGTCCACGAAATCATGTAAAAGAACAGTGCGAACTTCAATATTTTCATGTCTTTAGCCCCTCCTGGATCCCGAAACCCAGGGTTAGTTGACTGGTCCCCTAAGCATAGGGCGAACGATATTTGGGGTCAAAGATTGAAAGGGGTAATCCGATGAAACGAAAAACCATACTGAATATTGCTGTTCAGGCATTGACTAATCAGGCACCAGAATTCTGTGCCCATTTTTGCCGGGGAACCCGTGTATATACGGTTGGCATACTGCAGACCTTTTTCAGGTCGCTTTGCTCTTTTCCATTCGAAACAACCACTGCCCATAAAGCAAGATACCGACAGCAGATACTGCCCCGATCATGCCAATGACATACCAGGCCATGCCTACATTGTGCATCGCATAGAGTTGGTCGGTTAGTGCCTGGGCATTCTCACCCGTGAACTCAACAAGTCGGGTGAAAGCCTCACCTTGAGGTATCGCGGCAATCTGATCTGGCGACATCCCGTTTGTTGCCAGGAACTCACGCGAGAAATTTTCCTTGGAAGCGAATTCGTTATACAGCCACGGACCAAAGTAACCTTCCAACCCCCATCCAATCCCCTGCGGCAGCATCACGAATCCCAAATACATGGCGCGTTTGTTCTTCGGAGCGATATTGGACATGTATTCATTTTTCTTGGGACTGATCATCATTTCGCCCAGGCTGAACAGGGCCACGGCAAACACAACGATCCAGGCACTCTCAAAGCCACCGATCAGCAACATCGAAACGACACTCGCAACTGCACCGGCAAACATAGCCGTTGTGATTCGGTATTTGGCAGTCCAGGCAGCCACAAGGAAACAGGTCAGCATGATCATTGCGGCATTGAGATTAACGATGCCCTCGGGCTCAATCCGGGTTCCTTCATTGTTCATTCCGAGAATGAACTGGAAAAAACCATTTTGAGTACCTCCGGCACCAAATAAATCGGTGATGACAGTCGATGTATCCACCCAATCCCTGACATGCAGAGGAAGAACATCAAACAGCGCATTGAACAGGAACCAGAATCCGGCAAATACCAGCATGTACCAGTAGACAATCGGCTTCCTGAGTTCAGACCAGGCATCTTTCCACAAATGTGCTTGCTTGATTTCGCCTGATGCAACTTTCGCCTTGAGTAATAACCGCTCTTCTTTGCCAGGCTCTTTATAAGTAAGCAGCAACAGAAAATTGATCGAAATAATTCCGGCACACACAAAGAACAAGCTGTCCCATGAAAGCTGGCGGAAATGAACGGCGACAATCGGACCAAGAAAACCGCCGATGTTGACCACCTGGTAGAAAATCCCCCAGGCCATCGAACCACTCTCTTTTGCAACGGCGTTGCCAAGGGTTCCCTGGATCCCGGGCTTGAAGATTCCCGTGCCGGTTGCGAGCAACAATGCACCCAACATGAATCCCCAGAAGCTGGGGAAAAATGCCATGCACAAATAGCCCGATATCTTGATGATCGTGGAAGCAAAAATCGTCTCTTTGTAGCCAATACGATCCGAAATGCCGCCTGAAAACACCGGAACAAAAGTCTGCACCAGCGCCCAGGTCATCGTAATCAGGCCATAATCAGTAATCGTTAAGCCAAGGGCGCCTTCTGAAATCGGGTTGGTGGCATACAGTGCGGCACTGGCCTTAACGCCGTAATAGGCAAGCCGCTCCACCATTTCCATGCCACATACCAGCCAAAACACATAACCCAGGCTGACAATGGCAGCGAACATCCCGAGTTGTTTGGTATCTGCGAGCTGATTCTTGTCGGACAGCTCGACGGTTGGACTATTATCTTCAGGCATTTTTTTGATTGTCCCCCTGGGTGGACAGGAAGTATAAACCACCGTTTTCAGGGCAATGACGTAAAACGGACTCTGAGCCCTGTTTTTCTAATATCCCATTTTCCTATTTTCTTAGGCAAAGCGTTAAGCTGCATCAATGAGCAATGATTACGACACCCTGATACTTGGCGGAGGGGCGGCCGGCCTGATGTGCGCCATCACCGCGGCACGCCGCGGCCGTCGTATTCTGGTGCTTGAAAAGTCCAACAAGATCGGCAAAAAAATCCTGATGTCAGGCGGCGGGCGGTGCAATTTTACCAATATGCACATCACGCCCGATCGTTTCCTCTCGGCCAATCCGCATTTTTGCAAAAGCGCATTGAGTCGATACACACAGTGGGACTTTATTGAGCTGGTTGATCACCATGGCATCGAACACTTTGAAAAAGAAACCGTCAATGGCCTGAGCGGGCAATTGTTTTGCGTTGAATCTTCCAAACAGATCGTTGCCATGCTCCTGAAGGAATGCCAACAGGCTGGTGTTGAAATTCGCACCCTGTGTGAAACCAGTGAAGTGAATGCAAACGACGGTTACCACCTGAAAACCAACCAGGGAACCTTTCATGCCGGCTCACTGGTGGTCGCCAGTGGCGCCTTATCGATACCCAGCCTTGGTGGGTCCGGCTTTGGATACACACTGGCAGAGCAGTTTGGCATGGAACTGTTACCCAGATCAGCGGGACTTGTGCCGTTTACATTCACCGATGCAACGCTGGCACTCTGCAAGCGTATGTCCGGTTTGTCTTGTGAAGTGGGCATCAGCAATTCGAAAGCTCAGTTCCGGGAGGATCTCCTGTTTACACATCGTGGGCTCAGCGGCCCGGCGGTATTGCAGCTTTCAAGCTACTGGCATCCCGGAGAATCCATCGACATTGACCTGCTGCCTGGAATGGAAGCAGGGAATTTGCTTTTGCATTGGAAAAACCAGCATCCCAGGGCGCTGTTGCGCAGCCACCTTTCACATCAGCTGCCGCATAAACTGGTGGGCGAACTTCAAGCCATTTTCTGGCAGGAATTTGCCGAACGCCCGCTTGCCGATTGGCCGGACAAGGATCTCCAATCCGTTGGCGCCAGATTAAATCAATGGCAACTAAAACCAGCAGGCACTGAAGGCTATCGCACAGCGGAGGTCACACTGGGCGGCGTTGATACCCGGGCGCTTTCTTCAAAAACGATGGAGTCCAGCACGCCCGGCCTGTTCTTTATCGGTGAAGTGGTCGATGTCACCGGGCACCTGGGTGGATTCAACTTCCAGTGGGCCTGGTCATCGGGGTTTGCAGCCGGCACTGCCCTATAGATCTGCTATTCCAATTTAGCGAATCGGAAGTCCTGTTCGTGATCAAAGACGAACACATTCAAAAAACCAACACAGCGGTCAAAGGGATCATTCAGCGGACTGGCTACGGCTCAAGCTCCGCTGCCAGTTCGTGAATGCGACCCAGGATGGACTGGTTCTGAAAACCATCAATATTCCCATCAGGATCGTTGGCCAGGGCAACCACCACAACCGGTCTTTCACCTTCCCTTTCCATTAACCAGGCATGGGTGAGTACAAGCTGGCCATTGAACGGGGAATCAAGACTTCCGCCCTTGTACCAGATACGATCCCAACGTTCTCGCAGATTGGGTTGGGCGACGCTGATTTGCATGGCGCGATCCACCACCAGCTGCGCGTCGGTTCCAGGCGTGTGCTGCCAATGACGCGCAAATGCGCCACAAATGTCATTGGGAGAGGCGCGCCACGCACCCGGAATAAACAGGGACTCATTGAAAAACCCACCGCCACCGGTTTCTACAGAACCGAGGGGAACGATGCTGTTTTGGAGGAATTGTCTCTGAAATGATTCAGACCCATTCACATACATCAGCGCCTCGGCTTCAGGAAACGACTGAAACAGGTGAAACTGTTCGCTGATGTTGAGTTGAGGCGCCATCACCTCAGGCTGACTAAGGCCAAACTCAGCATGAATGGAATCAATGCGATCCCTCCCTGCCAAAGCGTGCAACATATCAGTTGAAGAGTTGTCGCTGATACCCATCATCAGGCTCGCGTACTGATCAATGGTCAAAGGCAATCCAGCAGGTTCACCAAATAGCGGCCCACCACGTACTTTCTTTGCCCCGTCCAGGGGCACCACCTCGTCATAAAACAAGGCACGGTCATCCAGCGCGTCTGCCAGTCCGGCCAATATCCAGATCTTGAACACCGAAGCGGTGGAGCGCAATACATCCTCGTTCCGGCCCACCACGGTCTGGCATTGTCCAGACTCTGTGACCCGGGCCACAAGCAGGCCGGGCTGATCGTAGTAAGAGGCAAATCGATCCGCTGCCTGTTCAAGATCCAGGTTACGGTCATTGGCAAAAACCACGCTTGCGTTTCCGCCGGAACCGAAAGGCGCGATACTCAGGTTGGAGATACGACCATCGGAAAGAGACACATCCAAAAAGAAATAGCCGTCTGCGTTATTGGAACCTGACAGGACGCCGGTCAGGCTCGCAGAGGTCATGCTGACCGGGTCAATCAGGCGGGGTGACGGGTATAAGTCACGCCTGGCCTTCAAGAAAGCCCGGGTCTCCGAGATACCATTATTGGCTAGGTATGCCGGGGTAAAGTGAGCCTCGATATCGCTATTGGTGAAGTTATCGTTGTCAGCAAATCGTTCGAATAGCCAGGACAACTGGGTTCCGGCCTCATGATCAGGAACCTCAGCCATGCCATTGATGATCGGATACCGGTTCGTGAGCGCAGGGTCGCTGCATCCAGACTGGTCAATGCCAGCAAGCCGCTGCAAATCGAGATCAATGGCTGTGAACGCATCAGTGTCGGTGGGCGTAAAGCTAACATAGGCGGCATCGCACGCAAGTCCGAGCCGGGCCGCACCAGCCGGCACCTGGACCACGTCGTCAGGATCAAAATCCGGACCAAACATACCGCCGATGGGTTTAAGCATATCCAGGTCAAGACTTCCCATGGCCGGGTCAGAGGTTCCAACGGCAATCATCCAGGCCTGCTCACCATTCCGGTTGTATGTGAACCAGTAGGCAACCTGCACACCATTTTCCAAATACTCGACGGCAAACCCTTCACCATCATGTGTCGGGTCATACCATGAACCGCTCTTGGCCGGCACGGCGGACGAGCCGGATGAAACGCTTTCCACCGGCCTGGTGAGGCGTACAAGCGACTGCTGTCCACTCGCGCCGTTGATGGTGTATTCCGCCAGCCCGACCGTATCGCTGTCGAATGTCAGCGTGAGTTCTCCTACCGGCATGTTTACGATGTCGTCCGGATTGAAATCCGGGCCAAAGACACCGCCCACTGGCATCAGCAACTCCGTAACATGCAGGCCGCTATCGGTCGCATCACCAATACCAATGAACCAGCGTTGGTCACCACTTTCTGTATAAGTGAACCAGTAAATCACGGCCAGGTCATCATCAATGTATTGAACAACGAACCCCTCGCCATCGTGGGTTGGATCATACCAGGAGCCACTAAACTCCACTTCGGCCAATGCCATTTGCCAGAACAGCAAGCTTGTGAACAGGCAGATGACACGAAAAACATTGACGATGCGAAAAGTCATAAACACTTCCCCTTGATCAGGACTTCAGTTAACTCTAACCATTTGTTTTTCCAAAACGCAGTATCCTACAAAAACAATTACGTGATCCAACCAAAAATTGTGTCATAAAAGGCCCTGTCAGCTCAGGCAAATTCCCTTGTCTGGCCACTCCGATGGCTCGTTACGGGACAAAACCTCTTTACACACATCACAGGGCCAGGGTGAACCAGGTTGCATGAATACCGGCAATCCTGGTTTGCTTGCCCGACGAGGATTATTTGAGGACACCGGCATGCGGTGACAATCGATGTATGCGCAACTCTCGCAGACCAAGATAAATCCCGGCACCAAGGATCAGTGCAACACCCAGCCACAAGATCCCACGGGGAACGTCATTGAACAACCACCACGAAAAAGCGATGTTGAACAGAAGCTTCACATGATCGAACGGTTGTACATAAGACGCGTCTCCTAACTTGTAGGACAGAGCCAGGCACAACTGGGCCATTGCCGTCAGGAAACCGACAATCAACAACAGCAAAGTGACCGAGAGACTATCGGGCCATACGACGCCCTGCCCGATTCCCCACCAGGAATAAGAGTTTGCAGTGAAATCCGGATAGACCCAGGTTGCAAGAAGCGCCAAAGGTGTAAACAGCACCAACAGCCACAGTGTAATGGTTTCAGTCGAATCAACCCTCGCCAGGGGTTTCACACACAGAGATGACGCGGCCCAGGCAAATGACGCCACCAATGGAAACAGCAAATCAGAATTAAAGTCACGCCATGGCTCCAGAACAATCGCAACACCCACAAAACCAGTAATTGTTGCCAGCCAGCGGTGCGGACCAACCCGCTCCCTGAGAATTAATGCCGAACCAGCAATGACAAACAGTGGTGAAGTCATCAGCAATGCCACCATCGTCCAAAGTGGCAGACCCCTGGCAAATCCAGCCACCCACAATTCGACACCCACTACCGCTGCAGCGACGCGCAGCAGGTGCAAAGGAAACTGACTGGTTTTCAAAGCATCCAGAGAGCCTTTTCCCATCAGGAAAGGCAAGGTGCAGAGCAAAGCGATCCCGTACTGAAGGAATGTATAAGAGCGACCATCAAAGCCGAAACACAATTGCCCTTGCGCGGTCTGACACCCCCATTCCGGACTACCTGTCACCAAAGCGGTCACTGAATTGACCACTGCGTAAAGCGCACCTGCGGCAATCATGAAGAAGGCAGCGCTTACAGGGTGAGGGTATCGAATCATGCGCGGATTCTACCCTATGTGTCCTTTGTAAATAGCGCACGTAATCAATGGATAAAGGGCTCTGACCTCTTATTCGATCCATGCGGATTATTCCAACTGCAACCGGTTTCAGTTCCCTGCCCCGTCTAAGCCGGTAGACAAACAGTCTACTTGCGCCCACCCGATGTTCTTCATCGGCGACCCAATGAAACAAGGAGCTCAAACCATGAATACGATTCGAACCACATTTGGCTGGCTGGCAGCGATTATTCTTCTGATTTCCGGCCATGCTTTCGCAGGAGGCCTGGTTGAACTGCCGGGCGATTTTGACGGCACATCAAATATTGTCGACAACCCCTGGTACCCGCTGGTGCCGGGCCAGCGATCAATCTTTATCGAAGAAGTTGAAGATGAATGCGAAATCATCATTATCGACGTCATCGCCACAGCCAATCAGAGCCGAACCAGTGTCAATGGCGTGGCCATTCGCGAAGTGCTGGACACGGTTTATCTCGATGAGTCCGGAGACTACTGCGAGGACGGAAGCGGTGGCCCTGAAGACTGGGAATTGCTGGAAATCACGCTGGACTGGTTCGCACAGGACATGGACGGCAACATCTGGTACACCGGTGAGCATTCCGTGGCCACCGATCATGATGAATGTGACCACCCAAGCGAAGATCCTGATCCCATTTTCCAGAACTACTTCATGCCTACAACAGTGACAGGCTGCCTGGATGGATCCTGGGAAGCGGGTTATGACATCTGGGAGGAGGAAGCGGATGAAGACATCCTGGCCGGTATCTATATGCTCTCCAACCCCCAGAAAGGTGACTTCTACTTCCAGGAATACTGGGAAGATGAAGCCACGGATATGGCCAAAGTTCTGAACTTCAAAGACGTCGATACCTTTGTCTACGGCGAACTGGAAGACTGTCTCAGGACCAAGGACTGGGTTCCTCTGGAACCTGGAAGCATTGAGCAAAAGACCTACTGTTTCGGCTTGGGCCAGGTCCTCGAAGCAGGCATTGCCGGCGGGAAAACAGGCTACGTCATCCTGGTAGAGGTGATCGACCCCTAGTCACGCCGCTTGAGCATGCAATATTACAAAGCATGAAACAGCACCGGCCGCTCGCGGCCGGTGCAGCCTGCGCAAGAATATACCCGGATAGTTGATATACGTCATAGTTCCCACCCCGCTTCGGTGCGAGCATATCTATTATGAACCGGAGGAATAACAGTGCTTTTCCGCAGTCTCTGATGTTGACCTTGATTGCTGCCACCATTTTCTTTTCGTCGACATCCCTGACTGCCGACATAGCCGAGCTTGCCGCTTCAGAAGACACCACCCTTTACGAACCTGCTATGCCAAATGAGGATGCAGCAAACGGGGCTGGACAGTACACTTTCTCAGGTGTGACCCGCGATGGTTTACGCCGTCGGGCACTCATTTCGTTCGACATCGCTGAAGCGATTCCAGCCGGTGCCACCATTGATAACGTCGAACTCAGTCTTAACGTTTCGCGCGTCCCCAACCCATCCAATCCCAGCCTGACTACATTGCATCGGGTTCTTAACGAATGGGGAGAAGGCGCCACCCAGGCACCCGGAGAAGAAGGTCAGGGCGGCATTCCGCCGGAATTGGGTGATTCAACCTGGCGCCACACGTTCTATGACATGGTGTTCTGGGGCGTCGAGGGTGGTGATTTTGAGCCCATGGCGAGTGCCAGCCTGGTGGTGGAAGACGAAGGCCCGTACACCTGGGCCAGCAGCACTGCCCTGGTTGCGGATGTTCAGCTTTGGCTGGACAACCCGGCGTCAAATTTCGGATGGCTGATCATCGGTGACGAAACAAACTCCAAGAACACCAAGCGCTTCGATAGCAGAGAGTTTATGGGTGCTACGACACCGTCCCTGATAGTCAGCTTTACACCACTGGTACCGGTTGGTGCCTGCTGTACAGGTGATATGTGCCAACTCGTCACGGAGGCGATGTGCATGGTTCTCGGGGGCGAGTACAACGGCGACGGAACCAGTTGCACACCTAACCCATGTGCAGACCCTTTTGGGGCCTGTTGCGCCAACAACGGCAACTGCTCCGAAACGACACAATCAGTGTGCGAGGCAGGTGGTGGAATCTTTCAGTTTGAAGGCAGCACATGTCAGCCTTTGCTCTGCCCGGTCAACCTGACACCATGGCTGGATGCACTGCCGTTGCCCGCCGTTGCAACACCGGTTTCGGGTATGCCGGGCGCCGCTGCCAACTACGACCTGTCCATTCGGGAAACTTCACAGCAACTGCACAGCGAGCTACCACCCAGTGTTGTCTGGGGATACGACGATGGCACCGGAGTGACCTACCCTGGACCAACCATCGAAGCCAGCAGCAATCAGCAAGTGAATGTCAGCTGGATTAATGACCTGCGCGACATCGATACCGGCGAGTTGCGAACAGACCACTATCTCGATGTAGATACAGCCTGCGTTCATGGCGCAGTGGATTTACCGGCCACCGTCACGCACTTACATGGCGGTCATGTCGAGGCGCGTTTTGACGGTTACCCGGAAGACACATTTCTGCCCGGCGAAATGGAAATGTACGAATACCCGAACCTGCAACAGGCAGGCACACTCTGGTATCACGATCATTCCCTCGGCATCACGCGGTTGAACGTCTACATGGGCCTGGCCGGGCTCTACACTTTGCGTGACCCTGTTGAAAACGCTTTGAACCTGCCTTCAGGGGAGTTCGAGGCACCCCTTGTGCTTCAGGATCGCCAGTTACTGCCCGACGGTTCACTCTACTATCCATCCGACTGGCAGGACCATTTCTTTGGCGACAAGGCAGTGGTTAATGGGAAGGTCTGGCCATTTTTCAATGTCACTGCTGGCAAATATCGTTTTCGACTGGTCAATGGCTCCGGTTCACGTACTTATACGCTTTCACTGTCGCCGTCGACCGGAAGCCTGGACTTTACAGTGATAGGCAATGAGGGCGGCCTTTTGGAAGCTCCGGTAGCGGGCGTCAGTTTGCTGACCATGGGACCGGGGGAACGATATGACGTGGTGATAGACTTTGCAGGATTGAGTATCGGTCAGGAAGTGGTGTTGGAAAACTCAGCCCCGGCGCCCTTCCCCAATGGCAGTGTCGATCTGACGGAGATCGTCAAATTTATTCTGGTCGATGGGGTGGCGCACACCGATCCGCTTCCCAATACGCTTCGCCCGGTGGATCAGATCGACCCCGCAGACGCGGTCATCGAACGTGATTTCATCCTCGCAAAGGCCGCAGATGACGGTTGTGGAAGACAAAACTGGCTCATCAACGGACTTGGCTGGGACGACATCACCGAATACCCCGAACTGGATACCGTTGAAATCTGGAGATTTATCAATGATTCTGGTGCTTCTCACCCAATGCATATGCACCTGGTATTTTTCCAGGTTCTTGAGCGGCAGGCGTTCGTTCTGGATGGAGAGGGTGAAGTCATTCCTGTCGGTGTCCCGGTCCCACCGCCCGAGTGGGAATCAGGCTGGAAAGATACTGCGATGGTTCATCCCGGTGAAATGCTGCGAGTTATCGCTCGTTTCGAAGATTATGCAGGCCGATTTGCATATCACTGTCACATCCTTGAACACGAGGATCATGAAATGATGCGGCAATTCCAGACCATCGTGCCGGGGTGCACCGTCACTGGCGATGAGGGACTTTTCTGCGACGGCGTTGACAACGACTGCGACGGCGCAATCGATGAAGGCTGCGATATTTTTTTTATCGATGGCCTGGAAGATATTTTGTTGCCCTAGTCTTTAGCCCAGGCATTCAGGCTGGACGAGGATCTTTTTTTCTCATGCGCTTAAACAACCCTCTTGGCTTTCATCTCTGATTGAGAGTCATCGAAAGCCTGTCAATCTGACCATTGTTTTGCGTTCAAATAAACCGATCCCAGACCCTTCTTCATAAGCAGTTGCATCGGATTTGGAAGATGTGTAGCATATGTACCATTAGTACACATGGTACATATGGTGCAACCGTCAATGCAGATACAAATCGACATGGAAAACCCCGAGCCAATGTATGCGCAACTGGTTCGTCAGGTTAAAGAAGCTGTCAAGAAGGAAGCCATCCAGCCTGGTGATGCGCTGCCCTCAATCAGGCAACTGGCCAATGACCTTGAATTGAACAGCAAAACCGTGGCGAAGGCCTATCGCCTGCTGGAACGTGACCAGGTGATACAAACACGGGGATATCGCGGAACATTCGTGCACCCTGAAGCATCCAGCCACTGCACCATTGATGTCGCCACAGAAATTCGTGGCGTACTGCAAAAAACACTCGAAGCAATGCGAAATGCCGGAGCCACCGATTCGGAAATTCGCATTGCATTTAATGATTTGATGAATCAAACACGCTGAACAGGATCAACCCGAATGAACCCAAATCTCTTCTATCTCGTATTTTTGTTACAGGTGCTGCTGTTGTCAGTGTTTCTGCCACGCCGCCAGGTGGCATTGATGAAAAACATGATGAACCAGTACCCACCAGCTGAATATCCCCGCCTTTATCCTCAACCGGAGCCCCACTACCAGGCATCAAGGAGGAGTTTCCTGCACATTAGTTATTTGATTGCCGCTGCCGGATTGGGGCTGTTGGGCTGGATGATCTTCGGAACTCGCGATAGCGGATGGGACCAGCAAATTGTGACTGGTTACTACCTTCTGCAGTTTGTACCGTGGTTTCGACTCGACCTTTCAGCACTGCGAGAATACCGCTTGATGCGGATGCTGAACCGGGAATCAAAACGCAGCGCAGGTCTCAAACGCCGGCGCCTGTTTGAAGCAGTTTCACCACTGCTTGTCTATGCGGCCATTGGTATGTACGTCATTTTCTGCCTGTTTATTGTCTGGATGACACGCTTTGACTATGAATGGTTTGGTGGATACCTCAATGTGGTCATTCTAACCGTCGTTAATGCAATCGGGATTTTCATTACCTGGCGCCAGCTCCATGGCAAGCGTGTCGACCCGCATGAGTCTGAGGCCGATCGTTTGATTCGCGCCGGTAATACAATACGCATCCTGCTCCTCACGAGCATTGCGCTGTCACTTTATGCCATGCTATCGGTTTCAATGAGAGCCTTGGGATTGGATGCCTGGCAACCTTTAGCGCTGAGTGTCTACTTCCAGGTTCTTGTGCTCTTTACACTCAGGAACTACCGATTCGAACGTCAGGATTATGATGTGTACCGCCCTAAGATGGAGGGGTCATGATGCCGGGCTGTGCCGGGCTGTTAAGGTGCAGGGCATATCAATGCCACAACAATGAATTCATAAAGCACGTTCTGACGACAGCCTCCCTGCAAAGTTACAGGGAGGCGTAGTCGCCCTAAAAAACTCTTACTCTTCAGTCACATCCAACGTAACGGTTGCTGTCGCCGTCAGTCCATCCGGATCAGATATGGTGTAAGTCAACGTATCGCCACCCCACCAGCCAGGCATTGGAATGTACAAAATGGTGCCATCCGACTGAATAGTCGCAAATCCCATCGTGGTGTGAACCACATCAATAACACTCAGGGGATCGCCATCAGGATCGCTGTCGTTGGCCAGTACATCAATGATCAGCTCGGTGTTCTTGACCGTAGACGCGAAATCATCCACGGCAACCGGGGCCCTGTTGGGCCTTTCAGTGACGGTCACCGTCACTGTTGCTGTATCGGTGAGACCACTCCCGTCACCAATGGTATAGGTGAAAGTATCGGTTCCAAAGAATCCAGTATTGGGGGTGTAGACCACGTTGGTGCCATTATTCACGACGGTGCCGTTTTGTGGCTCCGTTGTCTCGATCACCGTCAGGCTGTCGCCATCGGGATCAGAGTCATTAACCAGGATATCGATCACGGCATTGGCCGAATCTTCTTCCAGCGTGATGGCATCATTGACTGCGACTGGCGGGCCGTTCAGAAATACGACATCTCCCGCCACGGTTTCTGACTGCTCGGTCTGGAACTGATAGGTATCCACAATGCGTTTATGCATGGCGGGGTTCCTGAGCGCACGACGCAGCCAGTTTGGCTCGACTGGAATGGTTCGGGTTTCGAATCGGGCCTCGACCGGGACCTCGACCTCGACTTCCTCGTACCCTTCCTGCAGGGTGAGGAACCGGATATCCACCCGACGATTACGCGAGCGATTACTCTCGCTGTCATTCGGGTAACGTGGGTTCAATTCACCATCACCCCGGCTTCGAATTCGGGATTCATCCACTCCAAGTCGGATCAGCTCATCTCTGACCGCTGCGGCCCGCCGTTCAGAAAGACCCTGGTTATAGGGCACTGAACCCAGGTCGCAGGTGTTCCCGACAACCAGAATATCGCCTTCAATGGTTGCATTGTTAATGATTTCAGCGATTTGCGACCAGGTTTCTGAAGCGCTGGCATTAATTTCTGAACGATCCAGTTCAAAAAAGATATCGTCTTCAACAGAGATTTCGTTTCGAACCAGGCGCCTTTCGGGCCGCGTGGTGGTCAGATTTTCTGGCTGAATCTCAACCCGTTCCGTGACATTTGTCGGCCGGGAGTTGGTGCCAAAATCGTAGCGATAAATCAGGTATCCGCGAAAATCATTGTTATCGCGAAACTCGAAATCACCACTGCGATCAAAATACTCGACGTTGAGTCCGAAAGAATGAGGTGAATTGACGAAGTGTTTGCGCAGGTTCACTGATGCGGTGAACTGGTCAGAAGAATAGTCGCCCCATTCGTAATCCAACCCGCCGGTCAGCCGCCACAGGGACTCATCAAACCAACGCCCCAGGCGCAAACCAACCCCATAATCATAGGCCTGCTCCCATAAATCCGTAATCGTCGTTGTGGTGA
>DATFLY010000068.1:0-9812 GCA_035267185.1 Lysobacterales bacterium | reverse complement strand
TTGTCTGGAACAAATTTGAACATCGAAACGTTTTACGTTGAGATGGCCCGAAGGGCGGAGCACATGGACGTGCGGAGTAATCCTGTCGGGCGCGCCAGGTTTTAAAAAAATGGCCTTCTCATTTATCGGGGAAGGGCATTTTTTATGGCCTGGCGCAGAAAGAGAACGCCAGGGTTCGACAAAATTGTCGGGAACAATTTTGAACGTCGACCATCGGGAGACGGCCCGCAGGGCGTAGCACATGGACGTGCGGAGTAATCCTGGTATTCTATCGTCTCCCAATCAGAGCCTTAGCCATGTGTCGCCCAAACTCAACATAGCTTTCTTCTGAAGGATGATATCCATCGGGTGAAAACTCATCGGGATCAGGTTCAAAGTCTAACGGAATGTGGATGGCCCTTGCGTGATCAACAATCACTGCTTTTGTTGCCTCGTCGAATACCCTGGCGCGCATCCCAAATACGGCCCGCAATGGTTGCGGCAGAAGCGGGAATCGATGCATGGGCGGGCTGCCGGCAACGGCGATGATCGCACCTGGCGAATGGGCTTCCAGGTGCTCCAGGATCTTCGACAAATTTCGCTTCCAGGTGCGAATTCCTGTCAGGCCGGTAATGTCGTTCACACCGACAGAGACAATGACATGGTCGAATTGATACTCAGGCAGTTGCGGGACGAGAAGTTTCAAAATGTCTGAGGCATCGTAGCCACTGACACCGAGTGCCTGCCATTCGACCTGGCAGTTCCTGATGTCTGCCAGCGAAGCAGCCGTGCGGCCTACCAGCGCCTTGCCAAGCTCAGAAGCCCCGACTCCGGCGATGATGGAATCTCCGATTGCCAGCAATCGTTTCCTTTCTCCCTCGCCAACAACCCCCTTGGTGGGACCGCCGGCATGCGCAAATCGCGGTGCGGTGCGCTGCACATGTAACGCCTGCGGGATCAGCAGTGGAAACGCCAGCCAGAACAACAGGTTCCTGATCACTTCAGTGACTCGCCCGGGATCCGCTCAAGTCGCCTGATCAGGCCGGTGTTGCCAGTTTGAGCCCAACGATCCCGGCGATGATCAGGGCAACACTGATCATTCGGGCTGCATTGGCGGGCTCATTAAACAGAGCAATTCCCAGAATCACGGTGCCCACTGCCCCTACACCCACCCACACACTGTATGCGGTTCCGACGGGCAGCGACTTCATGGCAATCGCCAGCAGCCAGACACTGATCAGCATAGATGAAATTGTCCAGACAGATGGCCAGAGATTAGAAAACCCGTTGGTGTATTTGAGGCCGATGGCCCAGCCAACTTCGAATAGCCCGGCCAGAAACAGGATTGTCCATGCCATATCAGATTTCCTTCAGGTTAGTCGCCGGTGGTTTCAGTCCGGGTTCCGTTTCTCGAATCGCATGTCGCCATTTGAAAGCAGGCCGGTTTTGGTCCAACCGGCCTTTGAGTAGAACATCTCCGCACGCGTATCCGGCTCAGTGCTTAGCCAGATGGGTTCATCGCCATTTTCCCACAACCATTCGGTCATGGCTTCGAGAAGTTTGCGACCATGGCCTTTGCCTTCGTGCTCAGGATCCAGGAACAACGCCCAGATGTTTCTTTTTTCCTGGTTTGCGATTCCAAAACCGACGACTCTTCCGTTTTCTTCAACAACCCAACCTCTGCCGGTATCCTCAATTTCCCTGATGACATCGGTGTCTGGGATCACCATCGATTCCAATTGGTTTTCTTTCACAGTCAGGCGAATCACCTGCATGGCCGGTACATCGCTTCGGTGGGCCTGCCTGAGCATGATTAGTTCATCAAGGGTGCAACTGCTTCGGCTACGACCGGAATGTTGTCGTCGTCCAGGCCGGCAATATTAATACGGCTGTCCCTGACCATGTAGATATGCTGTTCTTCACGCAGGGTATCGACCTGTTGTTCAGATAGGCCCAGGAGAGAAAACATTCCCCGTTGCTCGGCCAGCCATCTCGTATCAAGATCGCTGTTTACCGAGACAAGAGCCGCAGCAAACCTGGACCGCAGGCCATTGATTCTTCCCCTCATTTCTTCCAGCTCATCACGCCACATGGCCGTGAGGTTTTCATCACTAAAGATGCCATCGACAATCAATGGGCCGTGAGCTGGCGCCATGGAGTAGATTCCACGGGCGACGTTGGCCGCCTGGCTCTCCAGCACATGTCTTTGAGATGCGTCTGCGCCGATTGCCAGGAGTGCACCTGTTCGTTCCCGGTATAAGCCAAAATTCTTGGAGCAGGAAACTGCCACGAAAACCTCGGGTAATCGCTCTGCTGCTGCACGAACAGCTGCCACGTCCTCATCCAGCCCATCACCAAGGCCCTGGTAGGCGAGGTCGAAAAGTGGCATCAGTTTGCGTTCCTCGACAATGTCCAGGATCGCCTGCCATGTTTCTGCATCCGGATCCTCACCCGTCGGATTGTGTGATGAAGCCTGAAGAACGATCAGAGTTTGCGGTGGGATTTTGTTCAGCGCCTCCAGCATACGACCTCTTTCGAGTTCGTGAGACCCAGGGTGGTAGTAAGGATAAAACTCCAGGGCCAGACCGGCAGCTCCCATCAGCCCCCGGTGGTTGCCCCATGTCGGGTCGCTCAGGTAAACCGTCTCACCAGTACGGGTCCGAAGATACATCTCAGCCGCAACCCTCAGAGCCCCACAACCCCCCGGTGCCTGGATCACCGCGGTCCTGGAAGAAAGTGATTGATCCAGTGGTCCCAGCACCATTTTCCTGATGCCAGTCCGAAACCCATCCACGCCCAGCGGTGACATGTAGGATTTGGTGCCCTCAACCTGGCGTAACCGGTCTTCTGCAGCCGCTACGGCGCGCATCACAGGCGTATTGCCCTGATCATCACGATAAACACCGACAGTCAGGTCGATTTTTTGCGAAGATGGGTCAGCCCGAAAAGCAGTCATCAGGCCCAGGATGGCGTCAGCCGGAATCTCCTTGAGCTTATCAAGAGTCATTCATTGCTCCATTGGAATCAGATTTCGCTTAAACGCCTAACATAGTACATTCAGACAGGCCCTGAAGGAGAACAAAAATGGCAACGAGTGTCGGAGGAAGGGAGCTGTGGTCATCCCGCTGGGGATTCCTGCTGGCCTCGGTTGGATTTGCCGTAGGCCTGGGAAACATCTGGCGCTTTCCATTTGTCACTGGTGAAAATGGTGGCGGGGCTTTTTTACTCATCTACCTGGTTTGCGCTTTGCTTATCAGCCTGCCTTTATTGATCAGCGAATTCGCGATTGGTCGCATGGGTCGTGCCAGTTCCACCGGCAGTTACAGAAATGTCGCACGCCGTGGCGGAATTTCAACCCGTTGGGGAGCTGCAGGCACCCTGGCTGCATTTTGCGTGTTCACGATTTTGTCCTATTACACGGTCATTACCGGCTGGACGTTTGATTACTTCATCCGGGCAACGATGGATCAGTTCAAGGGACTGGATCCGGTCGCATCAGGCAATATGTTTTCGGGTCTCACCGGCAATCCCGGAAAGCTGCTTTTCTGGAACACACTTGCCTACCTGCTGATCGCAGTCATCATCAGGCAAGGTGTTCAAAAGGGTGTTGAACGCGCTGCGACCGTGTTGATGCCAGCCATGTTTATCGCCCTGGCGACCATGGTGGTCTACGCGGCCCTGGAAGGCGACATGCCAGCAACCTTCAGGTTCCTGCTTGAGCCTGATTTTTCCAAGGTGGGTTTCTCGACCATCATGGCTGCGGTAGGGCAGGCTTTCTATTCGATTGGTATTGGTCTGGCCGGCATGATTGTATTCGGCTCTTACCTGCCTGAGGGCGTCAGCATACCTCGCTTCGGGTTGTTGATCATCCTGATCGATACCGCTGTCGCATTGCTCGCCGGTTTTATGATTTTCCCAATCGTTTTCGCGTTCGGTATGGAGCCTTCGGCCGGGCCCGGCCTGTTGTTCCAGTCATTGCCACTGGCATTTGGTCAAATGCCCGGCGGGCACTTTTTCGGATCGATTTTCTTCCTGTTGCTGATCGTTGCAGCGCTTTCTTCCTGCATCGGGCTTGCCGAGTCCTGTGTGGCGTGGGTGGATGAACACTGGAACATTCCGCGCAAAAAGGGGGTGCTCTGGGTGTGTGGTTTGGGCTGGTCAGTCGGTGTTCTGACCATCATGTCCTTTAGTGACTGGAGCGAGTTCTACCCGCTCGATTTCATTCCTGTTTTCGAGGGCATGAACATCTTCAGCACGCTGGACTTCCTGGCAGCAAATATCTTCCTGCTGCTTGGTGGCCTGATGACTTCTGTTTTTATTGGCTGGCGGTTACCAAAAGCAATCAGTCTCGAGGCGATGGGCATCAGCGACGGACCATTTTTTACATTCATCAAGGTGATGCTGCGGTTTGTTGTGCCGGCTGTATTGCTGGTTGCTCTTGTGATGGGGCTGATTGGCTGAATCAGGGTTCGGGCGATTTGTAGGGCGGCTCCCTGCGAATCGGTTTCACGACAGGTTTGCCGGTTTCCTGGTCGAACAAGGGCGATTTCTTGTGCTCACCTGTGATCCTGGGAGGCAGCACAGTTTTGGCAAATCGCCAGTAGACTTTCAATGGACTGGAATCATGGATGTCCAGGTGGCTGGTGTCGCCGGTGGCACTGCCACCGTTTACTCTCGCGACAATCGGGCCAATCAGTTCATCCAGTCCGCCTGGTTGAGCGCTTGTATCAATGCAATTGTGAAGTAAACCAATGAACGGCAGCTTATTGCTACCCAGGGTGTTTCCCACTGGCGTGTTACAGCAGGCGGTATACCAGCGCAGGATTGGCCTGGCGGTGAGATAAACGCAGGCAAGATGCTCCTTGCCTTCAGTGATTTTCAACCGGCCACTGGAAACCTGGTAGATATCCGAACCGCCATGTTCGTCCAGGATCTCATTCTCCCGGCCCAGGTGGCGGGCGAACTCCTGGCAAAAATCGCAGTAGCACACCACCCGGTTTCCATATCCCGGGCCGGCACGCTCAACCCTGGCTTTGAATGAGCCGCAGGAACATCGGATGGGAATGTCAGTCATGGTATGTAGATTCTAACGCTTTGGCGTCAGGGTAAAAAAACACCGCCATAAAGGCGGTGTTTTTACCGTGCAAAAACGATTCAATTTAGAAATCGTAACGAACCGTGAGACCGTAGGTACGAGGCTGGTTGGTCAGGTAACCAACGCGAGCCTGTGTGCCACGCTCCTGGTCAAGAGCCAGTTGCGCGTCTTCGTCTGTCAGGTTATTGATGTAAAGTGAAACGTCCCATGCTTCGTTGCGGAAGCCAAGACGCAGGTTTGCTGTGGTATATGAATCCAGCAATGGGTCAAAGGTGTAAAAGTCCTGCGTGAAGGGGGCGCCAATACCATTCGCTCCATATGCATTCAGGTCAACCACACCAAAGCCTTCTGCCTGGTCACCAATCTGGGTGTAGCGATCGCCCACGTACTGGATCAGGCCGGTTGTGTAGCCTTCCCAATCGACAAATGCCGGCCACGTGTAGGTCGCTGCAAATGCACCCTGGAGTTCAGGAACCGTTGCCAGGCGATTGCCATCCTGGATGCCGCCAACCACTGTGGTATTTCCGTCAGCATCTGTTGAGGTCACAGTCGAGTCGAGTTCGGCACTGATATAGCTCGCTGTCAGTGCCCAGTCGAAATTGTCGGTTTGCTGTATGGAAAGTTCCAGCTCAACGCCTGTGCTGTGCGCTTCAGGTACGTTGAATACAACACGAGAGGAACAGGAGCCTGCGGTTACAGTTGCCTGAAGGTCATCAATATCCTGGTAGAACGCAGCCACATTGAATGTGCCACGGCCATCCATGATCACTGATTTGAGGCCGATCTCGTAGTTCCAGAGCTCTTCATCGTCCCAGTTGTCATTGCCACCGAATGTCTGGAGATCCGCAGGCGTACACAGCGGGATGTTAAGAGGATCGTTGATGCCGCCGAGGCGGAAGCCTTTTGAAATCTGGGCATTCAGGTCCATGGTATCGCTGAGCGCGTAGTCCATTATGATACGTGGCGCAAAACCGTCAGCGGTTGTGCTACCCACGGTGGTACCAGGTGCAGCAAAAATACCGTCAAAAGACTGTACGCGGCTTTCGTCAAAGTCGTAGTAGCGAATGCCACCGGTGATATCCAGACGATCAGTCATGGCCCAGGTTGCTTCTGTGAACACTGCGGTCTGTTCAAAGTCGTAAGTCAGGGCAGACCAGAACAGTCCATCCTTTGGTGCGATAAAGCCAGCAGTGGGTATTCCGGTCAGATCCTCATAGCCGGGCACCAGTAGTTCCTGACCGTAATTCCGCTCGAACGAGCTGTAGAACAAACCCACAACCCAGTTGAGCGTGTCAGACCCGCCGCCGATGCGCAGTTCCTGGGTCCAGCCGTCCACGTC
Organism: Lysobacterales bacterium; assembly: GCA_035267185.1. GTDB lineage: Bacteria > Pseudomonadota > Gammaproteobacteria > Xanthomonadales > SZUA-36 > JAUIBE01. Next base: position 3,399 of record DATFLY010000068.1, on the reverse strand, counting down.
GGTGTAGTCATCCAATGGTGCATTCAGCGTGTAGACGTCAGGTCCGAAGCCCTGTGACCCACCCGTAATACTTGAGGTCAATGCCCCGGCATCACGAACCACCAGGATGCTTCGATCGGTGTAAGAAGTGATCGACGTCAATAGCAGACCATTATCGAATTCGTAAGCGATATTCAGGTCAGCGAGGAAGAAATCATCGGTGAAGGGTTCATCGAACTGTGTGAAGTTCTCGTTTTCGCCGATATTGACCTGCGGCCGAGTGGTGGTAAAAGGGTTGGCAAGAATGTTGAACGTGTCACGACGATTCCAGCCGTTCATTTCCACGTTCTGGAAAATCAGCCTTGGTGTGACCGTCAGGTTTTCCTTGGTGTTGAGCTTGAGCGCGACACGGCCGCCATAACGTTCACCATCGTTGTAGTCTTCATTGATGGAACCATCGGGCTGGTAACTGTCAATGTATCCGGCGATATCGTCGTAATAAAAGGTGATTCTTGAGGCCGCATTGTCACCCATGGGCGTATTGAAGAATCCCTTGACGGTGTAACCTACGTCGCCGCCATCAATATAGTTGGTGCCAAACTGGAGCCCGTAGGACTGTTCTGTCTCATCGGGCTGATTGGTGATGTATCGCACGGTGCCTGACAGTGAGCCGGATCCAAACAGGGTGCCCTGTGGTCCGCGCAGAACCTCAACACGGTTCATGTCATACAGATCAATATCCGGCGTGAACAGTGATAGCGAAATTACAGATTCATCAAGATATACACCAACCTGCTCCTTTACACCCGGCTGGTCTCTAACGATCTGGCCGGCAGAGGCGCCACGGATGGCGACCTGGCTCTGGCCGGGGCCAAGATTCTGGACGCTGAAAGATGCCACGTTCTGGGAGACATCCTCAAGCGATACCATGCCCCGGTCCTGCATTTGGGATTCGGTGGTAGCAGATATTGAAAACGGTACATCCTGCAGGGTCTCTTCACGCTTTCGCGCGGTGACCAGCACTTCTTCCTGCCAGTTCACATTTTGCTCTTGTTCCTGCGCCAGGGCGTAGGGTGATCCGAGCAGTAGCGAAGATGCAGTGATCAGTGAAATTGCTGTGCGTTGCATTGCCTTTCTCCTTGCTTGCCTCGTCGGGCAATCTTTCTGGATTGTCCCAACTATACACCGAAGTTACAAGCCCATTTGCTGAGAAAACATCGGGATATCTGCAGGTTGCGGTAATTAGTCGCAGAAGCCGGTGTAACGGGCTGATTTTCAACGGGTCCGCCCGGGAAGAATTAGTCTGGCTTGTGTTCCAGGTCCGTCCGCCAGGGGCTGGCTGGCATTGAAAAATCATCGCAGGCCTCGAGAAAAGCCTGCGCCTGGGGGTTGAGGTTCTTGCCGCGCCTTAAAACCACCCCGTAGCTGCGCCGCGGAAAATGGCTGCTCATGTTTTTAGCAACCAACTGGTCGTCTTCCTTCAGGCAGATGCCGGTGACAATGGAAATTCCAAAGTCCAGTTCGACATATCGCTTGATGACCTCCCAGCCGCCAACTTCAAGTGCCACCCTGAATGGGACCTTGTGTTGCTGGAATACCCGGTCGACCATTCTCCAGGTTGTCAGGCGACGAGGCGGAAGGATCAGACCATAAGGAGCGATGTCTTCGATGCCAATGGGTTGAACCTCAGCAAGTGGGTGTCCAAGCGGCATGATCAGGGCGGCATCAAATGAGTAGATCGGCTGATAGCTAATATCCGAGGGGATATCCAGCATCGAGCCAATGGCAAAGTCGACCTCATCACCCCGTATCATCGCGAGTCCGTCGCGGCCGGTGACATTTCTCAGTTCAACATGAATATTCGGGTAACGCTTACGAAACTGGGCAACCAGTGTTGGTAGCAAATAGATGATGGTGGACTCACCGGCAGCTATGACGACTTCCCCGGTTTCCAGCTCACCTTTCACCTGGCGTTGAAACCTTGTGTACAGCGAGTCCAGACCTTCCACCAGTGGATTCGCGATCTCGTAGAGCTCCTGACCCTCGGCAGTCAGGCTGATTCGTGGGCCATGTCTTTCAAAAAGCTTTGTCCCGATCTCGTCCTCCAGTGCCCTGATTTGCAGGCTGATGGCAGGCTGACTCAGGAACAGCTGGTCAGCCGCGTCGGTCATCTTTCCGGTACGGGCCACGGCGCAAAACGCACGCAATTGCTTCGCCTGGTTTCCCTTGTAGTAAAAGCGCTGTGATTTGGCATCCATACTCAGATCTTCATAATTATTAACAATACTTATAGTAAATATTTAAATATTTGATTTGTCAAAGCTTACTGAATTTAACATACTAGTGCGTATGGTCCAATGTTCAGGAGATTTCGATGAAAACTGCCCCCGAAGCCCAAAAGATTGAAGCCGATTGGAAAGAAAACCCACGTTGGAAAGGCATCCAGCGCGGCTATTCCGCAGATGAAGTCTGCCGACTCCGGGGCACTGTAGGAATTGAATACAGCCTTGCGCGCAAGGGCGCTGAAAAGCTCTGGCAACACATGGCGGAGGAGCCTTTTGTCAACGCACTGGGTGCGCTGACCGGAAACCAGGCGATGCAGCAGGTCAAGGCCGGACTGAAAGCAATTTATCTTTCAGGTTGGCAAGTGGCTGCCGACGCCAACCTTGCTGGCGAGATGTATCCAGACCAGTCTCTCTACCCGGCAGATTCCGTACCAAACGTGGTCAAGCGGATCAACAATGCCCTGATGCGTGCTGACCAGCTTCATCATGCTGAAGGCGATGATTCAGTCGACTGGATGCAACCCATTGTGGCAGATGCGGAGGCAGGATTTGGTGGAGTGCTAAACGCGCACGAGCTGATGAAGGCCATGATTGAGGCGGGCGCAGCCGGAGTGCATTTCGAGGATCAGCTGGCTTCTGCCAAGAAATGCGGGCACATGGGCGGCAAGGTGCTGGTGCCAACCCAGGAAGCTGTCCAGAAGCTGATCGCCGCGCGTCTGGCCGCCGACATCATGGATGTCCCAACCATCCTGGTTGCGCGCACAGATGCCATGGCGGCTGGCCTGATTACTTCTGATATAGACAAGTACGATAGTGACTTCATCACTGGCGAGCGCACGGTGGAGGGATTCTTCGAAACACAGCCGGGAATTGACCAGGCCATCTCGCGCGGCCTGGCTTACGCCCCATGGGCGGACCTGCTCTGGTGTGAGACCGGTAAGCCGGATCTAGAACAGGCAAAACAGTTTGCTGAGGCAATCCATGCCAGGTATCCGGGCAAACTGCTGGCGTATAACTGCTCACCCTCATTTAACTGGAAAGCAAATCTCGATGACCTGACCATCGCGAAATTTCAACGTGAACTCGGTGCCATGGGTTACAAATTCCAGTTCATCACCCTGGCTGGTTTCCATGC
>DATFLY010000067.1:0-27662 GCA_035267185.1 Lysobacterales bacterium | reverse complement strand
GGAAAACGATGGCTTCCTGTCTTACGAGGACCTGGCCGCCCACCAGGGGCAATGGGTCGAGCCCGTTTCCACCAACTACCGCGGGTACGATGTCTGGGAACTCCCACCCAATGGCCAGGGGATTGCGGCCCTGCAAATCCTCAATATTCTGGAACCCTATGACATTGCCGCGATGGGATTCGGATCGGCCGATTATGTACACCTGTTCACCGAGGCCAAGAAACTGGCCTACGAGGACCGTGCCCGTTTTTACGCAGACATGGATTTCATGGATGTTCCGGTTTCCTCACTCATCTCGAAGGATTATGCAAATCAACGAAGAGAGCTGATCAACATGGATCGTGCTGCCCGCAACTTCCCTCATGGAGATCCCGGGATATTGAAGGATGGCGACACCATTTACCTGTCGGTGGCGGATAAGGAAGGCAATATGGTGTCGCTGATCCAGAGCAATTTCCGCGGCATGGGCTCAGGCATGACGCCTCCGGGACTGGGTTTTATTCTCCAGGACCGCGGTGAATTGTTCACCCTTGAGCCCGACCACCCCAACAGTTTCGAACCCGGAAAACTGCCCTTTCACACCATCATACCTGCATTCGTCACCAGGGACGGAAAACCCTGGTTGAGCTTTGGCGTCATGGGCGGAGGGATGCAGCCACAAGGTCACGTTCAGATACTCGTCAACTTGATCGATTTTGACATGAACCTGCAGGAGGCCGGCGATGCGCCACGCATTCATCACGCTGGTTCCAGCCAGCCCACAGGCACCACCATGAGTGATGGCGGAATTCTCAATCTGGAAACCGGTTTCGATTACGAGGTGATCCGGGACCTGGAAGCTCGCAGGCACAGCGTGGAATTCGCCCGCGGGCCCTACGGTGGTTACCAGGCGGTGATGCGGGACCACGAAAAAGGCGTCTATGTGGGCGCATCCGAATCCCGCAAGGACGGACAGGCTGCCGGCTATTGAGAATTGTTGCTGATGAACGAATAGCTGCGCTTGATGAGTCCTTTGGACGCCAGGGAGAATTGTTAAAGCTGCCTGGTCGCCAGATTCGCAAGGAACACCTGCTCAGGGCAGATGCATTGCTGACAAGAACGGTCACAACCGTTGATGAAGCCCTGATCGATGGCACTTCAGTCCGTTTTGTGGGTACGGCCACGATTGGCACCGATCACCTGGATACACAATTTCTCAACCAGCATGAAATCACCTGGTCAGCTGCACCGGGCTGCAACGCCGATGCCACGGCCCAATACACCCTTGCCCATTTTTTGCTTGCCTGTGATCGCCTGGGACTTAACCCGCAAAACCAGCGTTTTGGCATTGTCGGATGTGGCAATGTCGGCAGCCGTCTGAGACGATTGCTGGAAATAACTGGAATGGATGTCGTCGTCTGCGACCCACCCCTGCAGGAACAGGGATTATCAGGTTTCAGCTCGATGACTGAAATTCTTGAATGTGACGTCATCAGTCTGCATGTGCCGTTGACACGTCAAGGACGATGGCCGACTTACCAGATGTTCGACAATGAATTGTTATCAAAACTGGGATCAAACAAGCTGCTGATCAACGCCTGTCGCGGCGATGTCATCGAGCCCGAGTCATTGTCGCAATGGATTGGCAACGGCGGCCATGCAGCATTGGACGTTTGGCCCAATGAGCCTCACATCGACCCCGGACTGATCGAGTTGGCAACCACCGCCACACCCCATATTGCCGGTTACAGCCTGGACGGCAAGCTGCGCGCAACATCGATGATCTATGCTGACTTTTGCCGGCGCTTTTGCATCACGGATTTCGATGAAATCCGACCGGATGAAAAGCCCACCCTCGACCTGGATTCACTGGAGTCGCATCGATTGGAAGACATTGTTCTAAACGTCTGCCCAATCGTTCGCGACGATCAGGCCATGCGCCATCGACTGGCCACATCCGGCATTGATCAGGTTGCCGAATACGATGCCCTGCGCTCACATTATCCGGAGCGTCGCGACTTTGCCGCATGGACACTCAAAGGGGGATTGGAGCCCGGCCTGGAATCCACCCTCAGGAAACTGGGTTTTTCCGTCACAAATCATTGATTTTTCTTCGCTATGCCTATAAGGTGCACCGCCTTTCGCACTTCGGGAAAATCCCTTGATAGAACGCTTGCGCAACATTGCGATCATTGCCCATGTCGACCACGGAAAAACCACCCTGGTCGACCAGCTGCTGCAGCAGTCCGGAACCCTGGGCGAGCGCGCGGCCAACCCGGAGCGGGTGATGGATTCCAACGAACTGGAAAAAGAGCGTGGGATTACCATTCTTTCCAAGAACACCGCGATTACCTGGAAGAAACCCGGCGAGGAAGATCTCGAGCCGTGGCGAATCAATATTGTCGATACGCCTGGCCATGCGGATTTCGGCGGTGAAGTAGAGCGAATCCTGAGCATGGTCGATTCTGTCCTGCTGCTTGTGGATGCTGTCGATGGACCGATGCCACAAACACGGTTTGTCACCCAGAAAGCATTCGAGATGGGCTTTCACCCGATCGTGATCATCAACAAGGTTGATCGTGATGGTGCGAGGCCAGAATGGGTACTGGACCAGACTTTTGAGCTGTTTGACAAGCTGGGCGCCTCCGACGACCAGCTGGATTTTCCTGTGATTTACGCATCGGCCTTACAGGGATATGCATCAACAGACCCGGACAATCGCCAGGGGGATATGAACCCCTTGTTTGAGACCATCATCGAGTACGTCTCACCGCCGTCAGTCGATGCGGATGGACCCTTCCAGATGCGCATTACTTCCCTCGATTACAGTCCCTATGTTGGTGTGATCGGGATTGGCCGGGTCCAGCGTGGCAGCGTTAAACCAAACCAGCGCATTTGCGTGGTGGATCGGGATGAAGAAACTCGCAACGGTCGTGTCCTCCAGGTCCTGGGATTCCACGGCCTTGAACGCAAGGAATCTGAACTGGCTGAAGCGGGCGACATTATTGCCATTACCGGCGTTGAGAACCTGCGTATATCGGACACCCTGTGCGACCGGGACAATCCGGATCCAATGCCGCTGCTGACGGTGGATGAGCCCACCATCAGCATGACCTTCCGCGTGAACAGCTCACCTTTTGCCGGACGGGAAGGAAAATACCTGACCAGCCGCCAACTTCGCGAACGCCTGTTGCGTGAAGCCAGCCATAACGTGGCTCTTCGTGTGGAACAGATGGATGATCCGGAGAAGTTTCGTGTATCCGGCCGGGGCGAGCTTCACCTTTCCATCCTGATCGAGACCATGCGCCGCGAGGGCTACGAACTGGCGATCTCCCGCCCTGAAGTCATCGTGATCGAAAAGGACGGCGAGCGATGTGAGCCGTTTGAGCAGCTGGTGGTTGATCTTGAAGACGCTTACCAGGGCGCTGTTATGGAGCGACTGGGTGAGAGACGCGGCGAGCTCCAGAACATGGTGCCGGATGGCAAGGGTCGCGTCAGGCTGGACTACGTGATCCCTGCGCGGGGACTGATCGGTTTCCAGTCCGAATTTCGGACCGTCACCGCGGGCACCGGCCTTTTGTTTCACGTCTTTGACCATTATGGGCCCTGTCGCGAAGGCGCCATCAGCGCACGCCGCAATGGCGTTCTGATCTCGAATGGTACGGGTAAAGCGCTGGCCTACGCGCTGTTTAACCTGCAGGATCGCGGTCGCATGATCATCGAACCTGGCACCGAGGTATACGAAGGCATGATCGTGGGTATACATAACCGCCAGAACGATTTAACGGTTAATCCTTTGAAGGGTAAACAACTGACAAATATTCGCACCGTCCTCAAAGACGATGCCGTACAGCTTGACGGCTCATGGAAAATGACCCTGGAAGAAGCACTGGAATTTGTCGAGGACGACGAACTGGTAGAAGTCACTCCCGAAACCATCAGGGTTAGAAAACTTCACTTGCTTGAGCACGAACGCAAAACTGCAAGCCGAAAGAAGAAACCGGATACCCCTGAAGAATAATTACTGCTTGATCAGCAGCGGCCTGCCCAACCAACGTTCAAGGCGACGTTCCTGTGCATTGCTGACCTTATCCTGAATGGTAATCAGGTATTTGGCAGATTTCGCTGCCTGCACCGTGATCGAGCGCTCGATCAGTCTTTGATGGCGCGCAAGTGTCAAATTTACACCGTTGCCCTGCCGCAGGGTATTTAAGACGCTGTCCAGATTGTCACGCGTCACCCGGTAGCCCCCGATCGCCAGCAGTTCATCACCGGGAATCAGACCGGCGTCTGCCCCTGCCCCGCCCAGGAAGACATTCTCAATCAACAGTAAAGGTGTGTCTGTCTGCCAGGTGACGCCCAGGTCAACCGGTACCGGAACTCCCGACTGAAGTGCAGCCTGTCGGTCCGAGTCGCGAACCAGCCGCAATCCATACCACTCCAGTGCTGCGTCCACATCGGGATCGATGATCTCGGTGGTCATGCTTTCAAGCAGGCTACCCGTTTCCTCACCTGCAATTTCAGTGACAATGTCCCTGAGCGCACGTGGTGGATAGCTGCCGTGGCTTTCACCCTGCGGCCCATAGAGCTCGTACATCCTACGCATGGCATCATCCAGGCTTTTCCTGTTACGCGTGGCCTGGCGAATGGCAGAATCAATCACGAAACCGATCAGGGCACCCTGGCGATAATAGTTGCTGTAGCTGTTGACCGTGTTTGGCGTCTTGCGATATTGCTTGATCCAGCTGTCAAAAGAAGCATGTTCGGCTGAAGTAGCATAACGACCAGGCTGTGCTTCGTATTGCTGGATTTCCAGTGCCAGCAGGTCGAATAACTCTGCAACAGTGATGACCGCAGCCCGAAACAAAAGCAGGTTGTCGTAGTAGCTGGTCAGACCCTCGGCGATCCACAGCTGGCGGGTGTAGACCTCTTCTTCATAGTTGTACTCGGCAAGAGCTGCAGGACGCATTCGCCGAACATTCCAGGCGTGAAAAAATTCATGCGCGGCCAGCGCCATCCACTTCACGTAGTCCTCTCGCGAACGCATAGCGCCCGGACTGGTCATCATGACGGTACTATGATCATGCTCAAGGCCGCCACCACCACTCATCAGAATATTCAGGAACAGGTATTCGCGATCGAACGGTCTGACGCCCCAGAATTCAAGTTGGGTGCTGACAATTTTCGCCAGGTCGTTCATGGCCTGGTCGCCATCCCAAAGATTGGTTTCACCGTAGTTGACCAGGGCAAAATCGATGCCATCCGCGTTCATGGAACGGCGCGTGATATCACCGGCAAGGATCGGGCTGTCGACCAGTTCATCAAAATTTTTGGCGATATACCGTCCCTGTGAATCGGGACCCGGCAATGCGACGGCGACACCGTCCCATTCGTTCGGGAGGGCAATTTCCATGTGTTGAGGCAGAGAAAAACTCTTTTCGCTATACAGAAAAAGGCCTGCCGGAATCAGCAGCGCAAAATCACTTTCCACCCAGTTTTCCTGAACACTCAGGGTGCCAGCCCACACTTTGTAGGTAACCTGGACGGAAGCAGTGCCGGGAGCGTCGATCAGCCAGCGATTTTTTGCCGTCTTGCGAATCGGGAGTGGCTGCCCTGATGTGCTGGCAGTGACGCTCTCAACATGAGTTGCGTATTCACGAATCTGGTAGGACCCTGGCGTCCAGCTTGGCATGATCAGTTCCAGTGATTCACCATCCGCCGGAAACCTTGATCGAACCAGAACATACTGGGTGTCGCGTTCAGGAAAACTGATCTGGTGTCGAACCGCGGCACGGTCCTGAGCAAAAAGGTTTGTGGCGCCACAAGCCAACAGTATCGTGCTGGCAATCAGCACAAACCCTTTAAAGGAATTTGAAATACGGTCGCTCAGGAAGTGACCTGCTGGTGCTTGCGAACAATCAGCATTGCCAGCTCCAGGGACTGCTCATAATTCAGTCTTGGATCGACGCTGGATTTGTATGCACGTTGGAGATCGTTTTCCGAGAGATTTCGGGCGCCACCCGTGCATTCTGTGACATCTTCACCCGTCAGTTCCAGGTGAACGCCACCAAGGCGGCTGCCGTTGTCGGCGTGAACATCAAAAGCAAGGTCGACCTCGTTCATGATCTTGCGGAATCTCCGTGTTTTGATACCCGACTCAATGGACTCTGTATTTCCATGCATCGGGTCACATATCCACAGGACCGGTGAACCCGCCTCTTTTATTGCAGAGATCAGGGGAGGAAGGTGTGATTCAATCTGATCTTCGCCCATGCGGTGTATCAGGACAATTCGGCCCGCTTCACGCTCCGGGTTCAGGACTTCGAGAAGACCGATCAGCCACTCTTTTGTCATTCCCGGCCCGATCTTGATGCCAATCGGATTGCGAATGCCACGGAAAAATTCGACATGACCGCCATCCAGGGCGGCGGTGCGCATTCCAATCCACGGAAAATGCGTTGATAAATTGAACCAGCCCCACTGCCTGGGCACTTCACGTGTCAACGCCTGTTCATAATGCAGGTGCAGGGCCTCGTGGGAAGTAAAGAAATCCACCCGCCTGATGCTGCCCGGCTCCTGGCCGGAAATGGTTTCCATAAAGCGAACGGAATGACCAATGTTGTCGGCCAACCGCTGGAACTCTTCCGCCAGGGGAGAGTGTTCAACCCAGCTGAGATTCCAGTACTCAGGATGGTGCAGATCAGCAAACCCGCCATCAACAAGGGCACGTACAAAATTCATGGTCAATGATGAACAGGCATGCCCCTGGATCAATCGCTGCGGATCAGGGATACGACCCTGTTCGGTGAACTCGACTGAATTCACCAGGTCGCCCCGGTAACTTGGCAGGGTTACACCATCCCGGGTTTCCGTATCAGAGGACCTGGGTTTGGCATACTGGCCCGCAAATCTGCCGATTCGAACAACCGGCATTTCGAGACCGTGAACAAGCACCAGGCTCATCTGCAGCAGTACTTTCAGACGGTTGGTAATCAGGGAGCCGGTGCAGTCATCAAAATGCTCGGCACAATCACCACCCTGCAGGACAAAACGTTTGCCTGCCTGGGCTTCAGCGATCTGCTCGCGCAGGTTCAGAACCTCCCACGAGGTTACCAATGGCGGCAGCCAGCTTAACCGGTCCAGGACCTCTGAGAGTGCTTTCTGGTCGGGATACCTGGCCTGCTGCAGGGTTTCCAGGCCCGACCAGGAATCCACACGCCAGTCTTCCGCGAGATTGACGCCTTTCAGGGGAGGATCGACCGTGAGGTCTGCAGAAACATCTGGGGATGTGGTCATGAATGTACCGCTTGTGTTTGGTTATTGTCCGTAAGACTGGCGGGCATTGGCCCGTACTGTGACCACGATGGTAACCAGTGTGATGCCTGTGTACCAGATCAAAGTCCAGTTGGGCATGCTGAGCCCGAGGAAAGTCCAGTCAATGGTGGCGCATTCACCAGAGCCTCTGAAGACCTGGTCCAGGACTTCTGAGAATGGCATATTGTCCAGCATGTAATTGAGCCCCTGCCCGCATTCCGGAACTTCCTCGGGAGGCAGGTTCTGCAACCAGGTGTGACGCCCGGCGATAATGGCACCAGCAATGCCACCCAGGCTGATCAGCGTGGAGTATGTCCACCTGCCAGTCGAGCCAGGATTATGAATAAAGGCCACCAGGGCAACGGCCCCGATCCACATAAACACCACTCTCTGGAAAATACACAACGGGCATGGATCAAGAAAGTCGACGTGTTGTACGTAATACCCGTAGCCAAGCAGGGCGATACACGAAAACGCGACGATGAAATACCAGGGTCTGGCGCGAAATAAAAATCCCATTTGGCTAGTCCTTTTTACATTCGATACTGGGCCCCGTTAGGCGCAGGGCATGACCCTTCTGCGACCTTCGACGGGGTGGAACCCGGCGAAGAGCCTACAGGGATGTATAGCGCAGGCTTCATTTTCAGGTACGGCTTTCTTTTCTTCGAAAGAAGTGCCTGTAAATGGCCGTAGCGCGTGCAGGCTTCATTTTCAGGTACGGCTTTCTTCTTTTCGAAAGAAGTGCCTGCAAATGGCCGTAGCGCGTGGCGTGTCGCAGCAGGGACATGCCCTCCGCCACCGCCATGTTCATTTATAATTGTACGGTTAGCGACTCAATCTGGAAATTAATATGAGTGTAAGTCCCCAAAACCTCAAGGATAGTTCCCGAGGCCCGATTCATGCCTACACTGGCACACAGCTAAATTGTAAGGGCTGGCACCAGGAAGCGGCCCTGCGAATGCTGATGAATAACCTGGATCCCGATGTTGCGGAAAAGCCTGACGAACTCATCGTCTACGGCGGCACCGGCAAGGCTGCTCGAAACTGGGATTGTTACGATGCCATCGTTGCAACGCTCAAGCGCCTTGAAAATGACGAGACCATGCTGGTCCAGAGTGGTAAACCGGTTGGTGTTTTCAAAACGCATGAAGAAGCTCCGCGAGTGCTGATCGCCAATTCAAACCTGGTCCCTCGCTGGGGCAACTGGGACGTTTTCCGCGACCTGGAGAAAAAGGGCCTGACCATGTACGGCCAGATGACTGCGGGTTCATGGATTTATATCGGCTCACAGGGAATTGTCCAGGGCACCTATGAAACTTTTGCCGAATGCGCCAACCAGCATTTCGGCGGCAGCCTCAAAGGCAAATTGGTGGTGACTGCAGGACTGGGGGGAATGGGTGGCGCCCAGCCCCTTTCAGTCACCATGAATGATGGAAAGTGCCTGGCTGTCGAAGTTGATCCATGGCGGATTCAAAGACGTGTCGAAACCGGCTACTGCGATCGCATGTCCAGGAGCCTGGACGAGGCCCTTGAAATGCTTGACCAGGCCGAGGGTGCGCTTTCTGTTGGTCTGCTCGGCAACATTGCAGAGGTCATGCCCGAACTGGTCAAGCGTGACATCGTTCCGGATGTGATCACCGACCAGACCTCAGCCCATGACCTTCGTTTCGGTTACATTCCGGCAGGCTACTCTCTGGAAGCGGCGGATTCACTGCGTGAGTCGAATCCGGAAAAATATGACGGTGCCGTGCTGGATTCGATGGTCGAGCACGTTCAGGCAATCCTTGACCTTAAGGCCAAGGGTGCCATTTGCTTTGATTATGGCAACAACCTCAGGGGACAGGTTGCAGATCTCAGGAATATGCCACAGGCATTTGATTTTCCTGGCTTTGTCCCCGCATACATTCGGCCTTTGTTCTGCAAGGGCGCTGGGCCTTTCCGCTGGGCTGCATTGTCCGGCAACCCCGAAGACATCTACACAACCGACAAGGCAATCCTGGAACTCTTCCCTGAGAAAGAGGCACTGCATCGCTGGATCAACAAGGCCCGCAAACACATCCAGTTCCAGGGTTTGCCGGCCCGCATCTGCTGGCTGGAGTACGGAGAACGTGCCGAGGCGGGATTAAAATTCAACTGGCTTGTGAAAAAGGGCAAGGTTGATGCGCCAATCGTGATTGGCCGAGATCATCTCGATACCGGTTCGGTTGCTTCTCCGAACCGGGAAACCGAATCGATGAAAGACGGCTCGGATGCCATTGCCGATTGGCCATTGCTAAATGCAATGGTAAATACCGCGGGCGGTGCAAGCTGGGTGTCGCTGCACCACGGTGGCGGTGTCGGAATCGGTTATTCAATTCATGCCGGCATGGTTTGTGTTGCTGATGGCACCGAGATGGCTGATCGAAGATTGAAACGTGTACTCACGGCTGATCCTGGGATGGGTGTAATGCGGCATGCGGATGCTGGTTACGAGACGGCGATTGAGACGGCAAATGAGCGTGGCGTTGATTTGCCAATGATTAATGGGTAATACCTTCATTGGGTTGTACGTTTGAGTGCTTTCCAAAACGCGCCGTAAATACATCCCTGTAGGCTTCACGACAAGGTCCCTCTTGTCGAGAGTTTTGGAAAGCACTCAAACGCACAACTGTGGAAGGCCAAACCAAATTGGAAGACCGAGCTTTGAACAAGAATAAAATCACCGTCAAAAACCTTTACGCGGATCTCGCCGCCTCGATGGATGAGCTGAGGGAGGGTCATGATGCGGTTGATCGCTCGCGGGAAATTGTTCTGGCTGCCCTGCAGGATGGCAACGCGCACTACGGCATCAACACCGGCTTCGGAGTGCTGGCCAATAAACGCATCGGGCCAGAACAGCTTAATGACCTGCAAACCAACATCTTGCTGAGCCATGCCTGTGGTGTGGGTGACCCGGTACCCAGGCAGATTTCGCAGGTCATGATGCAGCTGAAGATTCATGCCCTTGGTCTGGGTAACTCGGGAATATCACGTTCGACCTTTGATCAGCTTCTTGCTTTCGATAAACACGGAATCGTTCCCTGGATACCCAGCCGGGGCAGCGTTGGCGCTTCGGGTGACCTGGCGCCACTGGCGCATATGTGCCTGCCACTGATCGGCCGTGGCGAAGTCTGGGATGACTCAGGGAAAGAAAAAAGGCCGGCAGCCGTTGCATTGGAAAAACACGGTCTGGAGCCCGTGCAGCTCACGGCAAAGGACGGCCTGGCATTAATCAACGGCACCCAGTTGATGTCTGCTTATGGGGCATGCGTGCTGGAACGGGTACAACGACTGATGCGAGAAGTGGACGTCCTGGCAGCCATGACGCTCGAGGCTTTGCAGGGCAGCGCTTCTCCTTTTGATGCACGTGTTCACGAGATTCGGCCTCATCCGGGCCAGGCAAAAGTAGCTTCGAATATTCGCCTGTTACTTCGCGGCAGTGAAATTCTTGATTCCCACAGGGACTGCGGAAAAGTACAGGATCCATACAGCCTCCGGTGTGTTCCGCAGGTCCATGGAGCATCAAGAGATGCTCTTAACTATTCAATACAAGTGATTGAAACTGAATTAAATTCGGTAACGGATAATCCCCTGGTTTTTGCCGATGGCGACATTATTTCCGCAGGTAACTTCCACGGTCAGCCATTGGCCCTGGCACTGGATTTTGCTGCCATTGCGCTGGCAGAACTGGGCAGCATTTCAGAACGGCGCACTTACCTGTTGCTTGAAGGTGGCGATGGTCTGCCGGAATTGCTGATGGAAGATACAGGCGTGAACTCCGGATTCATGATTCCCCAGTACACGGCCGCCGCGCTGGTCTCTGAAAACAAGATCCTTTCACACCCTGCCAGTGTTGATTCCATCCCAACCAGTCTCGGGCAGGAAGATCATGTCAGCATGGGCTCGATCAGCGCCATCAAGGTTCTGGCCGTGATGCGCAACCTGGAAAGGGTGCTCGCGGTCGAATTGCTTACCGCTGCCCAGGCGCTTGATTTCCGCTCCCCGCTGAACCCGGGGAAAGGTGTTTCAATCGCACACAAGGTCCTGCGCGATCACGTGGCTCACGCTCACCAGGACTACGAGGTCCGCAACGACCTGGACAAGTGTGCAGAGCTGCTCAGGGCTGGCACCCTGAGTTCGGCCATTGCCGAACAACTGGAAGAACTGGCCTAGTCGACTGGTGCCTGTATTAAGAAACATAGGGCAACTCGCCACCTGCCCCCCAGAGAATCGGCAGTCTGACGCCGGCCTGATTTCCAACGCGGCACTGGTCTGGCAGGATGAGCGAATTGAATGGGTGGGTCCTGATAGCGAACTGCCGGTTAAATTCGCAATGCTGGAGTCGCATGATTGCAAGGATCGACTGGTCATTCCGGGCCTCATCGACTGCCACACCCATCTTTGTTTTGGAGGCTGGCGTGGTGACGAATTTGAGATGCGGCTTCAGGGTCGCAGTTACCAGGAAATCGCAACTGCCGGTGGTGGCATTGCCAGCACTGTTGCTGCCACACGTGAAGCCAGCATGGAACATCTGCTGGATCGCGCGGCTGGATTTCTCGATGGCATGTTGGCACTCGGCGTCACCACGGTCGAATGCAAAAGCGGTTACGGCCTGAATGAACATGATGAACTCAAACAGCTTGAAGTCTATCGGCAGCTCTCAAAACAGCATTCCGTTGAGCTGGTTCCGACCTTCCTGGGCGCACATATCGTGCCACCTGAATACTCTGAAAACCGAAGTGAATATATTGAGTTACTTTGTGAGCGCCTGATTCCTTTTATTGCAAAGGAAAAACTGGCTGAATTTTGTGATGCCTTTGTTGAACAAGGCGCCTACACCGTCGAGGAAGGTGAAAAAATCCTGGGCGCAGCCAGGCAGCATGGGTTGGGCATCAAAATTCATGCAGATCAACTCAGTGCTGGTGGTGGAGCGCAACTGGCAGCGAGGATGGGCGCTGTATCGGCAGAACACCTTGAATACATTGATGAAGCCGGCATCGCCGCATTATCAGAATCCGGCACCGTGGCCGTCAGCCTGCCGCTGGCTTCAATGTATCTGAAAGAACCATTTCTGCCAGCCCGTGCGATGTTAAATGCCGGAGTCAGAGTCGCAGTTGCAACCGACTTCAACCCCGGCTCCAGCCCGAGCTTCCACCTGCCACTGGCGATGCTGCAAGCCTGCCTCTACCAGGAGATGACGCCACAGGAAGTGCTGATGGGCGCCACCACCGTGGCTGCAACAGCGATTTCACGCCAGGACAGAATCGGCTCCCTGGTTTCCGGCTTTCAGGCAGATATTGCAATCATTGATGTTCCAGACCTCAACCAGTGGATGTATCACTTCGAGGGCAATGCTTGCCATGAGGTCATCAAGAAAGGCCTGTGGTTCTGAAGACATGCGGATAGCACTGCCTGGTCGTATACAGATTGCCGGAGTCATTGACCAGGCAGATGCTGAGCGGATCATTGAGTCGGGCGCCGATATGCTGGGTTTTCCGCTTGGTCTGAAAGATGGTCGCGAAGACCTGGGTGTCGAAGAGGCAGCAAAAATCGTCGAAAGGACCTCGAGCCGGGTCACATCAGTCTGTATCACCTACCTGGACAATGCCGCGGAAATTGCAGCACTGTGTAACCAGCTCGGTGCCCGCTGGGTGCAATTGCATGGCCCGGTCGAACTGAGCCAGATTGAACATCTCAAAGCGATCGATCCGGACCTGGGGATTATCAAGAGCCTGATTGTGAGGCCGGACTTTGAGAATGCGCTGCTCAGCGAAGTCAAAAAATTCGAACCGATCGTTGATGCATTTATCACCGATACATATGACCCGGAAACCGGTCGCACCGGCGCCACTGGCAAAACCCATGACTGGGCGGTCAGTCGCAAACTTGTCCGGTTAACTGAGGTTCCCGTCATACTGGCCGGCGGCCTGACGCCTGACAATGTCAGCCAGGCAATCGATCAAGTAAGACCCTTTGCAGTTGATGTTCATACGGGTGTGGAAAATATCGACGGTTTCAAATCAAGGAAACTGGTTGAGGAATTCGTCCGTTCCGCAATCGGTGCCCTTTAGGCAATCAATACATCGTATTCCCGTTGGCAGAATCTTCCGGTATTCCCTGTATGGCATCCCAGTGTTCAACGATCTTTCCGTTTTCATCAAACCTGAAGAAATCCATCGTGACGTATTCATCTCCACCCGGCCAGATCTGGTGCGTATGTAATGCGACCAGGTCATTTTCTGCCACTGCACGAACGAACTCGATCTTCTTGCCGGGATACTCAATCGCCATCCGGTTGAAGTAGTCGATAAATGGCTGCGGCCCATCTTCCACCAGAGGATTGTGCTGGATGTATTCATCGCCAACATAAAGATCGACCGCTTTTTGAGGGTTGCCCAGATAAGCAGTGCGGTAAAAATCGATTGCATTTTGCTTGTTGGCTTTCAGGTCCTGAGTCATCGACGCACTCGTTAAACGAAATAGGCAACGATGCACCATACAGATGCAACGAGCGTCAAAAGTGCGGTTCCGGCCGCACCGATCAGGCGTCCAATTCCCTGCATGTTGTCGGCCCTCAGGCCCTGAGCATGGGCGATACGGGATATAACCAGCACCGCTCCCATGGTGTGGATGACGGTGCCACTGACACCATTCATTTCCAGAAACCCAATCAGGATCAGGGCCAGAGGCACGTACTCAACAAAGTTGGCCTGGCGACGCATCGCCAGCAGCAGGTCCTTGTTACCGCCGTCTCCGATCGAAACACCAGCTTTTCCCCTGATATTGCCAACCAGGAATGAAAGCACCAACGAAATGATGCCCAGAAGGCCTGCGTAGAGAATGGTTACATGTGGCATGTCCTGCTCCGGTTAATCAGGGCTCAGTGACCCGATAGTCGTCATGAAATTTTTTCAGGTATACCGGCGAGATCTGTTCCCGCCCACCTTTCGCGGTGGGAACCACCACGTTCAGATTGACCTTAACCAGAGTCTCTGAAACCGCTTCACTGGATATCACGATGATCTGTGCCATTTGCATGGCTTCAATGGCCTGCGGTGGCGCTGCAGCGCGGCTTAGCTCCTGGATATTGACATATAACCTGGAGGAAGGGATTTGCATCAGCTTATCGAAATCCATGCTGGAAACAAATTCTGAAAATGGTGTGCCCTCCAGCAAACCAGCCTGGGCCCTTTGCAGAAACTCGCGCTTGGTTTTTGCCAGCAGTTCCGGATGGGTCAGCTCTGCAGCGGTTTGAAGGTCGCCATGATAGAAAGCAGTCAGGTATTCAAGGGCTACACCTTCCGCTCCGGCAAGGGTATCCGATTCCTGCGCATAGACTGCCACACAGCAAAATGCCATAAGCAACACGATTGAACACTTGGTTTTCATCAAGACTCCAGTTCCCAACTCTGATCGCACGAGGTCAGCGTCTCCTCGCTAATTTTTGCAATCCGCACATTTTCGCGAATTTCTAATGTCTTTCCGAGTCGACAACCTCATTTGTCAGAAATTCGTAAATATCTGCAATATCCTGCTCAGTAAACTCTACCTCAGACACCCATGACATCGCTTCAACCCGAATTCCTGAAGATGAAAGCCCTTGCTTCATCAACCGCTCGAATTGCGCAGGATTATATGCTGCGAGAATGCCCAGCGGTGGACCACCCTCCAGCGCATTTCCGAGAAAATCAACTCCGTGACATTCAGCACACACAAGTGATGCAAGAAACTGACCACGCGACCTGGCATCATCTCTCGGCATATTTCCCAGGCGCGGAACAGACGGGTCAACCTGGTCCGCTGACAGTTTCCAGTTACCCCGAAGTAAATTGATGCGACTCGATAGCGAAATTTCGTAATGGCGCTCAACTGGTTCTGCATCAGGTTGAGCCCTCAGAAAGAAAATGATGTCGGAGAGTTCCTGGTCGCCAAGATGCCAGAAATTATAGGAATTCATGCCAACCGCGCTTCGTCCATCGCGTTTTATACCTCGCAAAATCAGTCGATTCAGCTCCGGATCAGAGTATTCGGGAATGACTGAACCAAGCGGTGGAGCTGTAATCCGGCGAATGCCCTCTATTTCCTCAACACCGCCTTCCCCGCGAACGCCATGGCAACCGGCCCAGCAACCTACGATTTTTGCCATGCGCTCCCCGTTTTTCTGATCGGGGTTCACTGCATTAGAAACAGGTATCAGTGGAACATCATATATCTGCCTGAGCTTCCATTCAGACGCGCCATATACAACAGCAACGAATACCAACCCAGCTAAAACAATTGTCAGAATCAATATTTTCACATCATTAACTTTATGCATTAATTTCTACTTGTGCATCCAAAACTGGCCCTTGCGCTTCTAATAGGCATATCCTCACAAACAACGATTATGGAGTTTTGACATGGACAATGAAATTTGGATACCGATTGTGATGTTCGTTGTCACCGGAGTTTGCGTCTATGCGTTCTTTCTTTTCAATCACAAGAATCGCAACGCAATAATGGAAACGGTGCAGAGGGCTATGGACACCGGAAGCGAGTTGGCACCGGATATGTTGTCCAAGCTGGGCGCAGCCATCAACCCCAAGATTCGCGACATGCGGCGCGGCATAGTGCTGTTATTCATTGGTGTTGCCGGCTTTATGTGCAGCTTGTTTTTCAGCGATATGGATGTCGTAAATGGTATTCGGGCCGGGTCTGTGTTTCCGTTGATGATGGGCGCCGGCTTCCTTTTGGTCTGGAAGCTGAACAAGGACTGATTCGAATATGCTCTCCGACCGGGAACTGGCCACACGCGTGGCCATATCCGGCGACCAGGCGGCATTCACACTGCTCGTCGAACGCCATCAGACGCCGATTCGCAATTACCTGCGGCGCCTGATGGTGAATGACGATTCCGGCGCCGATGACCTGGCGCAGGACACATTCCTGGCTGCCTACCAGAAGATTTCCACCTGGCAAAACACAGCCAAGCTGAGCACCTGGCTGCACAAAATCGCTTATTTCAAATTCCTGGATTACATCCGCAAGAACAAGAGAATCCAGGTGATGGCTGAAGTACCTGAAGGTGATGCAGTCAAAACTAATACCGCGGATGAAGAAATCATGGCCAGGCACCTGATGAGCCTGCTCAAAGAAACAGATCGTGCAGTGCTCACGCTGGCCTATGGCGCCGGCATGAGCCATGCAGAAATATCCCGGGTGGTGGACAAGCCACTGGGGTCAGTTAAAGCCCAGATTCACAGGGCCAAGTTGAAACTTAACAAATGGTTGGACGAAAATGATCATTCCCTTCAGACCGAGACACAGGACAAGAAATCCAATGGGCAAGAACGTCATGCTTGATGATCTGCTGGAATATCACCAGGCGCCTGAAGACAGTGCGTTCGTCACCGAGGTGATGGACGGCGTAAAACGTCAACAGCGATTGCGTCGACTGATACTGACAGCCACCGGTATTACCGGCGCGTTATTCGGTGCCACCGGAGCAATGATGCTGGCCAGGCCACTGGCGCAGGCCATGACTGAAGTGAATCTCCTGCCAATCCTGGTCGCAGCGGTGGGCGGAATTGCCTTCCTGTTCTGGGTGTTCCAGGACGAGACTTCAGCTTCGGGATGAATGGCCCGTGCTTTTTGACTTGAGGCCTTTGAGTGTCTCATTCACCACCCAACGGCCCATAGAAAATCACCCAGGTTGAAAAATCATCGGTGAAGTCTTCAAAACGATGTTCCACCCCTGCAGGCACAAACAAAACCTCGCCCGCCTCGAATGGCTCACGCGTATCCCCATTAACGAAGTATCCGCTACCAGCCGCAACAACATATAGTTCATCGCGATCATGCGGTTGCTGTTTGTCGACACCAACTGGTTTATAAATTTCGACCGACAGGGAGCCATGCGTAAACAATTCCCTGAAGGGAGCAGCCTCTCCCTCAAGCCGGTTTAGGGCGTTAGAGATGGTCAGTCTTTTCATATCGGATACCAAATCATCTGCCGTGGTTCGCTAGTCTGAAACCCCGGGTCTGTTGGTCACACACATCAGCGTGGATACCAGTGTGGCGACTACTTTTTCACTGCCTTTGTGGCAGGCAATCAATTCACCCTCTGCGAAATAAATCGTCCTGCCAGCTTTCCTGACTCTGCCAATCGCCCTGAACCGATCACCTTGTGCCGGCGCCATCAGATTGACCTTGAATTCAATCGAAAGGACCCCCGTATTTTCCGGCATCAGGCTGAGCGCTGCATAGCCACAGGCGCTGTCAATGACCGCCGATACAATTCCTGCATGTACGAAACCATGTTGCTGGGTGATCTCCGGACTGTAGGCGAGTTCAATTTCCACCATGCCCGGCTCAACCGACACAAGCGATGCGCCCAATGTGCTCATGGCTGGTTGCCGACCAAAACTCTCAGTCACCCTGGCCTTGTAGTGTGGGTCTCTCGGCTCGAAGCTGCTTGGCTGGCTCATTCTTCCGGCATGCCTTCGAACTGAGGCAGGCCGTCACTGATCTCAAGCCAGGGTTGTTTGCTGGCTGTGAATATATGCATCTGGGGGGATACCCAGGATGCATCGTCAAGACTGCCCACTTTGATGAACACGAACCCAGGGTCTGAAGCGCACTCGAGATAGACGCCGGAACCACATTCCGGGCAATGATGTCGCGTCACCGGTTTTCCGGAATCACCAGTTACAACATACGAAGTCAGGGTCCCTTCTGCTTTGAAAGTCGCATCCTTCACCATCAACTCCATCGACATTGGGCTTCCGGTGGTGCGCTGACAATCGCGACAATGACAATAAAAGGTGTAGTCGGGTGATTCCGCGCAGGTATATCGAACGCCGCCACAATGGCATCCGCCCTTGTATTGTTCTGGCATGTTGATTCTCCTTCAGGGTTGATTCACTGATTATGCCGACTGAGTTTAAGGGGACACAAACTTTTGGAGCACCTGGAAGTAATTTAGATTCATACGAATTCAGGCTTTGCCCGCTCAAGGTTCTCAAATCATGTAAGTTTGGGCGTTAGTCCTATAATTTAGGTGTCGAGCCAGGCTGATGGAATCGCCTGTGCTTCGAATTATTTAATCCAACGGTTTTAAGCCAGGAGCGAAAAAATGCAATACAAAGGATTGCTTGCAACAGCCTTCATGGGCTTCTTATTAAGTTTTGAAGTTTTTGCCATTGAACTGGGGTCAGTCGCGAATTCGCGCTTTTTTGAAAGCGGCGGCTGGACCCTGGATGGTGATGAAATGACCAATACCCGGGCCAAGCTAATGGAACCCGCCAATTTCGGACCAGAAGGAACGGTTCCGGAAGCCATTAATATCACAGATGTGGAAGGGGAGATTTCGTACGTGGCGCTTTCGACTTTCGATGTCTTCTTTATCGGATACTTTGACAGCGAAGGCGACAATGCGTTTTCGAACTTCGAACTGAACAGCATGGAAGCCTGGGTATCGGCCGGTGGAACAATGATCATCACTTGCGATGATCCGGGCTATGACGCCGTTTGCAACCATTTTGGCCCGACGATCGCGGGCTCGTTCGCCAACCCACCGGTGAACCCAACGCCTGCCAGCGTTTCGCGACCCATTTTTAATGGGCCATTTGGCACTGCTACAAACCTTGCCATGGCCGGAAGCCAGCGGTATTTCGATGACACCGGTGGCTTCATGGTGTTGGCAGAAGACCAGGACGGCAATCCGATCGTGCTTGAAGCTTTGATCGGCGATGGCCGGGTGGTGGTGTTCACTGATGTCGATATGATCGGCAATGACACATTGTCCGGAGGCTCCGGTATCTCAAACGACAACGACAGGTTTATGGGAAACCTGATCGCCTACCTTAACGACGAGGCGGGTGAGACCTTTTTCGTCAACGCCGGACTCAACGGCAACTGGTGGGGTGGCCCCGGACGTAGTGGTGAAGGCGCGCAGATGGAGATCGTAGACAATGGTGTCAATTTTGCCGTTGTGTTGACTTTCTACAGCTATGACACAGAGGGCAACCAGATATTCCTGATTGCGGTTGGAAACATCAATCAATTCATTCCCGAAAACACCCTTGAATTGGATGTATTTATTACCGAAGGCGGCATGTGGGGGAATGATTTCAATCCAGCGACAGTCACCGAATCCCCGGTCGGAACAGCTTTGTTGACTGTGTATCACTGTGGACTGATAAGGCTGGCATTTGACCCCAGCCCCGCATATGAAGCCCAGGGCTATACTGACCTTGAATACGATTTCGTCAGGCTGGCAACACCAATTGCGCCCTGCCCGGTGAGATTCCCGGGACCGGTGCTCTAAAGCCATTCAGTCATATTGGATCTGACTGGTAATGACGTCCATGCGCCGCGGTTGGACGCGGCGCATGGTTTTGACACTACCGGCATGATTAATTGAATCGGCCTCAATATTGCATAGCCAACCACTGTTCCGTCAGATTCGAACAATGGGATAGGGTTATTGATCGTGCCGGTAAACGTGAAGTGCGTACGAAATCTGAATTCCGGTAAATACCAGGGATGGCAATGCGGTCAGTGGTGAACCAATTCTGAAGTGCGAATATATGGCGCCAAGTGACATGACCGTCAGTATTGCAAGACTCAATATTCTGAAGCGGCCCAAAAGTAGCAAGACTGCACAGGAAAACTGCAAGGCACTCACAAGGTAGAGGAATTCAGACGGATAGTTGAACCTGTCCGAGAACAGGCCTGTCATTGCTTCGGCAATGCCAAACGCCGGCGAACCAACACCATAGGCAATGACAAGAAACCAACGGGCAAACCCTGGCCAGCTGTCAGTCCGGGTTTTGGTATCATCTTCGCTCAAAAATGGCCTCCTGGCTTATCCAAGCAACCAGCTGATCAGCATCACCCAGACCACGATAAACGCTGGCCCAAGCAGACCGATCAGTATTCCGCCCGGCCGTAAATCTCGTGACTCAATACAGCCTGTGCTGTAGGCGATGGCGTTCGGCGGCGTGGAGACGGGTAACAACAAAGCACAGGACGCGCTTAATCCCAGCACCACACACATCTCGATCTCCCTACCCGGAAGTAGCACCACGGCAACCGGCAGAATGACTGACACAGTTGCCGTATTACTCATGACATTCGAAAGCAACACGGTAATGATCGCCATCATCAACAACACAAGGGCATCAAGGTTTAGCCTTGATAAAAAGTCGAGATGAGATGCCATTCGTTCAGCCAGGCCGGTATCGACAACAGCTGCGCCAAGTGAAAGCCCACCCGCCACCAGCATCAGGGTGTCCCAGGGAAGCTTCCGGACCTGGGACGAATCGATCACCTGCGTCATGGTCAGGCCCGCGATTGGAATCAGGGAAATCGCTGCCACGTGAATTCCATGTAAGGGTGTTGTCATCCACAAACCGACAGTGACAATTGAAATACCACCCACGATCCAACGATCACGTTTGTTCGATAATGCCGGTTCGTCAGCGCTCGAAAGGTCCAGTTCTATGGCTTCCATATCTGCCGGATACCGCTGGGAGATAAACTTCCAGGCAATCAGCACCAGGCCAATGGATATCGGCGCACCCATCACCATCCATTCAATAAAATCAATATCCGGCCCAAAATCGGCAGCAACACCGACCGCAATGGCATTTGGAGCACTGCCGATGATGGTACCCATGCCGCCCACTGAAGCGGCAAGTGGAATCGAGATCAGCAATGCCCTGGAAAACGGCTTGTCCTCACCCAGTTGTTTAACCAGGGGCAATATCGCACCGATCATCAGCACGGTCGTGGAAGTATTGGAGATAAACATCGATGCGACCGCACTGGTGAGCATGATCGCCAGCAGGACGCGGGAAGGACTACTTCCTGCAGGCCGCATTGCCAATGCGAAAATCTGTCGGTCCAGGCCCGTCCGGGAAAGGCCATCGGCCAGGAAAAAACCACCCAATAACAACCAGATAACAGGACTCGACCACGTATCCACGTAGCCACTGACATCCCAGGGTTCTGGCAGAAAGACCGTGGTCCCAAGGGTGAATACCAGGTACCCAATGATTAAAAGGCCCACAGCAAACGCCGGAACAGCCTCTGTGGCCCATAGCCCTACTGCGATCAAAAACAGGAACAACACCAGTCGCTGTTCCGCTGGCATGCCACCGGTCAGGGCATTCCAGGTGTACCAGGCCATGATAGCAACACCAAGGAACAGCAATAACCGCCTGAAGCTGTGATTTTTAACCGGCTGAAGGATTCTGAATGCTGCGTGACGAGTATCGCGATGGCCCAGCTGTTTCGCCAGTCTTGAGAACTGCCTGGTGATCGGTTTCATGGGTCAAATTATAGATTGGGCCCCGGGCACCGGACCGGTGCCAGATCAATTTCCTGCCTGATATCGACTACCATGGCCTGGTTGAATCCTGGCCGGAATCAGAAATGATGATCAGCAAGACATAAGCAACCTCATGAATTACGTTTTACTAAAGCAATTGCACTTGTCCCTGGCGCTGCTTTCAATTTCCGGCTTTGCGGTTCGCTGGTGGTGGCGTGCAAGAAATTCCAGCCTGAGCAATCACCCGGCGATTCGGATTGCACCCCACGTACTCGACACAGTTTTTCTGATTACGGGCATTATCCTGGCGGCACTGAGTGGCTTTTACCCCTGGTCCGATGCCTGGCTGGCCGCCAAGATTGGCGGATTGTTGGCCTACATCATCCTCGGGATGCTGGCCATGTCTTTTACGTCGAAACCCGCCCGCAATCTTGCTTTTGCACTCGCGCTGCTCACTTTTGCCTGGGTGATCAGCGTCGCATATACCAAATCAGCCGCTGGATTTTTCCAGGTCTTCACGTGAATCCTGCACGTTGTAAATTTGCTTCTGCAGGCAATGTAAAAAATGCGGTTCTGCCTTCCAACCATTCGGGAACCGTATACGTGCGTGTTCGCGATACCGGCAACAGCCAGGGCAACAGCGCCCAGGACACGGTATTTATCGATCATCTGTACATTCGGGTCGACAACACCCCGAGTACGCCCCCAGCTGATCCATCCGGCCTGACGGCCAATGCCGTTGCTCACAACCAGGTGAATATCACCTGGTCAGACAACGCCAACGATGAAACCGGGTATGAGGTCGAACGTGCAGTGGGTAGCGGAAGCTTCAGCCTGGTGACAACGCTGGGTGCCAACAGTGCCAGCCCATTGACCAACTACGTTTACCGCGTACGTGCGGTCAAGAGCGGCCTGTTCTCCGGCTACAGCAACACTGCATCTGCGACCACGCCGGATCAACCGGCAGTCACCCTGAGTGTGGTGGGCTATAAGGTCCGGGGGCGGCATAATGCTGACCTGACCTGGAGCGGTGCCAGCGGCGCAAACGTTGATATTTATCGCAATAACAACCTGGTAGCGACAACAAACAACGATGGCGCGTACACGGACAACATTGGAACCAAGGGAGCGGCAACCTACACCTACCAGGTGTGTGAAGCCGGAACCAGTACGTGTTCCAACACGGATACCATCGTATTCTGATTCCAGGAAAGTTTATGAGTGAAAGAGAAAGCAGGCTTCGGCCTGCTTTCTTTTTTCAGGCTCTGAAAATGCTTTAGGATGAACGGGTCAGAGGGAGGATTCAGTCTTGAAAACAACCATTACCTGTTTGATTACCGCATGCCTGCTTTTCATGGCAAGTTCGTTATGGGCCATCGTGCCGGCGGATGATGTCATCAAAAACGCGCTTGCCGATCTCGAAAGATATGAGGGCCAGGCCAGCAGTCTCAGTCCGGGCCAGTCTGCCGGTGCCAACCGAATATTAAAGTTGCTCAGGCTGTCGCGAGACCGGCTTGATTCTTCACCCAACAAGACTGATCCATCCTGGATTGCAGTCGACGAACGCTATGCAATCTTGCAGTCAAGCCTGGAAGAGATTGTGTCTCCCTCGCAACCTGCAACATCATCACCAGCTGCAGCCAGCGCCACCCCGACAACGGCAACACCTCCTCCTGCAGCGACAACAGCTACCCCGGCGCAGGCCACTACAGCCAGTGATGTGCCAGAACTGGTTTCCGGGCAACGCGTACAGGTGAGGAAACTGGCGCGGGACATTCAGAACTCGCGCGAAAGCATTTCAACAAGTGGTCCATCAGCATTCCAGGATCCGGCAAATGTTACCGCCCGCAAAGAAAGACTGGATCAGTATGCAGCCGCATTAGCCCGATACCCCCAGGTGGATGACCCGGACGTTCAGGTCGCCCAATCCGAATATGAAGCACTGCGCGAAGCCCTGAGTGCTGAATACCAGCGCGCTCAGGAGCAACTGTCCCAACTTGGTGATGTTCAGCAGTCGCTGGCAACGATTGAAAACAATTTCACTGATTATCCAATGCCTGATGCGTTGGCTGTGCCTTTTTCAGAAGCCCAGGCCCAGGATTGGGTGACCGCTGCAGGCAAAGCCCGCACTGTTGCAGAGCATAACCTTGAGCAACTGGCCATCATTGAGCCGATCGCGTATTTACCAAACAACCCCGGAACACCACAAGGCGGAGCGCCTTATGATTCGGACGATGTCAAACGCATGCAACGAAACGCCCAAAGCATATTGGGCAATATTCAATCGACCTATGAGTCCATGGCAGGCGACCTCGAAAATCGCATGCAAAGTATAGAAAATGACACCCTGACCCGGTGGGCCATCGATCCTGAGCAGGACGAAAATCGCTGGCGCTTCATTGGTGAACTTCAGCCTGACGAGGCTTACGGCGTCTTTGATGAAGCCACTGAAACTGCAATGTCTGCCAGATACCTTGAAGCCGCTCTTGGCCGTGATACCAGTCGTGCCGATGGTGTGCTGGCAGGCATAGAAAATGCCAGGGCCAAATACGACAGTGATCGTGCACTGGCCCTCGAAACATCAGCCCTTCCAGAGCCCAAATCAACCGATCGCGAGCGCCTGAAAATTGCTGAAGAAATTCTTGCCAATCCGAAGTATGAGTTTGGAGAACATGGAAAAATTGTCCTGACCACTGCAGAAATCATCGAACGTGAACGCGAAGACAGCGAAATCGAGATTGATGAAGCGGAACTCACGGCCAGCGGCGACATTGA
Source organism: Lysobacterales bacterium (assembly GCA_035267185.1). Lineage (GTDB taxonomy): Bacteria > Pseudomonadota > Gammaproteobacteria > Xanthomonadales > SZUA-36 > JAUIBE01. The sequence goes on along the minus strand of DATFLY010000067.1, from coordinate 3,262 downwards.
AATGTCCGGAACAGAAACCACCTGGACCTACCGCTGGCAGGAATTCAAGTTTGCCGTGCCCCTGCGCGAAGATGATTCTGATGAATGGTTTATCTGGTGGATCACGGCCAAGAACTTCTCATCCGGCGGCGCACGAACACCGATTAACCGCTGGGTGTCCGGGGAAGCCAACAAGGGAGACCGGATTCTCGAGTCAAACCTTTGAGATTCTGCTTATAGAGCGACTTGCGGCGTGGATGCGTTCCAATGAACCCTCTAATCGAGAAAATACGCAAGGCCTTTGCTGATGTTGCAATTCCGGACGAGGAAGCGCTGACCAACAGCTTTGGCGATGAGGCCGACGCCCTGGTACGGGATTTCAGGGACAAAACCAGTTGGGAAGAGTTGAGTCCCGGGTTTCTCAACCAGGCACCCGAAGGCTGGGGCAGCGCTTTGTCTTTTTTTTCCGCCCAGGCATTGCAGGCCTTTCTTCCCGCATACATGATCGCTGATATTGAAGGGACCCTGGAAATCGGTGATCCCACACCCCGTCTCTGCTCATTCGTTACGCCGATGATGCAAGACAAAAAAATCGCGAAATTTTATGGTGGCGGCACCCTGGGTGAGCATGCCCGCAGGGAATTTTCAATTTTTTCTGACGAACAGGTCACTGCAATCGTCGCGTATTTATGGTGGAAGCTGGAGGACGGGATCTATAATCCCATCGTGGAACAGGCCCTGGAAAATTACTGGCTTGAACGGGCTGATCAATCCTCCGAGTAAATGATCAACTGGTCGGAATAAGTTGAATTCGTGACCAGGTCCGGACTAACTGACTTATGAATCGTTGGTTTTTCGAACAGCCTGCCTGTTGGTGTACATCAGTAACAAACTGACGAGCAATCCGAACGCAGCGAAACCCGCAAGGAACCAGAAATAGTGCTGGTGGCCTGTGATCCCGGGAGACCGATCAAGCAACATGCCCCCGGTGTATGCCACGAACACATCCGGAGTGAAGCCCACAACTGATATCAGGCCTACCGCGGTACCGGTCAGGCTCAACGGCACCCGTGATTCTTCCATCAGTGCATAGTAAAGAGCACGCAGGCCAAACATGGCTGCGCCCCCGATTAACAAGTTAATCAACAACACCCACCCCGCATTCGGTTGCGGTGTGTACAGCGCCATAAACAGTTGAGAAGCCAGTAACAGAGCGAAACACAATACAGTCATTCGTGTGACATTGAATCGATCCCCCAGGAAACCGGCAGCAAGCGCGCCAACCGGCCTCATCCATGCACCGATTGCTGATAATCGCGCTGCCTCTGAGTGCGACATGCCGAAGCCTTCAACGGCGTACAGGGAATAGTTATCAAAACCCTTGTAAGAAACGTATGCGCAAACAACAACCAGCCCGATCAGCCATACAGATGGCATGCGCAACACCCTGAAAACATCAACAACCAGGCTGGCAGTGGTGGCCTCCTGACCACCCTCTGGCCTGGTACTCACGAAATCTTCTGGCTTGCCGGAACTGGCCAGGGCAAACCATACGAATAGCCCGGCCAACGCAGTGGCAGCGCTGTAGCCGTAAATCACATACTGGAGCACCGCTTTGCGCTCTGATGGACTGGCCGCAGCTTCGCCCTCGGGAAACAGGAAACCAAAAACCAGGGCAGCCAGGGATGCCAGCGAGGCCGCATAAATTCCACGTCCCGCATCAAGCAAGCCAAATGCCCTGCCCTGTTCATCAGTTGCGCCCCACTCGCGGGTTGCCCGCATCAATGCTGCCCAGAAAAAGAGAATGGTCGTGATGCCAAAGAAACCCCAAACCAGGACGGCACCCGTGTACCCGGGAAATGACGCCAGGTACAGCCCACCTGCCGAGGTTGCAAATAGCGAGAGTGTCAGCAAAACCCGCGGAGGAAAACGATCCGCCAGAATACCTCCGGGGAAGTAGCAAAGCATCGCAACGATTCCGTAAACACCCTGAGCTGCCCCAAGCTCTGTGTTGGTCAGCTCAAATGATTCCAGAACCGTGGCACGAAAGAAACGGGTGATGTGAAACGGCAGGGCAAATACCGCCTCACCGGCCACGATCAGACCGAGCATACAAAAAATGCGGTTAAATCGACTTGAAGTTTCGATTGTGTTTATTGGCTCCGGGGAAAATGGTCATCCCTTTTTGATTCAATCGTGACTCAAATATACAAGATGTATTCCGAATGCTCTGGCATTGTGGCGTCAATCAACGACGATATGGATAAATTTCGCCACTCACTTCGCAACGGACTCACACTATGAATTCAATCAAGTTCTGTTTTGCCACCCTTTTGTTCCTGATTTGGGCCAACACTGGCCTGACCAATGAATCGACTGATGAATCGGCTGATGCAATGCAGGCGCGCATCAAACATCAAATGGCTGCACCTGACCGGCACCGTTTTGACCTTCCCAGGGACGAGGCTCGCATGCCATTTGAAACCTTTCAGTTTCTCGGCCTCGAAGCCGGGATGACTGTGATGGATGTTGGTGCATACGCCGGCTACACCACCGAAATGCTTGCCGCTGCAGTGGGGCCAGAAGGCAAGGTGTTTTCACAAAACACCGAACAAGTGTATTTGCGGTACGCCGATGGATACTACAAGCGCACCATGGACGAACGCCTTGCTGCTAATCGACTGCCCAATGTTGAGCTGTACATCGTCGAGTACGACGACCTTGGTCTCGAAAACGAACTGGACATGGCCTTCCTGGGAAACCTGATCCATGATTTTCTAAACCGCGATGGCGAAGAACTGGCGCTAAGATTCCTGCGTAACATATATACCGCACTCAAACCCGGCGGAGTGCTGGGCGTGATTGATCACGTCGGTGACGAAAACCGTAATAACGGACCTTTGCACCGCATCACACCAGAAGACGCCAGGCAACTGCTTGAAAAAGCAGGTTTCGTCATCGAGGCGGAATCGGACCTGTTCGCCAATCCGGACGACGACCACAGCCTGATGGTGTACAACGAGGCCATCTACCGCAATACAGACCGGTTCTTCTACAAGGCGGTCAAGCCGGGGAGCCATTAAACACTACAACTAAAGCCCGTTTAACCAGCTGAGGAATACCATGAGAAACGGACCGGCATCGGGCTGCCCCGCTTCATCACGAAATGCCGCCCCTGCGCTGTCAAACAATGTGAAGTGATGATCCATTCGTGGAATCAGTTCAAAGCGCGCAAGATCCGGTTGATTTCGATTAACCACCCGCACCACGGTTTCATGCCCGG
>DATFLY010000066.1:0-14040 GCA_035267185.1 Lysobacterales bacterium | reverse complement strand
CATAACAAGTTCCTGGCAAAACTCGCATCTGATGCTGACAAGCCGAACGGTTTTGTTTACGTTTCACCGGAAAGGGTGAGGGCGTTTCTGGACCCAATGCCCATCGGTCGATTATGGGGGATTGGCCGCAAAACAGAGCCGAAGTTACGAGCCCAGGGGTTACTGACGATTGGCCAGCTGCGCAAAGCAGACCCTGGTCTGCTGCGGCCCTTGCTGGGTAACCGCACGGATCACTTTATCCGACTTTCCAATGGGCTCGATGAACGTGATGTTCAGCCTTCAAGGCCGGATAAGTCCATCAGCCATGAGGTGACATTTGACAGTGATATCAAATCGCGCCAGGAGCTCTTATCGGAGCTTCAATACCAGTGCGACCGTGTTGCACGTCGGTTGCGAAAGCAGCACCTGCTGGCCAGAACGGTGACGGTCAAAATCAGGGATTCAGGTTTTTCGACCATTACCCGCAGTAAGAGCATGATTTCGGGATCAAGCAGTTCGCTGACCATCTATCGCATGGCCCGGGCCTTGTTTGAAAAATGGCGCTCTGAGCACCGAAACACGCCGGTTCGTTTGATAGGCGTTGGCACCAGCAACTTCGAAGATGAGCCGTCACCCGGTGAGGAGAGCATCAGTCGCGACAAGCAGCTTGACCGGGTACTGGATGGGATCAGGGATCGTTTCGGCGAAGAACAGATTACCCATGGACAAACGCTGCGGCGCAGACCGAAGCAAAAAAACAGCTAGGACTCCGCTTAACTTGCGTCTCGCAATTCCCTGCGCAGAATTTTACCCACGTTCGATTTGGGTAATTCATCAAAGAACTCGATCACTTTGGGGCGTTTATAGCCTGTGAGATTTTCACGTCCATAGTCCCGGAGCTCCTGTTCGGTCAGCGAGGGGTCAGACTTCACCACGCAGACCTTGACCACTTCTCCGGAATGATCGTCAGGTTTTCCAATTGCCGCAACCTCAAGTACTTTCTCATGAGCTGCGAATACGTCCTCAATTTCATTAGGATAAACATTAAAACCAGACACGAGGATCATGTCTTTTTTGCGGTCCACAATCTTGAAGAAACCCTCGGGTGTCATCATTGCCATATCACCCGTCTTCAGCCATCCGTCTTCGGTCATTACTTCTGCGGTTGCTTCCGGCCTTTGCCAGTACCCTTTCATCACCTGTGGGCCGCGGACACAAAGTTCGCCGGTTTCCCCCTGTGCCAAAAAGCTTCCATCTTCACCCATGATTGCGCATTCAGTAGATGGAATGGGAAGTCCAATGCAGCCGTTGTATTCCTTCAAATCCATCGGGTTAATGCAGGCTGCCGGCGAAGTTTCGGTCAGGCCATAGGCCTCGATCAGGGTCACTCCAGTGACCTTCTTCCACTTCTCAGCAACAGCGCGCTGTACCGCCATGCCACCACCCAGGGTGCCTTTGAGTTTTGAAAAATCGAGATCGGCAAACCCTGGAGTATTCAATAAGCCATTGAAAAGTGTATTCACGCCGGTAATAACAGTGAAGGGAATCTTGTCGAGTTCCTCAACGAACCCCTTCATGTTTCGAGGATCGGGAATCAGTGCATTGGTGCCACCCAGGTACATGAACACCAGGCAGTTCGCTGTCAGTGCGAAGATATGATAGAGCGGAAGAGCGGTGATCACGGTCTCGGGATCATTGCCGATACCGCTGGCACCCAGCCACAGGCGAGACTGAGTCATGTTGGCCACGATGTTCTTGTGCGTCAGCATTGCCCCTTTGGCTACCCCGGTTGTGCCACCTGTGTATTGAAGGAAAGCAATATCTTCCAGGGTCAGGTCAGGCTGGGTGAGAGATTTACCTGCTCCTTTATTCAGGACTTCTGAGAAGCTTGTTGCAGTCGAAATATTCCAGGCGGGAATGCCTTTTTTAACATGCTTGACGACAAAATTGACGATCAGCTTTTTGGGGAACCCAAGCAGATCACCTGCCTCGGTTGTGATGACCTGCTCAATCGGGACATCGTCCAACACTTTTTCCAGCACATGGGCCTGGTTGGACAGAACGACAATGGCCCTGGCCCCGGCATCGGAAAGCTGGTGTCGAAGTTCACGTCGGGTGTACAAGGGGTTGGTATTGACAATGGTCAGCCCGGCACGCATTCCGCCAAACAGGGCGACCGGATACTGCAGCAGATTTGGCATCATCAGGGCCAGCCTGTCTCCCTTCTTGAGGCCGTGATCCTGGAGCCAGGCAGCAAAATCGCGACTCATCGCGTCAAGCTCCGAATAGGTCATTGATTTACCCATACAGGTAAATGCAACACGGTCGGAAAATTTTCGACAACTTCTTTCGAAAACGTCCAGTACAGAACTGTGTTGACCTAAATCGATTTCAGCAGGAATGCCTTCGGGGTATTGGGAAAGCCAGGGTTTATCCACGGATCTGTTTGCTCATTGAGGAGTAGATTGCAGTTATTAAACCATATCAGCAGCGCGTTCAACCTTCGCCTGGTACAAAGTTCTTGAATATCCGCTCGTACCTGTTCCATTGTATGATGCAGACGGGTTGAACAACGAGCGACCAAATACGGTCAGGGGACGGGATCGGATGGGTGAACAGAACGTCAAACTGAACGATGATGAGGCAGTCCATCAGCGGTTCATGAAATCATTGCTGGGCGAAGTGCAGGCCCTGGAAATGATGCTTGAGCGCGGATTGTTTGAATCAGGTGTCAGTCGAATGGGTGCCGAGCAGGAAATGTTCATCGTGAACAAGGCGCACCAGCCAGCCAACAAGGCCCTGGAAATCCTGGACCTCATCGATGACGACCGATTCACTCATGAGCTGGGCCTTTTCAATATCGAAGCCAATCTTGAACCGCACAGGTTGACCGGCGATTGTCTCAGCAAGATGGAAGCTGAACTCCATGAGGTTCACAGGCTTGCGCGCCAAACTGCTGCAAAGGTTGGCTGCGACATCGCACTGGTCGGTATTTTGCCAACCCTGAGAGAAGAAAATCTGTCTCTCGATTCAATGGTGCCAACGCCACGGTATCACGCACTTAACGATGCGGTCAGGGGTTTGCGGGGTGAGGATTTCCAGTTCACCATCAATGGTATCGACCAACTCAGCTTTCGTCATGACAATGTCATGCTGGAAGCCTGCAACACCAGTTTCCAGATTCACTTCCAGGTATCGCCTGATAACTTTGCGCATTTCTACAATATTTCACAGTTGGTGACCGGTCCGCTTTTGGCCGTTGCTGTGAATTCTCCCATGCTTCTGGGTAAGCGCCTGTGGCATGAATCCAGAATTGCAGTCTTTGAACATTCAATCGACACAAGATCAGAAACTCACCAGGCACGGGGTCTGAAGCCAAGGGTACATTTTGGTGATCGATGGATAGAGGATTCTGTCACGGAAATATTCAAGGAAGACATTGCCAGGTTTCGAATTGTACTGACCACGGAATGTGAAGAAGACCCGGTTGGAATGGTTGAGAATGGGGTGATGCCTTCACTTAATGCGCTGCGATTGCATAACGGCACAGTCTATCGCTGGAATCGTCCATGTTACGGCGTTCACAACAACATCGCGCACCTTCGAATTGAAAACCGTGTTATTCCATCAGGGCCCACGGTTCTCGATGAAATGGCAAATGCCGCGTTTTACTTCGGCCTGATGTCCGGTGCATCAGAAAAATATGGCGATGTTTCGAAATTGATCCGTTTTGCTGATGTAAAAACCAATTTCCTGGCTGCAGCCCGTGATGGCATCCGAGCCCAGATGAACTGGTTTAATGATGACTACCTGCCTGTTGATCAATTGATTCTCAAAGAGCTCCTGCCGCTTGCCCGGGAAGGCCTCGCCAGCCAGGACATTGACGAAAACGATGCAACAAGACTCCTGGATGTCATAGAAAAGCGAGTCTCCAAGCGACGAACAGGTGCTCGCTGGCTGCTCGAGTCACATGAAAACATGCAGGAGAAAGGAACCTCCGATCAACGCTTTCGCACCATCGTCGCCAGCATGGTGGAGCAACAGGTGGAAGGAAAATCGATCACGGATTGGAAGCTGGCCGAGTTTCCTGAAAAGCAGGATTGGCGGGAAAGCTATCGCCAGGTTGGCCAGTTCATGGCCACTGACCTGTTTACTGTCCGTGCAGACGACATCGTCGACTTTGCCGCAACCCTGATGGACTGGCGACATGTCCGCCATGTGCCCGTGGAAGATGACAACGGAAACCTGGTGGGCCTTGTTTCACATCGTGCATTGCTTCGCCTGGTTGCCGCCGGACGCTACGGCAAGGATACGCGGGTCACAGTCGCGGATATCATGAAGGCGAATCCGGTTACGGTGACTCCGGAAACGAGTACCGTTGATGCCATTCGTGAAATGCGCGAAAAGCGCCTGGCCTGCCTGCCGGTGACCAGGAAAGGAAAGCTGGTTGGACTGGTGACGGAACATGACCTGATTGTCGTCTCCTCGCACCTGCTCGAAGAGTACCTGGCTGAAGAGTGAAGCCGAAGCGTGAAGCCAAAGAGTGAGGCCGGGGGAATGAAGCGTTCTGGCATCCTCTTGCTGTCGGCGATGCTTGTCAGTTGCAGCCAGCCGCTGACCACTGAGCAAATCATCATTTCTCGTATCCGCTCAATGGAAGCGCAGATTGAAGAGGGCGAACGCAGGCGCTTCATGACCAACATTGCCGAGGACTTTCGTTCTCAGAACGGCCAGATGAATCGTGATCAGTTGCGCACTTTTGTCGTGCTGCAGCTCACCCGCTATGAAAACCTCAATGCCCAGTTGTTTCCAATCAATGTTCAACAGGTCAACGATCAGGAAGCCATGGCCAGTTTCAATGCGCTGTTAACGGGTGGCCCCGGATGGTTTCCGGAGGATGGCCAGCTCTATCGATTTGAAACTTTCTGGAAGCTCGAAGAGGAAGAGTGGCTATTGGCGTCTGCCGGTTGGGAGCCCATCCGGGTCGGCGAACTGGTCGAATAGACTGCTTCGATTCCAGGAAATTCAAAGACTGTCTCAGGTTTTGAGAATCGCTAAGTTAAACTAGGCAAATGCCTGATCCCATTGAATCCAGCAGTGTCGCTCTGAAGGCCTTTCATCCCGCGGTCAGGAACTGGTTCAAGTCCGGCTTCAGTGAGGCAACGCCAGTCCAGATTGGTGCATGGCAGCGAATCCGTGAGGGCGGTCATGTTTTGATTGCTGCACCCACTGGCAGTGGTAAGACATTTGCTGCATTCCTGGAGGCCATCGGCCAACTGGTTGCTGAGTCAGAGAACGGACCGCTGGATGACAGCGTACGGATTCTCTACGTATCGCCATTAAAAGCTCTTTCCAACGATATTGAAAAGAACCTCAAGTCGCCGCTCGAGGGGATTGACCAATGGCTGGAACAGAACCAGGGTCAAAAATCCGGCATTCGTGCAATGGTTCGAACCGGCGACACCACACCTGGTGAACGCGAAAAGATGCGTCGCCGCCCACCGCAAATCCTGGTGACCACACCTGAATCGCTCTACTTGTTACTGACATCAGACTCGGGACGCAGGATGCTGTCCACCGTCAGCACAGTCATTGTCGATGAAATCCATGCGGTTGCTGGCAGCAAAAGAGGATCACACCTCAGCCTCTCACTGGCGCGCCTTGATGCACTCACAATATCCAGGACCGGTAAAACACCCGACAGGGTTGGGTTATCCGCAACACAAAGGCCGATTAAGCTGATCGCAAAATTCCTGACCGGCGGACAGGATTGTTCAATTGTCGACAGTGGCCACAACAAACAGCGTGATATTCGGCTTGAACTACCGTCTTCTCCATTGACAGCGGTCATGGCTAACGAGGTCTGGGAAGAGATCTATGATCGTCTTGCCGAGCTTGCTCTTGCCCGGCGCACCACGCTTATATTTGTCAATACGCGACGCCTGGCAGAAAGGCTCGCACGCCACCTGGCTGAGCGAATCGGTGAAAAATCAGTCACTGCGCACCATGGCAGCCTGGCACGTAAACATCGTCTTGAGGCAGAGCAGGCACTTAAAGCCGGCAAGCTGAAAGCGCTGGTTGCCACTGCATCGCTGGAGCTCGGTATCGACATCGGTGACGTCGATCTGGTTTGTCAGCTTGGATCACCCGGAAGTATTTCTGCCCTGATTCAACGAGTAGGCAGGGCAGGGCATGGTGTTGGTGAGGTTTCTCATGGTCGTTTGTTTCCACTGACATGCGATGACCTGGTTGAATGCGTGGCCCTGGTTCATGCAATGGAAAAAGGAGAGCTCGACCGAATCCAGATTCCGCAAGCGCCGCTCGATGTATTGGCCCAGCAGGTTGTCGCAGAGGTGAGTGCTCGCGAGTGGTTGGTCGAAGATTTTCTGCACCTGGTTCGCTCCGCCTGGCCTTATCGAGGGATTTCTGAGGAAGAATTTGAAAAAGTGCTGGATATGCTGGCGGGCGGTTATGCCACTTCCCGCGGCCGTCGGGCTGCTTATATACACCACGACAGCATCAATGGCAGATTGCGATCAAGACGGGCTGCCCGCCTCACCTCTCTGCAAAACGGAGGTGTGATTCCGGACCAGTTCGATTATGAAGTGACCTTGTTGCCAGGGGGTTATCGGGTTGGAACGCTCAACGAGGATTTTGCCTTCGAGAGTATTCCGGGCGACATTTTCCAGTTGGGTAATACCTCTTACCGGGTTCTAAAAATTGAAACAGCGAGGGTCCTGGTTGAAGACGCCCAGGGCCTTCCGCCATCCATCCCATTCTGGCTGGGTGATCGGCCGGGCAGAAGTAACGAATTGTCGCTTGCAGTTTCACAGCTGCGCGAAGCGATCGACGAACAGATGGCCAATGGTGCCGAAAGCCTTGCTGATTGGCTGGCAGCCCAGGGCATACAGAAGGATGCCGCAGAGCAGGTTGCAGGCTACCTTGGTTCTGCACACGAGGCGCTGGATGGTTTGCCCACCCAAAACCGGGTAATCATGGAGCGGTTTTTTGATGACACGGGAGATATGCACCTGGTCATACATGCACCGTTTGGCTCCCGGATCATGCGAGCCTGGGGTCTGGCATTGAGGAAGCGGTTTTGCCGGCAGTTTAATTTTGAACTCCAGGCGGCAGCACTGGAAGATTGCCTGATCCTGTCCCTGGGCGAAACGCACAGCTTCGATATCGATGATGTGAAGGCTTACCTCAATCCGGCCACTGTGCGGGATGTGTTGATACAGGCGCTGCTCGACGCCCCCATGTTTGAGATCCGATGGCGCTGGAATGCAACGGTCGCGCTGGCCGTACAGCGCATGCGCAATGGCCAGCGTTTGCCACCCCAGTGGCAACGAAATGCAGCTGAAGACCTGGTTGCGGTTGTGTTCCCTGACCAGATTGCCTGCCTCGAGAATATTCGCGGAGAACGCGAAATTCCGGACCATCCGCTTGTCACCCAGACCATTGACGATTGCCTGACTGATGCGATGGACATCGATGGCCTGCTTGGGGTTCTTAACCGAATCAGGGATGGCTCACTTGAAGTGCGTGGTATGGACCTGACAGCGCCGTCACCCCTGTCATCGGAAATCATTAACGCCCGTCCATACGCCTTCCTTGACGATGGTGACGCTGAAAATCGTCGGACGCGCGCAATTTCCCAGAGACCCCAGGATTTCAGCGATGCATCTCTGTTGCGAATCATCAGTGTGGAGGCCACAGATCAGGTTCGTGCGGAGGCCTGGATTAACCCGCGTAATCCGGACGAATTGCACGATGGTCTGCTGCAGACTGGTTTTCTGACAGCTTCAGAATTTTCATCCCGAAGCTGGAATCGCTGGTTTACTTCTCTGGCAGAAGAGATGCGTGCGGTTCATGTCACCATCCCTGATGAACCTGATTCGAATGGCTGGTGGCTGGCGACCGAGCGACTGTCGGAATGGCTGACCATTCATCCGGACTCTGACTATTCACCGGACCCCGCTGCAGTATTTGATTTGAACAGCACGCACACCGCTGAATCAGCATTGATTGAGCTGTTACGCAGTCGTTTGTCTGCACTGGGGCCGGTGACGGTCACGGAGCTCGTAAAGAGCTTTTCACTGCAAACATCGCAAATCGACCCGGCCCTGCTGGCATTGCAGTCTGAAGGTTCGGCTGTGGCGATTGAGCGGTCTGAAGGTGAGCGCCAATGGTGTGATCGTCGTCTGCTGGCGCGAATTCACAGGTATAGCCGAGAACGCAGGAGGCGGGCGAGTAAACCAGTATCGCCTGCAGCCTTCATGAATTTCCTGGTGAGGTGGCATGCACTGGATGAGCCAGCAAGTGAGCTGGAACAGCCATTGTCTCAACTCGAAGGCTGGTGTGCGCCTGTGGCTGCCTGGGAACATGGGCTCCTGGACAGGCGAAGCGTTGATTACAATCCCCTGAATCTGGATCAACAGTTTCTCAGTGGTGCGCTGACCTGGTTCAGGCCGCCCATCAGGGACAGTGAACAGGTTCAGCTGGTCAGTGCCACGCCGATTGCACTGGTGCCACGTGGCCACGCCATTCAATGGCGCATGAGGTTTTCTCCGACCGGTGAAGGCTTGCCCGCTGCAGCGGCGGGCGTGTTGGAATCACTGCGATCAGGAGGCGCCATGTTTGTTGATGACCTGGCGCAGCAGGCTGGAATGTTGCCGGAGCAACTGGAGTCAGTATTGGCAACCCTGGTGGCGCAGGGGTATATCACTTCAGATGGATTTTCACCACTGCGCTGGTTGACACGTTCGGCAACAGAAAAAGCGAAAATTGAAAGGCGAATCAGGCGAACGCGTTCGAGGTTTCGTACCCAGGGAGCAGGTCATGTACCTCTTGGCAGATGGAGTGCAATCACTGATGCCAATGGGTCAGAATCCGGTTTCGACAAACAGGACCGAATGGCAACCATTTGCAGCGCACTACTGAGGCGCTACGGTGTGGTTTTCAGAGCGGTCCTGCAACGTGAAAACCTGCTTCCCCACTGGCGCGACCTGCTTTATTACCTGAGAAGGATGGAAGATCGTGGTGAAGTGAACGGCGGGCGTTTCGTTGATGGGTTTTCAGGCGAACAGTTTGCTTTACCCGAAGCCACAGGATTATTGAGGAAATGTGCAAAGGGAAACCTGCCGAATCGCTGGACCGTGATTAACGCCACTGATCCGCTCAACCTGGGTGGATTCATTACACCGGGTGTGAAAACCGTTTCCCGTGTTTCCAACCGCATCCTGCTGGATCAGGGTGTTCCTGCTGCGCGTATTGTCGGTAACGAAATTGAGATTCTCAAAGGCGCCAGCCGTGACACCCAGAAGGCCGCGGAGATTCATCTTGTAGGAACGTCGCTATCGTCGCGCGTTTCGCGGCCAGAGTCCGCTCCTACAGAGAACCGGGAAGCCCAGGTGTAGTTACGTCATCCCGGTTTCGCAAAGCGAAGACCGGGACCCACCCGCTTCGGAAGATCGTGGGTCCCGGACAGGACTTGTCACCAAATCGGGACATTTTCCTTTCAAATCACGAGCGCGCTTTGCAAATTCTGCTGTAGGAGCGGCATCTCGCCGCGACCCGAGCGCCAGGGACGGCGCGAGGAAGGCGAATGCCAGGAGGTAGCATTCGACGGCGGCTCATCGAGCCGCTATCAATACTCCCTGGTCACAATGACCTTGTTACAAGAGCTTCCCTGTGATCGCAGCCGAATCAAGAGCTTGCTAATTGACGCAGCACATAATGCAAAATCCCACCATGACGGTAATATTCCCACTCTTTGGGCGTATCAATTCGCACTTTTGCTTTGAAGGTCTTTGTGCCGCCGTCTTCATCGGTAGCGGTTACTGTGACTTCATCTGAAGAACTATCTTCAAGTCCTTCAATACTATAGGATTCCTTTCCTGTTAGTCCGTGTGCATCGATACCTTCACCAGGCAGGAAATTCAGTGGCAGGACACCCATGCCGATCAGGTTGGAGCGGTGAATACGCTCAAAGCTCTCGGTAATCACAGCCTTTACACCAAGCAAAATAGTGCCTTTTGCTGCCCAGTCACGGGATGATCCCGTGCCATATTCCTTACCGGCCAGGACAACCAGGGGTGTGTCTTCCTGCTGATACTTCATGGCTGCATCAAAAATGGTCATTTCTTCGTCGCTGGGCTGGAATCGTGTCCACCCACCTTCAGTTCCTGGCGCAAGCAGGTTGCGCAGCCTGACATTTGCAAATGTACCACGCATCATGACTTCATGATTGCCCCTGCGTGATCCGTAGCTGTTGAAATCTGCACGTTGAATGCCTTTTTCTTTCAGATAGTCCCCTGCAGGTGACTTCTCGGCAATGGAACCTGCGGGGGAAATATGATCGGTCGTAATCGAATCACCCAACAGGGCCAGGCATCGCGCCCCCTGAATCACCGGTATCGGCGGTGGTTCTGACGTCATTCCTTCAAAGTATGGCGGGTTCCTGATGTAGGTTGAATCTTCTTCCCAGGTATACATCTCGCCTTCAGGCGCATCGATGTTGTTCCAGTTTTCATCGCCCTCAAACACGCTGGAGTAGCTGGATTTGAACATTTCTGAAGTCACGTTTTCAGCGATAGCCGCCTGGATCTCATGGCTTGTTGGCCAGATGTCCCGCAAATAGACAGGCTCACCGTCATTACCTGTACCCAATGGCTCCGTGGTGAGGTCAACTTCCATGTTGCCAGCGAGCGCATAGGCGACCACCAGGGGAGGGGAGGCCAGGTAATTCATCTTGATGTGCGCGTGAATCCGGCCTTCAAAATTTCGATTTCCCGACAAAACTGAGGCCGTTACCAGGTCGTGCTTCCTGATGGCGTTTTCTATGGGTTCAGCCAGCGGGCCCGAGTTGCCGATGCAGGTGGTACATCCGTAGCCGACCACATTGAAGCCCAGTCCTTCCAGGTCATCGAGTACATCTGCTTTTCTGAGGTAATCAGTGACAACCTTTGAGCCCGGTGCCAGTGAAGTCTTGACCCACGGTTTGACGCTCAACCCCTTCTCAAGGGCATTGCGCGCCAGCAGGCCGGCGCCGAGCATTACCGCCGGGTTGGAGGTGTTTGTGCATGAAGTGATGGCTGCAATCACTATGGCGCCATCAGAGAGATTGAATGTCTCGTCTTTGTACTCGACCAGTGGACTCGGTAAGTTCAGGTCCTCATCATTTCCAATCGCAGTACCTCCGCCTTCCGATTCAAAGCGGTTTTTCACTTCTGCACTGGCTTCACGACCGACGATCATACCTTTCATGTTTTTTCTGTAATTGTCGGCAGCGTCCGAGAGCACCACGCGATCCTGGGGTCTCTTGGGACCGGCCAGGCTGGGCAAAACCTCGCTCATATCAAGTTCGAGCGTTGAACTGTAATCCGCCGGGGCAAGACCTGCTTCACGCCACATCCCCTGGGCTTTTGCATACGCTTCAACCAGCGCTATGCGCTCTTCTGATCGTCCTGACAACCGCATATATCGCAGGCTTTCTTTATCGATCGGGAAAATTCCGCATGTCGCGCCATATTCCGGCGCCATGTTGGAAATGGTGGCCCGGTCAGCAAGGGGTAATTGCGACAATCCATCACCAAAAAATTCAACAAACTTGCCGACCACGCCGTGTTCACGAAGCATCTGTGTCACGGTCAAAACCAGGTCAGTTGCGGTTGAGCCCTCTGGTAACTTTCCTTCCAGCCTGAAGCCCACTACCTGGGGAATCAGCATGGTGATGGCCTGGCCAAGCATTGCTGCTTCCGCCTCGATTCCACCCACGCCCCAGCCCAGCACACCAATGCCGTTGATCATGGTGGTGTGTGAGTCTGTGCCAACGACGGTATCCGGATAGGCGACGCCATCGGTATCGAATACCACGCGCGCCAGGTGCTCCAGGTTGACCTGGTGGACAATGCCGGTATTGGGGGGTACCACGCTGAAATTACTGAATGCGCTCTGGCCCCATTTCAGGAAACTGTAACGTTCCTGGTTTCTCTGAAACTCGATGCGATTGTTCAGATCCAGCGAATCTGCCTTGCCGTAACTATCGACCTGTACCGAGTGATCGATGACCAGTTCAGCAGGGGACAGCGGATTGATCTTGTTTGCCTGGCTTCCCAGTGAAACCACCGCATCCCGCATGGCCGCAAGATCGACCACTGCCGGCACACCTGTGAAATCCTGCAGCACGACCCGCGCGGGCGTAAATGCGATCTCGGTGCTGGGTTCCGCTTTTGAATCCCACTGGCACAGGGCAACGATGTCATCGCTGGTGACATCGATTCCGTCTTCATGACGAAGCAGGTTTTCCAGCAATACTTTGAGGCTGAAGGGCAGGCGTTGAACGTCGTGCTTTTCAGCAAGCTTTTCCAGGCTGAAGTACCGGTACTCCCGGCCATCGACGTTCAGTGTAGTAGCGGTTGAAAATGAGTCGGACATCAGGTTCTCCGGGTTTGTTAACTGGACCGGATCATTATCGCGGTCATGAATTCTGGTCGAAAATTGCGATTGAAAGTTCTCAGGGCCTCATTGTAATCCTTACCGGGCCATTAACTAAACTTCCCAGGTCAGACTGCCCTGATTAAACCTCCCAAATTAAAGTTCCCAAACTAAAGTTCCCGAAGCAGGGATTCGGCAGCTTTACCGATTTTCTTTCTGCCAAGCACCAGTTCCATGCGACCACCGCCAAGCTGGTCCCACAGGTACGCCGATCGAACTGCTGCCAGTAACAGGGTGCGAACCCAGCTGACGGTGCGATCAACCTGGAGATATTGGGGTTTGCCATTGACGACGATTCGCGGCTCGATGGTGCTGATGGATTGGGCATAGAGCTCTGATATCTGCTCAGCCTGAAGATCTTCGCGTTCGTTGTCCTCCAGGTTATTGCCACACTGGCGAATTCGCTCGAGTCCTTCACCTACTTCCTGAATCATCCTGCTCTGGCGCCTGAATTTGCGCTCGATCTGAAGGATACCTACTGAATACCTGAGAGCATCAATATGCCGCTGTTCGCCGCGAAGAACACTCAGCAGGGTTTCTATACCAAGCCGAAGATTGCTGACCCCGCCATAGACATACTCGACGTTCTCGGCTTCCATTCTGAACAGGCTGTTCAGGGCGGATGTCGCTGCGAACCCTGACCACGTTCCGTGCAAGGCAGCCTGCCGTACCAGTTCAGTCGACTGGAACACACCCGCCAATGCCATTGTCCGTTCTCTCATATTGTCGGTATCTTCATTGTGCCAGCGCTTGTTTTTGTGATTCAGAGACGCCGGGAATCGAATCGGTCCAGTCAATGATCCCGCCGCCCAGGCATTCGTCACCGTCATAAAGAACCACTGACTGACCTGGTGTCACCGCACGTTGCGGATCATCAAAAGCGACTGAAATCGAATCAGAGGAAACACTTTCCAGGCGACATGTCTGATCCCTCTGGCGATAACGCACCTTGGCAGTGAGCCTGGCCTCCTGCGCTGGCGGCTGACCTGAAATCCAGTTCAGCTGGCTGGCGTGCAGATTCATTGAATTCAACCATGGATGGTCGTGTCCCTGTCCAACATAAAGGATATTGGTTTCAGGGTCCTTGTGTAATACATACCATGGCTCTTCCGGAAAACCGCGCACCCCGCCAATGCCAATCCCCTGTCGCTGTCCCAGGGTGTAGAACATCAGTCCTTCATGTTCGCCTATCACCTGGTCGTCGATCGTGCGAATCTCGCCCTGGGAAGCGTCCAGGTATCGCTTCAGAAAAGGTTTGAAATCACGCTCACCGATAAAGCAAATGCCGGTGCTGTCTTTCTTGTCATGCACGCGGAAACCGGCTTCAACTGCAATTTGCCTGACTTCCGATTTATGCAGTTCGCCGATTGGAAACAGGGACCTGGAGAGCGCTTCCTGTCCGATGGCATACAAAAAATAGCTCTGGTCCTTACCCGGATCCCTGCCTCGAAGGAGCATGGACCTGCCATCCCTGTCAGCACGCCTGACATAGTGGCCAGTAGCGATCGATTTTGCACCGAGGTCTTCGGCATGTTCGATAAAGGTCTTAAACTTTATTTCGCG
>DATFLY010000065.1:0-27285 GCA_035267185.1 Lysobacterales bacterium | reverse complement strand
TATGTTTATTGGCGATGTAGGCCAGGGCAGGTGGGAAGAAATCTCATTTGCACCCTATGGTTCCACTGAAATAAATTTTGGATGGAAAATATGTGAGGGTGGGCACATCAGGGGAAGTGCAACAGAGTTATGCGACTTTGGTGAACTACCCATTATTGAATTTTCCAGTTTCGGCACCGGAAACTGCTCGGTCACGGGTGGATACATGTATCGGGGAGCCAATACCAATCTGTATGGAAATTACATTTATGGTGACTATTGTTCTGCACGTATCTGGGTGGCCATGCGTCTGGGCGAAAACTGGGTCAGTGAGGAATGGGTAGAAATGCCACCACTGTCTTCAATATCAACGTTCGGTCAGGATGAGAACTGTGAATTGTATGTGGCAGATTTCGGCAGCACAGCGTCAAATGGCGATGAACTCGTCTACCGCATTGTCAGGGAGGATTTGATCGATTCGTCTGGTTTTGAACAACGAAACTGCCAGTAGTGACCCGCGGTTGGTTCACCTTCGGAATGGTTCTCACCTGGTGCTGGAAACTGAAGCTGTCAGTCCGTGAGATAGAAGGGGGACAGGTTAGGGCGTTGCAGCCAGTTTAGAGGTGACCAGTCCGCGTCATGCTCGCTGAAGTGCATTGTAAACGCCTGGCGCGAACGACTGGATCGATTCGCAGAACTGTAGTGCGGCATCCTGTCGCTGAAAATGATCACACCTCCTGCCTTGAGCTCGACCGGGAGCCCCGCGTTTTTGGAAGGCCAGGGTGTGTCGTCAACTTTCCTGAGTTCTCCCTTTCGGGAATCCGGGTCTACCTCGTACAGTTCGCGTAAAGGAGAACGATGGCCTCCGGGTTGAACCCACAAACATCCGTTTTCAAGCGTCGCGTCCTCTACTGCCACCCAAAATCCAACGACAGGCGTACTGAGTGAATGAAGATAGCTGGCATCCTGATGCCACCTCACCTCACCACCAATTCTGGGTTGCTTGAAAATGTACATCGTTTGCCACAACTGGGGGCGTTCATAGCCTAATTGTGTCAGAGTTTTGCTAAAAAGCGGATGTCTGCAAAAATTCCTGAAAGCGGGCTCCAGGTCATGCAGCGCATGACCAATCTTGTTGATGGCCTGGGACCTGGGAAAAAGAAGTTCTCCATTCTCATCCAGGGCCTCTTCTTCCAGAAAGCAATGAACGGACTCGGAAGAGTCCATAAAGTACTGGTCCCTGTTCCTGTCACGGTCTTTGGTCGAAAAAACGGATCGGTGCTGTTCGATGTCAAATGACTGGACGATCCTGTCAGCAGAATCCCGAATCTGTTTCAGCGCATCAGAGCCGATGGCGCTTTCCAGCACCACATAACCCTGTTCTTCAAATTTTGACCGGATGCTCAATTGATCGATTCATGCATTTCGTAAAACACTGACTGGCGCCCTGGTCACCACTCGCCAGGTGGCAGCGGTACCGGCGATCCCAACGATTGCCATGCCGAACAACGGACCTGCAATCCACAACACGGGGTTAAAATTGTAGTCGAGTTCCAGCAGTTGTGTTGAAAACATCCAGGCCATCAGGCTGGCGCCGCCAGCTGCAAGTACACCGGAAAGCAGGCCGATTGCAATGAATTCGCTGGCAACACCTGAGAGCACACGTGAGCGGGTTGCACCAAAGGTTCTTAGCATTGCGCTCTCGTAGCGGCGTTCGTCACGAGTCGACTGAACAGCGGCCCACAGCACCACCAGGCCGGCCAGCAATGTAAATACGAACACTGCCTGTACTGCCAGCGCGGCTTTATCCATAACATCACGGACCTGGCCAAGGATGGCGTCAAGATCAATGGCTGTGATGGAGGGGTATTCACGCATCAGGTCAAGTACAGCGCGCTTCTGACTTTCTTCAACGAAGACGGCGGTAATCCAGGTTGCGGGATAATCATCGAGCATGCCTGGTGCAAATACGACAAAGAAATTGGGCTGAAAGGAATCCCATTCGACCTGTCGGATGCTGGTGACCGCACCTTGAACTGGCTCTCCGGCTACATCAAATTCCAGAACATCACCCAGCCCAACGCCGAGATCAGCAGCAAAGTCTGACTCAAGCGACAACTCATCTCCCGGTTCCCGTTCAGACCAGAATGAGCCTTCCAGGACCTGGTTATCCGGGCGTAGTCCTGCTGCCCAGGTCAGATTTGCATCCCTCACAGCCCAGCGACGACCCTGGGGGTTCGGAAAAGACATTTCGCTGACTTCCTGGCCGTTGATCTTTGTCATGCGGGCACGAACCATGGGTGACAGCCTGGGCTCAGCCAGCCCACGATCGGTGAAGAACTCACGGACGCCTTCGACCTCGTGTGTCTGAATATTAATCATGAACTGGTTGGGTGCGTTTTCCGGAAGGCTGGCTCGCCAGGTATCCATCAGTTCGTTCCGGACTGTGGTGAGCAAAAGCAGCACCATGATGCCAAGTCCGAACGCGACGATTTGCGCGATGCTTTCCCTGCCACGGCGTGCGAGGCTGGCAAGGCCAAATCGCCATGCGATGCCGGCTGCACCCCGGAAACCCTGGAGACTTTTTACCAGTAACCAACCCGCCAGAGCCAGAATCAGCAAAGTAGCAAGTGCCCCTCCGAATATCATCAATACCAGCCGGGTATCACCGGCAATCCACAGCAGCAACGCCAGGACGGAACCGATCGCCGCAATCCAGCTCAGGCCGTATCGCATCGGAGGCGGCGCAACATCATGACGCAATACTCGCAATGGTGGCGTTTTGCGAAGCTGAAGCAGGTCGGGTAATGCAAATCCCACCAGTATCAGGACTGCTGTGACAAGACCCAGTCCAACCGGAGCCCACCCCGGAGAGGGGAGTGTCTGTTGGATCATGTCCCGCATCAGCCAGGCAAGACCACTGTGAGAAAGGTAACCCAAAACAGCACCAATGGCGCCTGAAGCCAGCGCCAGCAATAGTATCTGGGCAAGGCTGGAATACAGGATTTGTCGCTGGCTCGCTCCCAGGCACTTCATCAGGGCCACCCTGTCGCGGTGCCGATGTGAATAGCGCCTTGCAGACATTGCAACAGCCACGGCTGCAAGCAGAACAGAAACCAGAGAAGCGAGGTTCAGGAATCGTTCCGCACGATCCATCGAGGACCTGATTTGCGGATTGGCGTCCCGCACATCTTCCAGTTCCTCTCCTTCTTCCATCATTCCTTCCAGAACCGGTTTGAATGTCTCAACGGCGGAGCGGGTGCCTGAAAAGACCGCACGGTAAGCCACGCGGCTGCCAGGCTGGATCAAGCCAGTCGAGTCCAGGTCAGAAGCATTAATCAGCAAGGATGGTGCAAAGTCGGTAAAGCTAAAGCCTTCGTCAGGTCTGGTAATCAAAACCTTGCTGATCAGAAGGGTGGTCTTGCCAACATCCAGCCTTGCGCCAACCTGTGTGTCGAGACGGGTCAGTAAGCGCGGAGATGCCCAGGCTTCGCCTGGTGATGGTGCACCACTGGCGAGGTACTCCTCACCCAGGAGTTGGTCTGACAGCTTTAACTGACCTCGCAACGGATAGTCATCAGATGCAGCACGAATAGCTGCAAGCGTACTTCCTGGGACGCTTTCCGTGTTGCTTTGTTCATTGACGAATACAACGCTCGGCATCGAGGTGATGGTCGCTGCCAGTAAACCAAACTCGCTCGCCGCGCTGGCATATTCCTGGCTGATTGGCCTGGTTGAAGCCAGGCGCAGATCGCCTGCGAGAGACTCGGTCGCTCGCTGTGCCACAGCCTGGGAGACCCGGTCAGTCAGAAATGCAACGGCTGTCAGGGACGAGACCGCGATGATCAGGGCGGTGATCAGGACACTCAGTTCACGAGATCGCCAGTCACGCGCCAGCATGCGCAGCGCCTGACGTGTCTGTGTCAGCACGCTGAGCCTTGCGGGTTTTTCCATTGACATGCTGGTGTTCAAGCGGCGAGTCCGCTGGCAGGGTCAATAAAACGGCCACCATCCATGTGCAAAACCCGATCACAACGCTCTGCCAGGATATGATCATGGGTGACGAGTATCAGGGTAGTGCCAGATTCCTTGTTGATTCTGAAAAGCAGGTCCGCAACTGTATCGCCCGTTCGCTGGTCGAGATTGCCTGTTGGTTCATCGGCAAACAACACCGCTGGCTGGACCACGAAAGCTCTGGCTATTGCCACTCTTTGCTTTTCTCCTCCGGAAAGCTGATGTGGGTAATGAGATACCCGGTGATCCAGTTTGACCATCTCCAGCGCGCTGAGTGCAGCAGGTCGGGGGTTGTTGTGTCCGCTCAGTTCCAGGGGCAGCATGACGTTTTCCATGGCTGTGAGTGATGGAACAAGGTGGAAAGATTGAAAAACAAACCCCACATTTCTTGCACGCAAGGCTGCACGACCGTCCTCGTCGAGAGCGGTAAGCTCGCTGTCGTTGAGCATTACTGTGCCGCTCGACGGAACATCAAGGCCAGCCAGCAGTCCCAGCAACGTGGATTTGCCCGCGCCGGATGCACCCACGATCGCCAGGGATTCGCTTCGGCGGACTTCCATGTCGACGTTGTCGAGAATGGTAAGGTCGCCTTCAGGGCTTGGGACATGCTTGCTTAGTCCATTAACTTTTAAAATAATATCAGATGGATACATGATTATTTATAGAAAATACCTTGTAATATTGCTGGCGCTTGTACTGCTCAGTGCGCAATTCGCTGTTTCCGCGGATAACATTCCAGGTTCCGAATCACAGCCGCGAATACTGGTGATTGGAGATTCTTTGAGTGCCGCATACAATATGCCCTCCAGGGACGCCTGGCCCAGCCTGCTTGAAACCCGACTGATTGAACATGGCTACCCATGGCAGGTTTTCAACTCAAGCATCACAGGTGACACGACGGAAGGTGCATTAGCAAGGTTGCCACGTTTGCTTGAACGTCACGCCCCGAAAATCGTCATTATCGAGTTGGGAGGCAACGACGGACTTCGCGGGTTATCGCCCGAAGTGACACGTTCCAATATGGCGAAAATGATCGAAATGTCACAATCCCAGGGTGCCGAGGTCCTGCTGACCGGAATTCGTATTCCTCCCAATTATGGCGATCAGTACGTGCGTCAGTTTGAAGGCATTTACCCGCATCTTGCCGGACAATATGACGCAGCGCTTGTGCCATTCTTCATGGAAGGAGTGGCACTTGATCCGAACCTGATGCAGGCCGATGGCATCCACCCTTCTGTCGAGGCGCAACCGATCTTGCTGGATAATGTCTGGCCTGCACTGGAACCTTTACTGAATTCTAATGGCACGAAAATGAAAAATGAGTGAAAAAACAAATACCGGCGATGCATTTGTTCTGATTCTCATGGCGGTGCTGATCGCGGCCTGGGGTGTTGCCGGCAGTCTTGATGTTTCAAAACGCACTCAGCCGGGATTCAGTACAAATGAGAACCATGAAATTGTCACGCTCAAGCCCAACGGGTCGGCCGAGCAAATCAATATGCAGGTTGGGGACCGCATCATAGGGATCGACGGTAACCGCATTGAGGATACTTCCACGATCGTTCGTTTGCCACGTGTCCCCGAGGGAGAGCGGCGCAGTTTTACCGTTACGCGGGGTGAGCAGACCATTCGCTACAGGCCGGTTTTTACAAGCCTGAATGACCGGGAAATGGCGCGAGAACAACTTTCAATTATTGTCGGTTTCGCATTTTTATTGATTCCTCTCGTGGCTTGCATAACGAGGCCCGCACCAGCCACGCGCGTGCTTGCCCTGATGGGCCTGGGCTTGTCGCTGCACTTTTTTGACGGGCCATACCTGGTTAGTTACGACGTACATGCCGTGGCCCTGACCGTCGTGCAGCTTTTCGTGTTGCTGGGATTGGCCGCCATGATTCACTTTCTGCATCTTTTTCCTCTGAAACGATCATTGATTCAGAAGCCCTGGGGTAAAAAACTGATTTACTTTCCGGTGTTGCTGATCTGGTTCGCAGATGCCTGGCGAATTTTATTTACGCCACCGGCAAGCTCTGTTCCGGCTCAATTGGCAAAGGGCTTCAGCGAAACCGGGATGATTGCGTACTTTATGCTTGGATTGATTCTGGTGGTGGCTAATTACATTTCTGCACAAGGAGCCGAACGCAGCAGACTGGCTTTGAACCAGATGCTGCTGGCCAGCCTGGTTGCATCTGTACCAATCGTGACTGCACTTCTTGCCGGTTCGTTTTTACCCGAATTGATATTACCCTGGCAGAATTACTATTTTGTACTTCTGGCATTGGTACCCATGGCCTGGTCTTACTCTGCGAGCCGAATCCCCCGACGATGAAGTTGCCGAAATTCGCGCAGCCAAACGGGACTGGGATTATAATAGGCGGTTCCCGAAAGCAGTTTCCTTCCCGGGGCCAGTGATGGTACACAACGATATGAGCGCACAACCAAAAATACATATTCCACATCCCACTGCACGTCCGGGTGAAGAGCCTGACTTTAGTTACCTGGCGCTGTCAGGGGCTGGAGAAATTGAACGACCGCCGACAGATTCATCTGTAGAAGATATTGAACACCTGAGTTTCAAGCTTGTTCGGGTTCTGGATGAAGACTTCGAACTCAAAGGTCCGTGGGTGCCGGATATCAGCAAGGAGCAGTTGCTGGAGTCACTAAAAATGATGACTCTTGTTCGCGCTTACGATGATCGTATGTACCGGATGCAACGTCAGGGCAAGATTTCTTTTTACATGCAGTCACTCGGTGAGGAAGCGTGCTCAATTGGACCTGGGATGGTGCTCAGGGACAGTGACATGTGTTTTCCGCACTATCGACAACAAGCTTTGTACCTGATGCGGGGTACCGGGCTGCTAAACATGATGTGTCACTGCCTCTCAAATACACGTGATTTTTGCCGTGGAAGGCAAATGCCCGTGTTCTATCAGCATGCCAAGGGAAATGTGTTCACCATTTCCGGAAACCTGACCACACAGTATCCGCAGGCTGTGGGATGGGCGATGGCATCAGCGATCAAGGGCAGTGAAGATATTGCAGCTTCATGGATTGGAGACGGCAGCACAGCAGAATCTGATTTTCACCAGGCACTGACATTTGCTGCTGTTTACCAGGCGCCGGTGATTTTGAATGTTGTTAACAACCAGTGGGCTATTTCAACTTTCCAGGCCTTTGCAGGCGGTGAACTACGGCCGTTTGCTGCCCGTGGCCCGGGCTATGGAATTCCAGGCCTCAGGGTTGACGGCAATGACCTTTTTGCGACTTACGCTGCAACTGAATGGGCTGCTGAAAGGGCGCGCAACGGTGGAGGCCCGACACTGATTGAGTTTGTCACTTATCGGGGTGGTGCACACTCCACCAGTGATGATCCATCACGTTACAGACCAAAAGACGAATGGGCGGCGTTTCCGCTTGGCGATCCATTGGCAAGGCTCCGCGGTCACCTGGAAAAACTGGGATACTGGAGCGAGGATCAACAGGCTGACCTTGAGGCCGAGATGAAGCAGCATGTTACTGACACATGGAAAGAGGCTTGTAGCTACGGAACCATGACAGATGGTCCCTGGCTTGACCCTCGCGAGATGTTCGAGGATGTTTACGAGGAAATGCCCGAGCACCTGAAAGAGCAACAACAGGAAATGCTCAGCCTGGAGGAAGATTAATGGCCCAGATGAACATGATTCAGGCGATCAATTCCGCCATGGATGTCATGCTGGATCGTGATGAAGACGTCGTCGTGATGGGGCAGGACGTTGGCTACTTTGGTGGCGTATTCAGGTGTACTGATGGTTTGCAGGAGCGACATGGCGAACATCGTGTCCTGGATTCCCCAATCTCTGAAGGTGGCATTGTTGCCACAGCCATCGGAATGGGTGTGAACGGCTTGCGCCCGGTTGCCGAAATCCAGTTTGCCGATTACATCTATCCGGGGTTTGATCAGATTGCCAGCGAACTGGCTCGAATCAGATATCGCAGCGACGCAACATTTACAGCACCGGTTACTATTCGCACACCTTGTGGGGGTGGCATTCGCGGCGGCCAGACGCACTCACAGAGCCCAGAAGGCATATTTGCTCATGTTACCGGCATCAAGACGGTCATGCCGTCGAATCCGCATGAAGCGAAAGGTTTGCTGATCAGCGCAATTGAGTCCAACGATCCGGTGGTGTTCTTCGAGCCCAAGCGCATTTATAACGGCCCATTCGATGGTGATCCTGACAAGCCAGCTCAGTCATGGTCATCGCATCCGATGGGTGAGGTACCGGAAGATTATTTCAACATTCCATTGGGGCAGGCCAATGTCGTGGAAGAGGGCGACGAGCTGACGATTGTCACCTACGGCACCATTGTTCACGTCGCTCAGGCCACCGCAAAGAAACTGGGAGTTCGTGCTGAAATCATTGATGTCAGAACGCTTATGCCACTTGATATGACCACGTTGCAGGCCTCTGTTGAGAAGACAGGTCGCTGTCTTGTGGCTCATGAAGCCACTCGCTTTTGCGGTTACGGGGCGGAACTGGTCGCTTCTATTCAGCAGGCCTGTTTCTGGCATCTTGAAGCACCAATTGAACGGATCGCAGGCTGGGATACGCCTTATCCGCATGCATTTGAATGGCAGTATTTTCCCGGTCAGAAAAGAATGGCAGCCGGAATTCGCCGCGTGATGGAGGCGGGATGAGCGAATACATTTTCAAATTGCCGGACCTTGGTGAAGGAACAGTGGAATCAGAGATCGCGGAGTGGATGATCAAAGTGGGCGATGTCGTCCAGGAAGAGGATCCGGTCTGCTCCATGCTCACAGACAAGGCTGCCGTGGAGTTATCGGCACCGGTTAACGGTAAGGTCGTGGCCCTTGCGGGTGAACTTGGTGATGTTGTCCCAGTGGGGGCGCCATTGATCACTTTTGCAATTGAAGGCGACGGCCATGCAAAGGACGCAAGATCAGAGGGGTCAACGGAACCGCACGCTGAGGCAGCAACAGCGCCCGCAGTCAGCAAGGTGGTCGACCAGCCGAAAACTGCGGACACTGCGCTCAACGACAAGGTCATGACCTCTCCATCGATTCGCAGGCGTGCTCGCGAGGCAGGGGTGGACCTGACCAGAGTTCACGGCAGCGGCCCGCGCGGCCGCATACTGAAAACCGATTTTGAAGCTTTTGTTACCAACGGTGGGCAAGCATCGGCCGGTCCATCTGCAGTGCGACCCGAATTTGCTGCAAGAAGCGGGGCCGATGAAATCAAAGTGGTGGGTTTGCGGCGCAAGATAGCGCAACGTATGGAATCTGCTAATCGCGAAATTCCACATTTTGCTTATGTCGAGGAAGTCGATCTGACTGCCCTGGAAGATTTACGCAAACACCTCAACCAACGCAAGGGAGCAGACGAAAAGCGCCTGACCCTTCTGCCATTCCTGGCGATGGCGCTGGCACGAGTGGTTGCAGACTATCCACAATGTAACGCGCATTATGATGCCGAACGCGGTGTACTGATTCAGCATCATCCGGTTCACCTCGGAATCGCGACCCAGACAGAGGATGGACTCAAGGTACCCGTGGTCAGAAATGCGGAGGGCCGTTCACTTGAGGATATGGCCGCTGAAATCAGGCGGGTCACCCAGGCTGCCCGCGATAACACTGCGAAAAGAGATGAGTTGATGGGCTCAACCATTACCATTACAAGTCTTGGAAAGCTTGGGGGTATCGTCAGCACCCCGATTATCAACCAGCCGGAAGTCGGTATTATCGGGGTCAACAAGGCAGTTGAACGCCCAATGATTGTTGATGGTGAGGTGGAAGTTCGCACGATGATGAACCTTTCATCTTCATTCGATCATCGGTTTGTTGACGGTTTCGATGCCGCCTCCATGATCCAGTCGCTACGAGAAATGCTCGAGCAGCCAGCCACCATCTTTATCTGAACATTTTTCGAGCCGTCTTAATCGCGTCATCTCTGCCGTATATTCGGATCACCAGACAGTGGCTTGGGCCCCAGTACCACTTCACCCGCAGGGCAGTCCATGGTCAGGGTTATGGATTCAACTTCCTCTCCTTCCACATCAATATCAACCTGCATGGTTGCGGCAAGTGCATGCACCGATTTGAAAGATCTGGAATACGCATGCAGCGCCTCCAGACTGCAGCCTTCAGGTGCACGATCCTGAGGTCGTTTTTCTTCATTTTTCCATTGAACAAAGATGGGCATTACACTTGACTCCGGTAGCCTGACGCTGAACCAGGTCCACTGCTCTTTTCTACCCCAGCCGCGCTTTCTTGAGCCTTCCATAATGTCTGTGGCCCTGCTGCCTGCTCGCCGGGCGAAAAATGATGTCCGCTCCAGGTTGCTGGTGCCGACCGCCCACTTGAAAGGTGTCAGTTCGTTCATGCTTTTAAGACGATCGTAAATAAAATCTCTCAGGTCAGGATCAAGCGAATCGGGATCTGCTTTCGGATCTGGTGCAATGATTTCAAGAAACATGTTTT
Organism: Lysobacterales bacterium; assembly: GCA_035267185.1. Classification (GTDB taxonomy): domain Bacteria; phylum Pseudomonadota; class Gammaproteobacteria; order Xanthomonadales; family SZUA-36; genus JAUIBE01. Next base: position 16,814 of record DATFLY010000065.1, on the reverse strand, counting down.
CACCAAGCCCCACGATTGCGCTTTCCGTACCAAGTTGAGTGTCACGACCGTCTTTTTTCGGCGTAACACCGGTAAGCTGTTCGAATGCCTGAATGCCCGCGTCAAGGTTGTTAATCCCCAGCACCACGTGATCAAGGTAATGGTTGGCGCGTTTCTCAAGGTCAGCTTCCTGCGCAGCCAATGGCACTGATAAAACAGCCGTGATCAGCAATGCGATGACAGTTCTCATTATCGGTCAGTACTCCGGTGTAGAATTGGCAGGGTGGATACTACCTGCAGCTCGTTCATTTGACGAGAGCAACGTAAATTTGCATCTCGTTTTTTCCGTAATATGATTGACCGGATTTTCACCGAATCATTCCCTATTCAAGGAGAGTTTTCTTGCCAAATGCCCTGATCAGTAAGCTTGTTGATCTGCGGGATAACAACGAGCAGGCCGGAATGTTGTGGGCCACAGCTTACGGCTTCTTCATCATGTTCTCGTACTACATTCTGCGCGCTGTACGTGATGAAATTTCTTCAGCGGACCGGGGGAATCTGCAGATACTCTGGACCGTTGTCTTCCTGGCGATGATGGTGGCAGTGCCGCTGTATTCGTGGCTGACATCGAAGGTTTCACGTGGGGTATTCGTGCCTCTTGCCAATCGTTTTTTCATAGCCTGCCTGGTGGGATTCTGGTTGTGTCTTGTTTTTCTTCCGGAGAGCGCACGTCCCTGGATCGACCGGACGTTCTATGTCTGGACCAGTGTTTTTGCATTGTTTGTCGTCACGGTTTTCTGGGGGCTGGTCGCTGATTGCTTCACCAATAAGCAAGGCAAGAGACTGTTTGCCTTTATTGCCGTGGGTAGTTCACTGGGTGGCATCGTTGGTTCGACTGTAACCGCGACCCTTGCTGAATCGGTTCCGGTGTTTTCGTTATTGCTGATGGCGTGTGTACCCCTGGAAATTGCGTCCTGGTGCGCCAAAGTGCTGCACAACAGGTTTAACACCGGATCTGTGGATATTGAGGGCGAGAAAGATAAAGTAGTTGAAGGTAATGCGATCAGCGGTATGAAGGCAGTTTTCAGTTCTCGCTACCTGATGGCCATTGCCGGATTTATTGCACTGATGACATTCGTTTCCACGATGCTCTATTTTCAACAGGCGCACCTGATCGCTGAAGCATTCGATGACCGTGGCGAACGGCGGGCATTGTTCGCCAAAATAGATCTTGCGGTGAATATCCTGACCATCGTGTTCCAGGTCTACCTGACTGCCCGGATCATGAAGTGGATCGGTGTCGGTGTCACGTTGGCGGCCATTCCAGTCCTGATGACCCTGGGTTTTGTATCTCTGGGAATTTACCCGACACTGGCAATCCTGGTGGTGGTGCAGGTGATATACCGGGCGGGACGATACGGTTTGACCAAACCTGCCCGCGAAGTGCTCTGGACTGTGCTTGACAGGCAAGCGAAGTACAAGTCGAAACCATTTATTGATGCAGCCGTTTATCGTGGAGGGGATCTTGTCAGCGGCTGGATATATGCCGGGCTGGCAGCGATCGGTCTGTCCATTGGCGCAATCGCCCTGGTGGCGGCCCCTGTCGCTGCGGTATGGGCGATGCTGGCGATTTACCTGGGGCGCGAACAGGAAACCCTGGCTGGTTCCGATACAGTCGTGCCTTTACCAGACAAAAGAGTGTAAAAATGTTTAATAAAATACTGATATTTATATTATTTGTATCTATTTATTCGATATGCCAGGGTGACGTTTCAGGGCCTGATGCTACGACGCAGGCGCTGATGCAGGAGCTACGACTCAAAGAATCTCCGGTTGCATCCAGGGACATGAAGGGATGGCGGGAGCCAAAGAAGATTGTCATCCGGGTCACCAATGAATCACAGGCCGCAATGATGTCAGAAGTGGCGCCCGGGGTTGAGATTATTCCGGTCACTTCACAGGAAGAAGCATTGTCGGCAATATCCGGTGCGGATGCGATACTTGGATATTGCGATGAGGATCTGGTGCAGGCTGGTGATAACCTCAACTGGATTCAGGTTTATTCAGCAGGGGTCGAATATTGCACCGGTCTGGAGGAAGTGCAGCATGGCAGTTATGTGCTGACCAACGGGCAACATGTGTCTTCGCCAGCTTTGGCAGAAACCAGTATTGCCATGATGATGGCGCTGGTGCGCGGATTTGATCTTTATTACCAGAACCAGATGAAAGGTGAATGGGTTCGTGATGTGGGAGATCCGGCAGGGACTTTCATGGAACTGACCGGCCGCACAATGCTGGTAGTCGGGCTGGGGGGAATCGGCACAGAAGTGGCTAAACGTGCCCATGGCCTCGGGATGAAAGTCGTTGCCACGCGGGGCAGCAGTCGCGAGGGACCGGATTATGTAGATTATGTCGGACTGGCACATGAGGTTCATGACCTGGCCAGCCAGGCTGATGTTGTCGTTAACGCTGCGCCACTGACTGATGAAACACGTGGCATGTTCGATGAGGCGTTTTTCAATCTGATGAAACCCACTGCATTTTTTATCTCGGTGGGACGAGGCGGTAGCACGGTAACAGACGACCTGCTTTCAGCCCTGGAAAACGGAGACATTGCAGGTGCCGGTCTGGATGTAACTGATCCTGAGCCATTACCGGCAGGGCATCCTTTGTGGTCTGCGCCCCGGATCATCATCACGCCGCACACAGCCGGGCGAGGCGACCGCGGTCGTGATCGCCTTCTCCTGGTGGTCAGGGAAAACCTGAGACGTTACGTTGCGGGCGAGCCCATGCTCTCAGTGGTTGATATTCAACGCGGCTATTAGAAATTGATCGACCGGCGAGGTGACGAGGGTATTGCGGGTTGTGATATAACTTGTCTGGTCATCCGAATGCCCGGTCATCTTTGAAAAACAGCCAACGTCCAGAAACTTCAAAAACAGCAGGTCGGGATACCGACTGCAGAAAAATGGTGAAAAACATGCTTACTATTCGTCCTTTGGTTCCATTTAAGCTGAAGGCGTTGCCTGCAGCCTTGAGTGCTTCACTTTTAATGCTTAGTGCGCCTTCATTTGCACAGGAAAGCGGCAACACGCTGGAAGAGGTCCTGGTCACTGCCCAGAAACGTGAGCAGACTCTCCAGGAGATTCCAGCCGCAGTCAGCGTGATATCGGGCGAGCAGGTCCGTGATTATTTAACCGGTGCCCAGGATGTGCGTGCCCTGGCAGCCCGGGTTCCGGGTTTGAATGTTGAGACTTCAAATGGCAGAACGCAGCCGAGATTTTATTTGAGAGGACAGGGCAATATTGATTTCGATGTCAATGCCAACCAGCCGGTGGCCTATGTGTTCGATGATGTTGCACTCGAGAGTAATACCCTTCGAAGCATCCCGGTATTTGACATCGAGCGCATCGAGGTTTTACGTGGTCCACAGGGTACACTTTTTGGCCGCAACACCAATGCCGGTGTGATCAAGATTGATACGGTCAGGCCGACCGAGGAACGCGATGCCTATGTGAGTCTTTCGTATGGTTCGCGCAGCACGTTTATAGGGGAGGGTGCTACTAACTTCTCGTTATCGGACACTCTGCATGCGCGAGTCTCATTTAAATACCAGGATCGAAGCGCCTGGATCGACAACACACTGAATGGTCCCGGCGACGATTTCGGGTCATTTGAAGAAACCGCATATCGTTTGCAACTGGCATGGGAGCCAAATGACAGCTTCCGCGGGTATTTCAAGTTCCACGGCTTTAACCAGGAAGGAAGCGATCCCAATGTTTTCTACGCCAATGCGCTTGAGGTTGGCAGTTCCGGATTACGGCCGGGGTTTGACGAGAAAACAGTGACACACGACAGCGGAGATATCGCCAGCATGGATCTGGATCACTATGGCGGCGTGATGAACCTGCAGTGGAACCTGGACAGCGGCATGACATTTACCTCGATTACGGGCTACGACAAGGTCGACAACTTCCAAAGTGCCGATGTCGACGGAGGTGAAGTCACGTTTGATTTTGCTGATATCGGCGTTCCTGGAAAATCCCTGTTTGCGGTTGTCGCAACCGGAGACGGGCTGGATGACCTTGAACAGTTTAGCCAGGAGTTCAGGCTGGCCGGTGAGACGGACACGATGTTCTGGCAGGTTGGCGGATTCTATTTTGATGAAGATTTTGATCTGCTGAACCAGAATTTCGGCGCTCCGATCGAATCTGCTCTGGTCAGCCAAAAAACTGAATCCTGGGCCGTATTCGGACAGACCGATTACCAGATCAATGACGCCTGGTCCCTGGTTCTGGGCGCTCGCTGGACGGATGATTCAAAGGACCTGACTGTGGGGCCTGCATCGCCAGACGGGATTGTTGTGCCTGATGCGATTTCAGTCGGTGATGACTATTTCAACTGGGAAGTGGCGCTCAATTATGATGTTGATAACGTGAGTTATTACGGCAGGGTTGCGACGGGCTCTCGTGGTCCCGTCACGCTCGGCCGATTTGGTTTTGTCAGTTCGGCAACTACCGAGGACACTCTGTCTGCGGAAATTGGTTTCAAAGCTGACCTCGCTGACGGCAGGGCACGATGGAATTCAGCGCTTTACAACTATACAACTGACGATCAGCAACTGACTGCAACAGGCGGTGCTGCCAATGTCAATCAACTGCTCAACGCGAATGAGGCTACAGGCTGGGGATTTGAAACCGAGCTGGAATGGATTGCCACGGAAAACCTAAAGTTGATGGGCAACCTCAGCTACACCGATACCGAAATCAACGATCCTGGTCTTAAAGATGACCAGTGCGGTTCTACCCCTTCCTGCACCGGGCTTGACCCGATTGCCGGAACCCGGCCTGGCCCATTTGGTGAAGTAACGGAAGTATTTATCGATGGCAATCCGCTTCCTCGAACCCCGCAATGGATTTTCAATTTTATCCTGCAATATACCTATCCTTTGCAAGCTGGAGATGTCTATTTCCACACTGACTGGAATTATCGCGACGAGTCTAATCTCTTCCTGCACGAGTCAATCGAGTTCGTCCAGGATGATCGCTGGCTGGGTGGTTTGAGGCTGGGCTATCGCACAAATAGCGGTATGGACTTTGCAATCGTAGGTCGTAACATCACTGACGAAATGGTGGTCGAGGGAGGAATTAACTTCCTGAACCTGACAGCGTTCGTGAACGAACCGTCCTATTGGGGCGCAGAGTTTGTAGCACGCTTCTGATATTGACTGGAAAAGAAATACAAAGGGCCGTCATCGACGGCCCTTTTTTTAGATTTCAGAAAACTGAGGAGTGTGCCTCACTTACAGTGACCACCCTATCGCTGTGGTAATCCCGTAGTCCGAGGTGGCAGCACCCTGGGACGGTTTGTTATCACTCTGGTAATAAGCTTCCATTGACCAGAAAAGATCGCTTAAAAATTCGAGTTTGAAAGTCGTACGCAAGTCAGACCTGATTCGCCCGCTCTCGGTCAGGCTGGGAAATATCGTAAATTTCGAACTGAGAGATCGCTCGGGGTCTGCAAATCGAAAATAGTTTATCGTCAGGCTGCCGATTGCCTCAAGGCTGGTCTGATTGGTGCCGTCGGTGAACTTTTCCTGGTTTGCGATCAGGCCGTAGGATGCGCTCAGCCAGCGATCTGAGCGGCGCAACAGGTAATTTCCGAAAACGCCACCAGCTGAAAGACGAAGGTCAAGACCGAGGCTTTCATTGGTTTCGATAACGCCCAGGGCCGATCTGAACCTGTTGTTCGGAAGGACCCATTGGTGCGAATACTGAACCTGGCTCCTTCTTTGGTCAGTGCCATCTGGTTGTTCGGTAAGGTTGGCACGTAAACTGGCTTCGACCAGGCGGTCAGGATTTCGATGGGCCCAATCGGCCGCAAGGGTGAATTCAGCGATTTCCGTGGATTTCTGGTAATCAAGGCCAACACTGATATCGAAGTCAGATCGATCCCAGAAATTTGATTCTACAGGCCACGCAGAGAAAAACTCTTTCAGCGGTACCTCGACCATCTCGCTTCCCGTTTGAATACCAATGGCATCTCCCTCTTCCAGTGATACCAGTTTTCCCAGGTAACGATTTCCGTCAATTGTGTCAACAGATTGCTGGGTGTTACTGATCACCTGGGCAATAAAGCGCCACTCTATGTATACCGTTCCCATGGTGTCTGTGCTGAATTCAAGCAGGCCGCCTCCCACGCGCTTGATTTCACCGGTGATTTTGTCGCCATTTTTGAGCAGTACAACATCGGTTTTAGCCGCCATGACGGAGGCCGGAATAAACAAAATCAGAAAAACAGCAACCAGCACGTGATATTTCATGCAATTAAATCTCAGGGGAATGGATTTGAAGGCATTGTGGAATCCCGGCACCCAAAGTTCAACCAGGACGTTACAATGCAATTGACAGACGCCTGGCCAGGCTGGAGTTGGAAACTGCCGGTTTATGGAATCGGTTAGATGGCAGCTTTCCGGACCATGAAGCGATCGATGGGAATTTTGCCAGGCTAACCAGGTTTCCGGATCAGCACAGATTGCTCAAGGGTTTCAGAAACCGAAAGTCGCGAACAGGAAGAATGAGTCGTATTGAACTTCGTAGCGCTGATCAAAGAGTGTTTCGTCAATTGTCAGGTCCAGGTCTACATAGGTATAACCCCCACCAACACCCCAGTGTTCATTTGGCCAGTATTCAACGCTCAAATCCGTGCCTAAAACACTTCCGTCATACTTATCTATGTTCAGGGAAAGCCAGGATAAATTGACTCTGAAGGCCCAGTTTTCGTTAAAGGCATGCTTGTAATAGGCGGACAAGGTTGGCAATGGTGCCAGGGCGTCTGCGGATTCACTTGAACCGGTTGCTTCACCACCGATAAACGCTTCAACAGAAGCAGACAGATCAAGGGCGTACACACCAAGGCCTATTCCGGCAGACTGGCCAGCCGACTGGAAAAAATCGTAATAGCCGTTCAGGACGTAGAAATCGGTTTCGAAATCAGTTTGAATGCCTGTCCCGGCCGGAATCTCGAGATCGCCAAACATCAGGTCTTCGCTGGTTGTTCGGTCACCTTCCACCCTTGCCTGGAAGTAACTAAAACCAAAACTCCATTTTTCCGGGCCTTGCCAGACTGCATCAAACCAGATACTGGTCAACGAAGGATCAGTATTGCCCTGGCTTGTATCGATGAGGGGTATATCACCCAGTTCCGGATTACCCAAACCGAATTTGACGTCAGCGTCAGCTTGCTGGCCGCCAATTCTGATCAGCCAGTCATCCTGAAAAAGCGGGTGACTACCTGCATCCTGGGCATAGATGTCCAGGGAAAAAATGAGCAGGACGGCTGAGATAACCAGATGACGTTTAAACATTAACCAGCACTCCGTTTCGCTGCTTTTTTTCAGAATTTCAACGTTGGATTTTTCCAACAGCTTTGTTGTGTTTCAAAAGCAATTGACACTGAGGTCTAGTTTACAATGAATGAAGTATGAAGCGGGCACTAAAAATTGTCTTTACGGGATTAACCGTGTTAACGCTGCTGCTGTCCATTGCGGTTACGTGGATGCTCCATGACGACGATTTCCTCAAAGGCTGGCTCGAGCGTTATGTCATGGAAAAGACAGGAAGTGAAATGACTCTGGGGCGCCTGGAACTGGACCTCGGTAAAAAAATCGGAATTGATGCAGGCAACCTGCAATTTGACAATGCAGAGTGGGCAAGTGCGGATTACCTGGCTCAGATCGGAATCATCAGTGCAGAGTTCGATACTGCCAGCCTGTTGAGAGGCAAAATCTCCCTGGAGAGCCTCGTCATCAATGACGCCCGCATCAACCTGCAAAAAGATGAATCTGGCAGAACCAACTGGGATATTTTTTCCTCTGAAAAGGATGCGGATCCGGACAGCGAAAGCGATCCGAAACCGCTTGCATGGAAGACATTGGAGGTCTCTGAATTTGAATTGATTATTGACTCACCTGAAAGGGCAGAGCCACTGGCGATCAGGATCGCCCGGATCGATGCAAAACATTCCCTGACGGGTCGGGTTGACATGAACGTTACCGGCGAAATTGATGGGCAGCCAATGAAGATCGAGGGTTTTGCTGACCCCCTCCACGCCATTTACACGGGTGGGGCCATCGATCACAGGCTTGAAGTCGACATGGGCGATATTTACCTGGAAAGCCAGGGGACCATCGATGACGCACTCACTGGCGCTGGCGCGCGAATCAATACTCGGTTTAGCGGTCCTGAGATTGGCTGGTTGCTGGAACAGGCTGCGCTGCCTGCATTCAGTTCAGGCGAATTTGATATAGATATTTCGCTGGATAGCACAGATGGGGATTCAGTCAGGCTGGACCTGGATGGAAACCTGGGTAGTCTCCTGGCGAATGCGAATGGCGAACTGGATCAGTTTGTCGATCCGTCAAAGCTGGACCTGGATTTCGATATCAGGGGGCCTGATCTGCTCGCGCTGGGAGAGGCTTTTGGAGTAAGTCATCTGCCGGCTCAATCCTATGAATTTATCGGCAAAGTGCATTTTCTGAATGACACACTGACTGTCGAACAGTTCGATGCAAAAGTCTCTGAAGACAATATTTCAGTATCCGGTGTGATCGGGCCCTGGCCTCAGCTTGCCAATACAGAGCTCAGCATTACAGCAAATGGCGAAAGTATTCGTACCTGGGAGTCTGCACTGGGGATGTCGGGATGGAAACCGAATCCTTTTTCCGTATCGGGCCGGTTTTCGGAACAAAATGGCCTGGTTCAGTTGCAGGATGTGAATGCATCAGTTGGCAACAACCTGTTATCCGTGGAGGGCGCTCTTGGGACACCGCCCAGGATGGTGGGAAGTGACATCGATTTGAAGATTGTTGTTGTGGATCTGGGCGAAATCGCCGGGCTGGACAAACACTCTTTTGCAAGGCAACTGCCTCTGAGCTTTGAAGGCAATCTTCTGAAAACTGATCAGGGCATAGAATTTGTCGACAGCACATTTGCTTCGTCGCAACATCGCCTGGGCGTGGATGGCCTGCTGGCCCTGGTGCCAAAAGCCAGTGGTCAGGAATCGCAACAGTGGCAGGAGAAGTTGAATGGCAGTGACATCAAGGCGAACCTCAGTACGCCGGATGTGCAGGCGCTGGCACAGATTTTTGATGTGGATGACGTACCGAAAATGCCCCTGGAGGTTGCAACAGAGATCAGACTGGACAGCAACGGCCTGGGTTATCAGTTCGCTACGAATAATTCAGATGAGATAACCATAACGATCGATGGCCAGTCTCCCGATCCGCGACGTCCATTAAGGACCAATGGCAGCTTTGTCCTGGAATTGCCCTCATTGAACTTCATCGAATCATTCGGAGATATTTCAGGCGTGCCGGACCATCCGATCAGCGCTAAGGGTCTGCTGAACAGTGATTCGGACACCCTTGGTTTTGAAAACATCGAAGGCTCCATTGGTGATGCCAGTTTCTCACTGGACGGAAGTCTGGGTTTGACGCCAGATATCACCATCACCCGTGCTGAGTTTTCAGCTTCCGGCCCGGATTTCAGGGCTTTCTACGATCATGAGAATATTTCCGGTTTGCCGCAGAAGTTTGAAATTTCCGGTTCCATCAGCCCAGGAACTGAAAATCAACAGGTTGAAGGTCTCAAAATTTCACTCGGCCAAACCAGTCTTGAGCTTTCAGGCACAGTCGACCAGTTTCCACAACCAGAGAAATCAGATCTGGATGTTGTTTTCAAAACACCCGACCCGGAGGCCCTGGAGGTGTTTCTTGATTATCATGGAATCAATGACTATCCGCGATTGCCGATTCAGCTCGAATTTGTTGTCAAGCAGGATTCGCAGTTGATTAGTGTGCCTGATATCAGGCTCGGGATTGGGCCGGATGTTGTCCTGGGGGATGCATCGATTGTTCTCGGCCCGATTCCGGAGGTTCATGGCAGCTTCTCATCAGAAGCTATTGATCTGACCTGGTTATACGATTTCGGGGAGGAGATTGCAGACCAGGGCCATGATCTGGCGGCTGATACTGGCTCCGCGGGTTCCTCCACCAGGTTAACAGGCGAGTTTTTTAGCGAAACACCATATCCGCTCCTGGCAATTGATCCAATTGTGATTGATTTGTTGTTTGATTTCGGCCGGGTGAGCTTTGGAAACCTTGTGCTCCCAGATGTGGATTTTGGGGTAGAGCTGACTGAGTCATTTCTGAAGCTGGATCCCATCCGACTGAATGAACCCAGCGGCGGACAAATCAATGCGACTTTCAACCTGGCAAAGCTTGATGGCAAGCTTGACGCAACTCTGAAAGGACTGGCCAGTGGTTTCAGAACTGGCTTGCTTGCGGATCCCAATCTGCCCATAACAGCTTACCCACCCACGGATCTCCGTGTAGATCTCCGTGCAGTCGGGGCATCACAAAGGGAAATGGCGTCCACTTTGAACGGCCAACTGGAAATCATCCTGGGGAAGGGTCAGGTGTTGAACAGGCGATTGAACCTGGTGTTTTCAGACATCGTGACAGAGGTTTTCCAGAAGCTCAATCCATTCACGAAAACCAGCGATCAAACCAACGTTGAGTGCGGTGTCCTTGTCATTGAATTCCGTGATGGAGAAGCACTGGTGGATCCCCTGATTCTTCAGTCAGACAAGATTGTTTCCACCAGCAGGGGGGACGTCGATATGAGAACCGAGCGCGTTAACCTTCAATTCAGTACCCGGACCAGGACAGGAATCGGTTTGAGTGCGAGCATGATCATCAATCCATTCATCAAGGTTGGCGGCACACTTTCTCAGCCCATGATCGTTCTGGACCCTGCCGATGCAGCCATTCAGGGTGGTGCTGCAGTGGCGAGCGCAGGACTGTCATTAGTAGGTAAATCCCTGTTTGACCGGTTTTTGCGTCAGCGCGACCCATGTGGAAAAGTGGTTGCTGAGCTAAGGGCTGAGGATCGTTCAGAAGAGGTTGCAAATTGACCATTCACAGGATTTATTCTCTGACCTCGATTGGGCGTCCTGTCGATATTAAATATGCGACCAATCGATACATGTTGTTGCTGCTTGTGCCCACAGCGATTGCGGCACTGATTATTGCCTACCTTCATGAACGTGGAGGGCTCGATATGCTGATCTATGCCCTGAGCGCAATTCTGGCGGGATTTGGTAGCTGGGCGCTGGGTCGGGAACTCGCCCCGGACGATCAGGCTGCGGCATTTGCCGGCATGGTTCTGGCGGTGATCGTGATGTTGGTGTCCGGGCCCGCATCGACCACTTACGGGCTTCTTGTTATGTTCGTCACGCTTGGACTGGTACGCCAGGTGAATCGAACAACCGGGCTTGAGGCACGGCTCACCGACAGTCTGCTCCTGACTGCACTCAGTATCTGGGTGATTTATTCAACCGGGAATGCTTTGTTTGGAGTGGTGGCTGCTGTTTCCTTTGCCATGGATGGGTACCTTGCAAAGCCTCTTCGCAGACAATGGTTGTATGCATTGATCATGGCTGTAGCCGTGATTGTTTACATGGTCGATCATGAATCTTCACAAAAACTTTATTCACTGCCTGACACACTAAGTAAATGGGTCGTGGTATTGATTGCATTCGTTTTCGCCCTAAACTTACTTCTGAAGAAAAATGTCACCTCTGTCACTGACGTCGGTCGCAAAAAGCTCGATGTGTCCAGGGTCAGAGGAGGCATGCTGGTCGCTTTACTTGTGTTGATTGCCGGATTGTCGGCAACTTATGACATCGGTCTGGTAGCAGCGTCAGCTGCGGGCGTTTGCCTGGCTTCAGCCATAAGGCGGTCATTCACTAATCCGGTTTAGAAACCCATGTTGGGAAGAATCATTCAGGGAGAATTAATTATGCGTATCATCCTGGCGATCCTGGTCGCTTCTTTTATCACGCCTGCTTTGGCTTCAGATGCCGAGGTTGCCTCGCGAATTGAAAAGGCAATGTTGGGCGATCATCGTTCGGAAGCTAACAAAGCCCGAAATGTTTATCGCAATCCGGTTGGAACCCTGACCTTTTTCGGCCTTGAGGATGGCATGACAGTGATGGAAATTTCACCGGGTGGAGGTTGGTACACCGAAATCCTGGCACCCGCAATTCGCGGCCATGGACAATATATTGCCGCGGGTTGGGATACCGATGTTGAGGGGCAGCCGGATTATGTCTATCGCTTATCAGCAGCAATGATGGAGAAGTTCCAGGCAAATCCTGAGCTTTATGACCAGGCTGCATTTGTTCCATTTTCACCTCCCCAGTCTGCCAGCCTGGGTGAAGCTGAATCGGTCGACATGATCGTGACTTTCCGTAACACGCACGGTTGGATTGACAACGACCTGGCAGAGATGATTTTTGCAGAATTCGCCAGGGTTCTGAAGCCAGGCGGGATCCTCGGGCTGGTTCAGCATCGTTCCGGTAAACCAGAAGATCCTGATGACCTGGTAGTGCGCGGTTACGTTGCCGAGGAGACTGTGATCAATATCGCGCGCGATGCGGGTTTGTACCTGGAAGCACGTTCGGAAGTTAATGCGAATCCAAAAGACTCACACGATCACGAAGAAGGTGTCTGGACATTGCCGCCCAGTGTAGACCTTTGTGAGGACGTTGAAGATACCCCGGATTGGGATGCCTGTGCCGCGCCCTGGCTGGAAATCGGTGAGAGCGACCGCATGACGCTTAGATTCCGTAAGCCAATGGGCTAGGCTGCTTTTCTGAGCTGATCATGGACAAGAAGGCCGAGGGTGGCAATGCCATCCTCGATCTTCTCGCTCCATGGGTGTCCAAAACTCAGGCGAATATAATTTCGAAAGCAGGAGCCAGCGGAGAAAATATCTCCCGGAACGATGCTTATGCAGTGCTCCATTGCGGTATCAAACAGCACTTCAGACTCAATTCCGCCAGGCATTTCCAGCCACAGGACAGAGCCACCGCCAGGACGTGATATGCCCGTTTCCGCCGGAAAGTGTCGTTCAATGCGGGCTGCCATCCGTTCGGAATTCTGCTTCAGGATGGGGCGCAGCCTGTTGAGATGGCGGTCATAGTCGTGTGATGCCATGAACTCTGCAAGCGTCAGTTGTTGTAACAGTCCGGATGAGCAGGAAAATGCACGTTTCATCTTCCTGGCCTGGTCGCCAAATTTTCCTGGTAGCAGCCAGCCCGTCCGGTAGCCGGGTGCCACGGTTTTAGAAAATGAACCGGCCGTAAGAACCAACCCCTTGCGCGAAAAGAACTGTGCCGGTTTTGGCCTGGGTCCCTCAAAAAACAGTTCTCCGTAAACGTCGTCCTCGATCAATGGAACCTTGTAGCTTTCAACCAGGCCGACCAGTTCTTGTCGATGTTCATCGCTGCTCATGCAGCCCAGCGGATTGTTAATAGAAGAAGAAAACATGCAGGCTGCGATGCGATTGTTTTTTAGTGCGTTTTCGAGACTGCTGATGACGACACCATCGACCGGGCAGGTTTCAACTTCAACGGCCAGCATGTCGAGGCTCTCGATCAGTTCCAGCATTCCATAGTAGGCCGGGCTTTCCACGGCTATCACGTCACCGGGCTCAGCGACCGACTTGAGCGCAAGGGCAAGCGCTTCCTGTCCACCATTGGTAATCAGAACCTCACCTGGGTCGACTGAGCCTCCCTGGTTGAGGTAACGGTAAGCGATCTGTCTGCACAAGCCCGGTTCGCCGTATGCAGGGGCGTAACTGAGTGACCTGGTTTCAGCGCGTGCCATGATTCTTTTCATGGCCCTGTGAAGCGTTTTGGTGGCAGGATTCGCCATTGACGGGTTGGCAATACCAAGCGGTAACACGCCCGGGCGGTGAATTGAATCATAAACCCGGTCGATCAGTTTCTGGCACCGTACTTCCACTGGTTTGCAGTCCCTTCTCTTGATGCTGACAAGGGGATTGAGTCTCTTTGCGTGTACAAAATAGCCGGATTTTGGCCGGGCTTCGATACGTCCCTGTCGCTCCAGTTCAAGATAGGCCTGGCGGATGGTCGGAATGCTGACTTCCAGTTTTCGGCTAAGGCGCCTTAATGAGGGCAGGCGGTCTCCGGGTCGGAGTGTTCCATTGTCGACCTGGTGTGTGATGAGATCCACCACCTGTGTGTATAGAAAATCGCCTGCTTCTTTATCTACCGCAATCACTGCAATCTCCAAACTGTTAACCTTGCATTTAGATATTTGTGTATCTGTTAAGTATTCAGTTCTGATTCTAAATTGTTTCTCAGAATCTGGCAAACTCGGTTTTAAGGAACAGGCACATGAATAATTTCACGTTATACGCAACGGCAGTATTGATCTGGGGTTCAACCTGGATCCTGATTAATTATCAGATTGGAAGCGTGGCGCCTGAAGTATCTGTGGTGTATCGCTACGCGATCGCGACGGTATTGCTCATGGGATATGCCATTTTCCGAGGGCTTCGAATTAAGTTCAGTATCCGTGACCACCTCCAGTTCGTTCTACTTGGTGTATTTCTTTTCAGTTTTAATTACATCGCGACATATACCGCTCAGTTGTATATTGCATCGGCACTCAACGCAGTCGCCTTTTCCACCATGGTCTGGATGAACATTCTTAACGCCAGGCTGTTTTTCGGTACTCGAATTGAGCCAAAGGTCTGGATTGGGGCAGGTATGGGCATGGCCGGAATCGTCATCCTTTTCTGGCCCGAGGTTTCAAGCATGAGCTTTTCAGACAAGACCCTGGTAGGCGTGGCTTTTTGCCTGTCTGGTGCCCTGATGGCTTCATTCGGCAACATGGTTTCGCATCGAGCCCAGGGTAAGGGCATGCCGGTCCTTCAGGCTAATGCATGGGGCATGTTCTACGGAACACTGATCACGGCATTGGTTGCCTGGCGCCGGGGGCTGGCTTTCAACTTTGAATACACATTTGAATATGTCTCATCTTTGATTTACCTGGCGGTCTTCGGGTCAATAGTAGCTTTTGGAACCTACCTCAAGTTGATGGGCCGAATCGGACCAGCCAAAGCCGGTTACGCCGTCGTAATGTTTCCGGTGGTTGCCTTTATACTGTCCGTCATGTTTGAGGGTCTGGCCATAGAGACCCACATCGTGATGGGCGTGGTCCTGGTTTTGCTGGGCAACCTGGTAATCCTGGGTGTCAGTGAAATTCGAATGACGCTGAGGCAGTGGAAGCGTCGCCTCCCGGACCTGTTTCGCAAAAAGGAACTGGTCCGGAAGTGCCATTGAAACAAGTATGAGTGAATGCCGCTGGCGCGTTAAAATTGGGGTATGCGCAGACTACTGATTTTCCTGCTTATCATTGCCGGCTTTGTCGGCTGGAACCAGTGGCAGTATCGCCCTGTAAAGCATGAGCCGGGCGTCCTGGTGCCGATCAAGCCTGTCCAGCGCAATCTCGAACAACCCGCGGCATTCCTTTTCGACGGATTTACCATGACTCCGCGAGCGGAATTCGACATCCAGGCACGGATACTGGGGCGGGAAACTTACTCCTGGGGTGATGAGTCAGATTTGTCACCCATAGACCTGGCGCTGGGCTGGGGAAAAATGTCTGACCAGGCCGTTCTGGACCAGATGAGCATTCGTCAGGGCGGACGTTGGTATTTCACGCGCTATTCCCTTCCGCCACCCATTCCTGAAAATGAAATTGTCAGGAACAGTGCCAATATGCACATGATCCCGGCTGACCCGGCAATCGAAAAGGCACTGAAGAAACTGCGTCCGGGCGAGGTGATACGTATCAAGGGATACCTGGTGGATGTTGATCATGACTCCGGCTGGAAATGGCGAACCTCGCTGACCCGCACGGACACCGGGCAGGGCGCCTGTGAGATCGTCTTTGTCGAGGATGTGCAAAGACTGATAGACAGCTGAGGGCATTTACTCCCAGCGATTGGCGTCACGCTCGAAGTTTTCCCGAATCGGCTTCACCACGCAGAATCGCTGGCCGGTAGGTGCTTCCATCACGACCCAGCGACGTATCTCGGCGATTCGTTTTGCGCCCAGGGACTCAAGTCGGGCCACCTCAGCCGGAATGTCGTCGGTTTCGATATCAAGGTGCACACGGCTGGCGTGGTCTACTTTCTGTACTTCTATGAAAACCTCCTCCGGGCGAGTGCGCAATTCAATATAGGCAGACTCTTGCGGGTCTTGCTCAGGAACGGCACTCAGTCCGAGTGCATCGCCCCAGAACTGAGCGGCAGCCTCGAGGTCCTGGGTTTGACAGTCAATGATAAATCCGGCGAGTTGACTTCTATGCATCTGGAATTTCCCACTCATTGGCAAGCAATAAGCTTAATCGAATGAAATAGAAATTTTGCTAATCAGAAAGGTACACTTGTCGTATAACCAGGGAGGGTTATCAGTGAAAGCAGCAGCATTTGCCTGTCTGATCATTTGTCCAGGCCTGTTCGCGGCATCCTTGCCACGATTTCCGGATGGTGCGGTCTGGAATCAGAATATCGAAAGTGCCACACTTCATCCCGATTCAGCAGTCATGATTTCCACCCTGGATAGCCTCGGTGGGTTCGGCGGGGAGAATTTCCGGCGTATGCAGATCGATTTTTCCCTGCATCTGGTTCATGCCGCAGAAGAGGCACCTTTGCGTGTCATAGAGAGCCATCCGAGTGGTTACTTCAGCCCCGATTGTGAAGATCCCGGTACGACCATGCCAGTTCCCGTTGATGCTGCGATCGAAGGAGAAACCGGCCTGACATGCAATCACCTGGGTAACGATTGCCATCTTCTGGTGGTGCAGGGCAATACCCTTTACGAGGCCTACCGTGTAACTTCCAGTGGCAGCAACAGCCTTGAGGCTCAGTGCCTGGCCATCTGGCAAATTGATGTTG
>DATFLY010000064.1:0-15448 GCA_035267185.1 Lysobacterales bacterium | reverse complement strand
TCAAACCAACGTCCCAGGCGCAAACCAACCCCGTAATCATAGGCCTGCTCCCACAAATCCGTGATCGTCGTTGTGGTGAATTCCTGCATGAAATCGCGACCGTTCATGACACCTGTCTCGGTGAACATGACCACGTCAGTTGTCTGGCTGACCAGCCGCTCGTCGGTCAATCCAAACGAGCCCTGGATATTGGCAAACCAGGAGGCCTTTTCCAGGCCCCAACCAACCGTGGCCTTGCGGTCCTCTTCCTCATTCTGATCTACAGCCAGGAAAAATTTCTGTACCGCAACATTGTCCGGCACCTTGTCAGGCTGGTCCGGATTGTAGTCGCCGCTGACAAAATGGTAATTCAGCTTTAGTCCACCAGCGCCGCCATCAGCGATCCAGCCCTCACCCAGCCAGCTTGAATCGTTATCCTCTGAAAGCAGAAAGAAGAAATCGCCGAGAATATCGCCATCGTCATCAATGCCAATACCAATTTGCTTGTCATTTCCGATGTAGGTCCAGCCACCACTACCTGTGGCATTTTCATTTTCCTGCGTAGGGTCAGTGGCCTGTGCGAATAATTGGGCAGAGAAAAACAATAAAATAAGCACAAAATTACGGACATTCATGATTTGGATGATTCCCTTTGAAGACTAAGTGGCGTCGAGCCGTGAGGACACTCTGGTATCCGAGACTAAATTAACGCTTTTGACTCGTCAATCAGCAGGTCAGGAATCCGGGTGTGAAACTGCTCTCCTGGGCTCAATCCTGGCCCGCAGTTTAGAAGTGTATGGCAAGCCAAATTGTTTCAGGATTCCCAGAAGTGCGGACTACCCGATGCCGTCTGCGTGCAGGTATGTCCACGAAATCACCCTCTCCAAGGCAAATGGTGGGCCCATTCTCGAAAGCAATTTCGGCGGCACCTTTAAGTATGATTACCCATTCATTTTGTTGCTGGTCATACCATCCTGTATCAGGGGAGGCATGTCCTTTGGAAATGATGCGTTCAATTTTGACGGAATCGTTCCGGGCAAGGACCTCAATCACCTCTTTGGGCAGTTCCGCAGGGATGTCACTGAATATGTTTCCGTGCTGCATGGCGGCACCAGTTGGTTGGCTCATATATCACGTTACTTTATCGGAAATTTTGCACAAAGCCCTTCAAGCGGCCAGCGTGCAATCAGGACTATTCTGAAGTTTCCATTGGCTGCGCCTGCATCAATTCGACAAGCACCTCGATAAGTTCCTCTCTGCTCAGCGAATGGGGCTGCTTTTCGTTGACCTGAATCGCCTCCTGCATTGCTTTTCTTACCGTGCGCTCAGCCACATCCCGTTCGCCCACGATCATGTAGCGGGCTTTTGGACTTTCCGATTCCAGCGTATCGATGACTGCATTGGCGATTTCTTGTGGAACGTTATTGTCGAGGTCGTATGCACCCTGGTTTTCCAACACCCAGCTCTCTTCCCACTCTTGCTTGTAGAGGGAATCTTCAATGCTGAATTCGTTGTTCTGAATGCGCTGGAACACCTTTGGGCCAATCTTTGAATTAAAGCCTCCGGGTTCGATGATGCTGACTTTGACACCAAACTTTTCCATCTCAACGGCGAGAGAGTCGGTAAATGCCTCCATGGCATGCTTGCTCATGCTGTACGGGCCATAGAACTGGCTGGACAATATTCCGGCTATTGAGCCCGTTGTCGTGATGCGCCCCTTCGACTCGATGATCAGTGGTGCAAAGGCCTTCGTGACGCGGTAGGGACCAAACACGTTTACATCCATGACGAACTCGACATCCGACTCCGGAATTTCGATCAGTGGGCCAAGCACTGCGACACCAGCATTGTTGACCAACCCGTAGAGACCCCTGCCCTGCTCTTTAACGGTCGCAACGGCTGCATCGATTTCAGACTGAATGGTCACATCGAGGCGAACGGCCTGGATGTTTTCAATCGCATTCAACTCATCCATATCAGCCTGTTTCCGGGCACCGGCGTATACGAAGTACCCCCGCTCAGCAAGGGTTTCCGCAATCACTCGTCCACTACCAGAGCTTGCACCCGTGACGAGCACTGCTTTTTGCGCTGCTTCTTCAGCGACGACAGCACCTGTTACGAGAATGGCGACCAGAGCAAACAGTAATGGATGTTTTTTCATATTATTTTTCCTTTGTATCCCAATTTCAAAATGGTTTGATGGTTGTCAAAAGTGATTTGATCAGACATATTCCAGCCTGGTGGCTTTACCCCGAAACACCCGGTAAGCGAATATCGAATAGCCAACGATCACGGGCAATACTACCGCGGTACCCACCAGGATAACCATCAGGGATTCGGGGGCAGCAGCAGCCTGCCAAATCGTCAGTTTATCGAGCACCAGCCAGGGATACAGGCTATAGGCGAGCCCATGGAATGCGAGCATGAAAATGACAACGGTGCAGCCAAATGGCACCCAGTCTCCATAGTGGTTGTCTGATTGGAGACGCAAAGGCAGTCGTCGCAAGGAACGAAACAGCAGGAAAAACATCAGGGCTGTCATCGCGGGCACCGGCCAGAGCGCCAGCAGTTGCTCAAGCCTGAACCACTTCTCATAAACCTGCTGGCTGACCAAAGGGGTAGCAATGGAGACCGCGGCGATACCCAGCGCCAGCAAAGCCATGGCACGACGCCCCCAGGCAATGGCTTTCAACTGCAATTGTTCAGTGGTTTTGATAATCAGCCAGCCGGCGCCAAGCAACACGTAGCCCGAGGCCAGGGCCACGGCAATCAGGCAGGCGAAGGCGAACTGCCAGACATCCTCCGAGAAGCCAGTGACCAACCGTCCCAGCATGTAGCCCTGGGCGAGCGCTGCCAGCAGTGAGCCTGCAACAAAACAACGGTCCCAGAGCCTGCGGTACTTGTGACCAGCCTTGACCCGAAAATCGAAAGCCACGCCGCGAAGAATCAGCCCCAGCAACATGGCCGCAACCGGCAGGTACAATTCGCCCAGCACCATGCCGTGAGCGATTGGAAAAGCCACCAGCAGGATACCCACCCCCAGCACAAGCCAGGTTTCATTGGCATCCCAGAATGGCCCGATCGAGGCGATCATCCTGTCCCTTTCTTCTTTAGTCGCAAATGCCACCAACATGCCAACACCCAGATCGAAACCGTCCAGCAACACGTAGGCCAGGATCGAGAGCCCCATGATGGCCATGAAAACCAGTGGCAACCATCCTTCAGGTGTTAACAGATCCGGCATGATTTCAGGCATTGCCACTCTCCGATGCAGACAGACGCGCTGGTTCAATCACGTTTGGGCCATGCGCAACCGGCTGCGAGGCCTTGACCTCGGGCTTTCCAGCCTGCCTTGCCAGGTAAAAAACCACTGAAATATAGGCAAAAAGTAAAACGGAATAAATTCCAAGGTACATGGTTAGTGTCAGCCCAACATTAGCCGCCGAAATATCCGTCACGGCATCCGCAGTCTTGAGCACCCCGTATACCAGGTAAGGCTGACGACCGATTTCCGTGGTGTACCAACCCGCCAGCACGGCAATCCATCCGGAGAAAGTCATCCATGCCAGGCCCCGCTGAACCATTGCAGATGGCAGCCTGCCCTTGCGCATTGCCCAGGTTGCCCACCAGGACATCAGCAACATCAGCACACCTATGCCAACCATGACACGGAATGACCAGAAAACCGCGGCGACCGGAGGATGAGCGTCCGGAAACTCATTGAGCCCCAGGACTTCACCATCAATATCGTGTTTCAGAATCAGAGATGCCAGGCCCGGAATTTCCACGGCATAGCGGTTCTGCTGGGTTTCCTCGTCGGGCATGCCAAACAGGACCAGCGGTGCGCGCTCACGCGTTTCCCACAACCCTTCCATGGCTGCGATCTTGGCTGGCTGATGCTCCTGGGTGTTCAGCCCATGAAGATCACCAATGAAAATTTGTATCGGCACCAGGATTGCTGCAAGCCACACCCCGACTCTCAAGGTGGTTCGAACCGCCGGTGTATCGTCTTTTCGAAGCAGTCGATATGCAGAAATCCCGGCCAGAAGGAATGCCACCGTGAGGAACGAAGCCAGCATGGTGTGGGCCAGTCGAACTGTGAATGACGGGTTAAAAACAATTTCAAACCAATTGGTTGCGTGGGCGACGCCGTCGCGCATCTCAAATCCCGCAGGCGTGTGCATCCACGAAACCAGGGCCAGAATCCAGAACGCCGACAGGCTGGTTCCGACCGCAACCAACAGGGTGGCAAGGGTATGCATACGGTTGCCCACCCGTTTGAAACCAAACAGCATGATGCCCAGAAAAGCTGCCTCCAGGAAGAAAGCAGTGAGCACTTCATAGGCAAGCAACGGACCGGCAATATTGCCCACTGTTTCCATGTATCCAGGCCAGTTGGTGCCGAACTGGAAGCTCATGGTCACACCGCTGACCACGCCCAATGCGAACGTCAGGGCAAAGACTTTTACCCACAGGCGATAGGCATTCATCCATTTCTCGTCCCCCGTTGCGCTGAAGCGCAGTTTGAAGAACAACAACACCCAGGCAAGGGCAATGGTGATCATGGGAAACAAGATGTGAAAGCTGATATTGGCGGCAAATTGAATCCGCGACAGCAGGAGTGTTTCTGGCATTTCCATTGGGCTTGGTTTCGCTCCTATTAGCCGGTGTCAGTCGTTCACGACCGACCATGTTCTAACCCTCAGATTCACCCCAACGATATGGGGTCAAAACCAGCGTCAATAAATGGTGATTGGAGAAAAATCAATCTAAATACTGATGCCATCACATGACTGCGATAACCAGGGTTTTCTGACCTTTACTTCCCTTAAAGCAGGTAGTAAAGCGCAGAAGATGGACCATACTGGCTGAAGTCGGACTTTCGGTTGAGCTTGTGTAGCGGCGCTCGGCGCTCATCAAGTTCCTGTTTCATGTCATCTGGAAAACCTGAAATATTTTCCGGATATCTGCATCTAAACAGTGGCTTGGCATCTATTTTTCGTGTAATGGCCCAAATTTCGCGGCACTGGCTATCTGTGGAAACCAGGCGTTCGAACAGGAAATGGAAAATAAAATACGGATACACCCTCAACACTTTTGTTACTGGCCATGACAACCAGAGTCGTGCCGTTTTTACATTCCTGCTCAATGTCCGCTGCAGGAGTTTCCGTATTTTCTGCCTGAATCTGCCATCGTTATTAAAGTTGTTTTCCTGAAAAAACGAGGTGTACTCAGATCTCATTTTGGTCACGACGGGGTTTCCCTTATCAGCAGCAAGGAACCAATTGGCCATCACCCTATTCCGACCGGGATCGAAAAAAGCAAAGAAACCTGAAGTGGTGCATTCGGCCAGCCATCCATCCAGTGGTCTGATGCAATAGGTCGTGGCATCAGTGCATACGCCTCCATATTCCTGCAGGAGCTGTAACCGAACCAGGTTGGAACGTTTTGTCAAGTCCAGTTGCAGATACTTTTCTTCTGGCAAATCCGGGGTGAGGTAGTCTCCAAGGTTTTTTTCATCCAGCAGAATCACCTCCCAGCCCGGGTTTTCCCGCCGCCAGGATTCCACGCATTTTTGAATCGGAAAAGGAGCCTCAGAGAGACCCTGGAACCACAACATCCAGATGACCCTGGGAATCCTGGTTTCCGAATTGCTCATACACTTTCGACCCGGGTTGACGTCATAAAAACGACAGCGAAGAAACTTCACGCCGGCATCACTTTTTTGCCAGTGCCGGCGCCGCTACCTGCGATGGTACGATGTTATACTGAGGTCGTCCAAGAGCGGGTGGCATCGTATGTATTCTCGGATCGGTAGTTTCCTGCTGGTTTTCCAACTGGCATGTTTATGGCTTCTCGACGATGCCAGGGCCACGGATGGTGTTCTGGAAATCAACCAGGCTTGCGCCATTGGTCCCGGGTGTTTCAATGGCGATGATCCAGGCTTGCCTGTCACCATCACCATTCCCGGGAGTTACCGCCTGACCGGCAACCTCGGACTCAATAATGTGGCAGGGCCACCACAAGTCAACCTGATCAACATCAATAATGACGATGTCAGCCTGGATCTGAACGGTTTTGCGATTCGCTGCTCGAATGCGCTAACCGGCAACCCCTGTGGCGGGGGAAATTCTGTTGCCATATTCGTGCAGGGAGAACAGGTCCGAATATTCGACGGAATAATCTTTGGATTCCCGACAGCAGGGATATCAGGTATCAACGGCGAAAATTTCCACATCGAAAACCTGATTGTCAGCGATATTGCGGGCTCAGGCATCACCGTAGGAATCCGTTCCCGGATCGAAGATTGCACTGTGAATGATACCGGGGGACGGGGTATCTCTGCCGGCTTTGATTCACTCATCATCAAAAATACCGTACGGGGTGCCGGGGACGACGGCATCTGGGTCGGCGCTTATTCGCTGGTGCGTAACAACACCTCAAATGGCAACACCGGGAACGGATTCAGGGTTAATGGTGAATCAATAGTGGCATCCAATATTGCCTCAAATAATCAGCGCGGTTTCAGCCTGGCAAGCGCTCAGGATGGTGGTGGTCTTGCAAGGGACAACACAGCCAATGGAAATGCTTCTTTCGGTATGTCTATGTCATCTGAATGGGTATTTTCTGGAAACGTATTACAGAACAATAACAGCGGTAATGCCAACCCTCAGACAAGCGGCGGCATTCAAGGGGCCGGTAATATCTGCGGCACAACGCCGGGTTGCCCTTAACGACATTGCTATTCGGAATTCTGACGCCTCAAATGATGCTGGTATTTTTGGCGTCAACCCCTGAATTCTCGATTTCAGAGCGGTAACGTGTTGGCGTGGTTCCGGTGTGATCTTTGAAAACACGATGAAAAGTGTTCTTGTTGTTGAAACCTGCTTCGAATGCCAATTCTGTAATGGTTCGCTCGCGGCATTCAGGCCTTTGCAACAAGGCCAGAAACTCCCTGACTCGCAAACTGTTCAGGTACTCGAAAAAGCCGACATGTAACCGCTGATTCAGGGCCTGTGACAGATGATGCGTACTGACATTGAGTTCGCCAGCAAGATCTTTAAGACTCAAATCGTTTGCCAGAAAGGCCTTTTCTCCTTCCATCCGATCCTGTAATCGGCTCACCAGGGAATCGAGCTGAGCCGCCTCAAGGGTTGAGTTTGCATACTTTGCCGAACCCGGCTTCGGGCCGGTCCGAAGGTGAATAACCCAATAATAGGTGAGCCCGTGAATCAAACCACTGAGCATCAACGCGTTGACAAGATCAAACTGAAACGACATATGACCCCAGGTATAAAGAAGGCCCGCTGTCACCAGAGACAGCACCCAGAACCCCAAATAAACTCTCGACATATTCAGCAACCTGGCTTGTTCAGCGCCTGCCAGGTTTGTCGAATCACCGAGTGCCTTTATGGCTGCAATGCAGTAAAACATGTTGATAATCGAATACACGAACACATAAACGATGACCCGAACCGGAACCCCTGATCCCCCGACGGCAAGGGCGTAATCCATGACCAGAATTTTCTGCTCCGCGCTTTGGAATGCAACCGGAAGCTGATAGGCAAGCGCGGCCAGAAAAGGGGCCAGATGCCACCACTGATACAGTCCAAACGGACTTCCCACAACACCCCTGACGAACAGGTAGAAAAATGGCCCGAGCAGAAAAAGCACCGGGCCCGATGTATAAATGAAATGCGGAAGACGTTGATAAAGATTGCTGTTAACCACCAGGAAACTGAACAGCAGATATCCTGATGCTGCGACCAGCAATCCCAAAGGCAGATAGACCCGTGGTTCGTGGCGAATTCTCTGTGTTAAAAAAGCAATGATCAGGATCGCCTGCAAGGTGCCAAGCAGCAACAATATTGACGCAAAATCAGCCTGAAATATCACGACACCAGAACTATTTCCCCACTCTAATCAATCCAATGCGTTCCACCGGAATGAAAGAAAGCCATTGCCTGGCGGACACACTGTAATACTCTACCTGTTGTTGCATTTTATTTTTTCCCGTCAGGGTGAGTATGTCGCGAAAACGCATCGACTTGACGCCAACCTGGCTGGACCATTCATCGTCACCGGGATAGTAAACCTGGTATTCCCGAACCAGGGATTGTTCCCCTTCAAATCTGAATTCGCCACTAAACAGGTAATCACTGTCCTTGTTAAAGCCCAGAAAGACAATCGAATTAGTCACCGGATTCCACGCACCCATGCCTTCCATCACAGCTGCAGTAGCCTCTTCCGGAGGATGCATTTCCCACATCTTTATCGACCGCTCAGCAGGCCCCCAACCAAAGGTAAAGCTGGCAAGCCCCTGCATTTCCTCAGGTATCTTTTCCATCATCGGGTCATTGGGCTGCACGCGCCACTCACCAATAAAGGGCTCAAACGATTGAATGGGTGTATCACGTGTTTCTGCTTGTGTGGATGCCACCAGGCAAGACAGCAACAGGGCTGTTATTAATCTCTTCATATCAATCCTCCTTTGGGTGTTGATAGAGAATTGAACTTCAATCAGCGAACACAAGCGTCATTACCCATCGGCTGTGACTTCGACTTAGTGCAATTGGAGATCGCTTCACCGCACCACTTGCGGGATCAAAGTCTGCTTACATGGTTGAAAAAGATTTTTTGCTGGCAGCTTAATCCGCAAAACTCCGTGTATTGAATGGCCGGTAGTTAGCAAGCAGGGTCGATTGTAAAATCGAATCCAGTATAAACTTGGACGGTGTGGAGGATTTTGACCGGCAAGGAGTAACGTAATGACAAGAGTATTACTGGCTGTTGTGAGTACTGTCGCACTGTGCGCAACGGCGTTTACAACACTCGCCCAGGACGACGAACTGGAGTTCGCATCTCAGATCGAGGCACGGCAATCGTTGATGAAGGTCAATCGGTTTTATCTCGGCCTGTTGGGTGGTATGGCACGAGGAAACATACCGTATGACGCGGAACTCGCCTCTAACGCAGCCGATAACATGCTGGCCATTAACCGGATGAAGAACGGTGCGATGTGGCCAGCAGGTTCAGATTTAAGCGCCGAAGGTTACGAAGGCGTGTCGTATGCAAAGCCCGAGCTATGGGCCAACTACGACGAAATTCGTGAAAAGGGCCAGGCACTGACCGAGGCACTTGAGACGATGGCAGCAGTGGCTGGCGACGGGCTGGAAGCAGTTCAAGCCAACGTTGGCGCCATCGGCAATGGCTGTAAAGGCTGTCACGAAATTGCCCGGGTCAAAAGAGACTGACAAAACGCTCATTCGCGGGCCGGGCTGTGATGAAACGTATTTTTCGTGTAGTCGTTGCACTCGGCCTGTTGTTGGTCCTGGCCTGGTTTGTCCTCACCAGAGGAAGTCCGCTTGACGGGCCATTGCCGGATCACGAGGTCAACCTGTCCAACGGTGAGTTGTTCTACTGGGCAGGCGGTTGCGCCTCCTGCCACGCTGCGAGCAATACCGATTCTTCATCTGACGATGAAAATCTCCTGACCCTCGGCGGTGGGCGGGAATTCTCAACCCCGTTCGGTGTATTTCGCGCACCAAACATTTCCCCGGACCCGGAATTCGGCATCGGCTCATGGTCAACACTGGATTTTGTCAATGCGATGCTGAAAGGCCTTTCGCCTGACAATCGGCACTACTACCCGGTGTTCCCCTACCCTCATTACCAGAACATGAAAGTCGCAGATGTGCTGGACCTCAAGGCCTTCATGGATACGCTTCCAGCATCGTCCAACGTCGTCGCAGGACACTCACTTCAGTTTCCTTATTCCGTGCGGCGCGGTGTCGGCTTGTGGAAAAAGCGATACCTGCCGGGAACAAGACTGGATGTAGTCGATGCACCTACACCTGAACTGGCACGAGGAAAATACCTGGTGCATGGCGCCGCGCACTGTGGTGCCTGCCATACACCACGCGACGGCGCCGGTGGCGAGATCACCTCTCTGTTCCTGGCAGGCGCCGAATCATTCGAGCTCGACGCCGGTCGAATTCCAAACATCACGCCTCACAAGAACGGAATCGGAGCGTGGAGCAAATCAGATATCGAGTATTCGCTTAAAACCGGCTTTGACCCTGATTTCGATTCTTTTGGCAGTTCCATGGTCGCTGTGCAGGAGAACATGGCGCGGCTTCCCGCCGAGGACCGGGCGGCGATTGCGGCTTACTTAAAATCTATTCCTGCCATTGACTCTGAAACTGATTGACCACGTCGTTACCAGACTTTCAGATCAGACCAATCCAGACACCAGTTCTCCCACCAACCCAAGAAATTTGCGCAACAACTCGTGACTTTGAGTGCAGTTAACTTCAACCTTCGGCGTGAGCAGGCAAGCGCAACTACTTATATACTTGCGCTCATTCGGGGCCAGTAAAATATCCACTGCATGAAGCTTCTCAGCGAACTCAATCGCCGCAACGTCTTTCGCGTGTCCATCGCCTATATTGTGGCGGCGTGGGTGATTGCCCAGGTGGCCGACCTGGTGCTGGAAAACATCGGCGCGCCGCAATGGGTGATGCAATCCCTGCTGCTGATTCTGGCAATCGGTTTCTTTGTTGCCGCCATCATTGCCTGGGCGTTTGAAGTAACCCCTGAGGGAATAAAGCGGGATGGCGATGTCGCGGTTGACGAACAAACCACCCAACGAACCGCGACTCGTTTGAACCTGGTGACGATTGTGCTGGTCTTGATGGCTCTGGGGTTACTGGCTTTCGATCGGCTGGGCGGGAATGGCAGCCCGAATAACGTTCTGCAGCAGGAGTCTGCACCCGAAATATCGAGCCCCGCGCCGGTTAACCCAATCGAATTGGATTCCGATTCAACGCCTGTCGTTGGTGTCCTGCCGTTTCTGGCAACAGGCTCAGAAGATGGCGGTTTCCTGGCCGGCGGGCTGCATGATGACCTGCTCACCCGCCTGGCTAAACTGGATGCCTTCCGGGTGATTTCCCGCACATCGATGATGGAGTACGCCGGAACGTCCAAGAATATGCGGGAAATTGGCGAGGAAATCGGCGCGACCTACATTCTCGAAGGCGGCGTTCAGGCCAGGGGAAACCGAGTGCGGGTTAATGCCCAGCTGATCGAGTCGACTGCAGACGAGCATGTCTGGGCAGAAACCTACGACCGTGAACTAACGGCTGCTAACCTGTTCGATATCCAGTCTGAATTGGCCTACGCGATTGCCGAGCAGATGCATACCGTATTGAGCGAGTCGGACCAGTCGCTGATCGACCAGGTGCCCACACAGAACATGGAGGCTTACTCTGCGTACCTCAGAGGTCTGGAGCTACGCGAATCAGGCGGGCATAACGTCAGGATCGTCACTGCAAACATCGAGGCATTTGAACAGGCAACAACCCTGGATCCGGAATTTGCGCTGGCCTGGGCACAATTGTCCAGGGAATATTCACGACTGGCCCAGGGATCGGCTGATCCTGAACACAGGCAGGCAGCACTGATGGCAATCAACCGGGCGAAAGAACTGCAACCTGATCTGTTCGAAGCCGAGGTGGCACAGGTCGAATACCTGTACCGTGCTGAATTCGAGTACCAGTTGGCACTGGACCATTTGCTGGCCCTGGAACGACGACATACGCTCAACACATCGGCAATGTTGTTAAAAGCGTTCCTGGTTCGCAGGCTGGGGGATTTTGAGACTGCTTACCAGATAACCCTGACGGCGCAGAAGCTGGACCCCCGAAATCTCCAGGTCGCCTCACAACTCATCAACATGGCCTGGGAAACAGGCGATTGTGATGCAGCCAGTGCCCATGCGCAGGCAGCACTGGCCCTGTCGCCGGAGGCTCTGGTGATTCGTACCCCGATGGCGCTTATGGAAATGCAATGCAACGGGAACAGCCAACTGGCCAATGACTTGATGATGGGTGCTGATTTCAACGGTTTCTATCAGGCCCAAATCGCACAAACTGCTGCTCTCGCCGCGCGTGATTGGCAAACTGCGCTGGTGGTGAGTCAATACCCACTGCCGCAGGAAGGACCATTAAACGATGTCTTTAATCTGCTCGAGAGTGTCACGGTTCTACGTCACCTTGATCGTGATGTGGAAGCCATGGCAGCGTTAAATGCCGCAAGCGAAGCTCTGAACAGTTTGGCAGAAGTAAAACCCGTATCAGACTCTTACCTTTTTGCCATGGCCCGGGGATTCTACTCAGCCCTGAAACAAGAACCGGTTGCCACGCGAGAATGGATAGCGGAAGCCAAAAGAAGATTGGAGATTAATTCCAAGGGCGATGTGGCACTTAAAAGGGGCTTTTTCCGGTACCATGCAGAGAGTTTCACTATCGCAGGGCTTTACCCGGATGCGATCGAGGAACTCAGGCTTTCTTTGAGCTTACCCGGTGGCGATCGTTTCCCTTTCATAGACTCTCTACCCGTTTTTGATGTCCTGAAACAAGAGCCAGGTTACCTGGAGCTCAAGCAACAGTACGGAAGCGAATAGCGCAACCACGGTTTGGGTCCTATTCCTGCATTTTAAATCTATGCAGAGACTTTCTTGCCTGTCTGGTGAACACTTATTCCTGTTGAGAAACCTTCAGTATGGTTTCGCCATTTTCATACTTCACAATTGTATACAGCCAGTCATAGTCTGTTTCGAGCATTGACTGGGTGTTTTGTCCTGAAATCAGGGCCGCCAGTTCGGGGGTCGTGTTTGAATGCCCGGCAATCGCGATTGTTCCCGACATTTCTTCCAATTCTTCAGCAAAACCATCCAGGTCCCGCGGGTCGTAAATTTCAATTTCGATTCCTGTGGCTTCTGAAGCCGGCTCAACAGTTTCTCTTGTTCTTTTGTAGTCAGATGAAAAGATTCTCGTGATGCCCGCCTGTTCTAAATATAAGCCAATGGAACGGGCCCTTTTTTTACCATTTTCCGACAAGCCTGGATCATCGCTTTCCAACGATTTTTCTGCATGACGAAAAAGAAAATAGACGGTCTCTTCCGCAAGAGCCTGGCCAGACAGGAATATTCCCAACACCAGGACCGTTATCGTTGGTATCTGCCACCCTGCTTTCATGATTCTTTGCGCAAAATTATCAGATTTCTTTGCTTTAATTAACTCAGGGAAATGGTACACGGCCCCTTAATTCAAAGATCCTGGATATTCTCAAATCCTTCCAATTCGAAAACATCCACAAATTCATTCAAGGAATTACACCCAGATGCGTTGTTACCCCAAAAAACAAATCTGCCCACATCAGGGATACCTTCTTCGCCAGGACCCGGGCCAGGCACCCCATCGTCACGCTGGTTCAGAAGGGTTTCCAGACCAGTGCAATCTGCCAGACTTGAATTGTTTTCCACAGCCACACTGCCGATGGCCCAGGAAAGCTGTGCCAATCCGTTCAGATTTTGCAGTCCGTCATTTCCTGAAATGGCAAGACTGGTGCAGTAGTCATTGCCACAAATGATCATGATGGAGGCATCCAGCTTTTCAAGGCCTGACAGTGCATCAAGATTGGTGAGTGAGTCATTATTACGAATCTCCAGCCCAAATTGCAGGTAGTTAAACTGCCCTACACCCTCGAGACTTTGAAGAAGCGGGTTATCGTTGATGATCACCCTGGAGGCAGTTTCAATACCTCCTAACCCGGAGATGCTTGTGAGAACTGCATTGCCGCTGATCGTGAGCCTACCTGAAACCTCGGCAAGGCTGGAAAAATCATCAAGATTATCAATAGATTCCATGTCGAAAACCCCAAAGGAACCCTCGATCCGCTCCAGGTTGTGTAGACCATGAAGTGAACTCAATGCAGGATTCAGATCTATTGAAACGTTGGCCGTGACCAGTTCCAGGTCTGAAAGGCCGGAAACATCCGAAAGCATCGGATTTCCGGATATAAAAAACCAGCCGTTTACTATCCTTATACCAGCCAGACCGTCCAGATTGGTTATATCCTCACCCTCAACAGTGAGGTTCAGCGGGATTTCATCGCAAGGTCCGTAGTTCGCCTGAAAATTGTCAATTACTTCCTGCGAATTGATTTCCGTGGCATTAAAAGTACAAAGATCAGCATTAGCAACTGACGGAACAAAAACGCTGTGCAACCAAAATACAATGAACAGGTATGCAGTGGGTGTTTCTGAAAACAGGTTCTTTTCAACACACATTTTCACGATCCTGCGACTCATGGAAAAGATGAAATAAGTTTGACATATTTGTCAATTTAACTCAAAAACACCAGGACCTGGCCATTCAACAAACCCTGGTTGATGCCGGGTTTCCTGAATCTGTTTCTGTTTCCTGAAGGGCGTTTATTCGCCAGCAATCACTTATTGCGGATCAGGCCCGGCCCGGGCATACATGCCGACCCGCTTAACGTTAACGCTGCTACCGCAAGTTTGACCTATACTTTCCACCTGTCAGTAGCGGGAAAAAGTCTTGAATATGAATTTACCCACAGGCCCTCACGACCTTGGCGGGCAGGAAGCCGGCGAGATCAACCTCACCGAGCACGACACGGCCTGGTGGGAATGGCAAATTGACGCCATGGTACGTCTGGCCCTGTCCAAGGGCCTGATCACCGACTTTGCCGAGCTGCGGGACGGCATTGAACAGCTGACCCCCAAAGACTACAAAAACCTCGGTTACTACGAGCGCTGGGCCCGTTCCCTGGCGTGGGTGCTGGTGGACAAGGGCGTGGTTACACAAAGCGAGCTGAGTGAGCGAGTTCAGGCAATCCGTGCCCGCCAGGAGAAAAGTTGATGAGTGCACTTTTCGATGTGGGCCAAACGGTCAGGATCGCCTCGCGCGAACCGGGTGTACACCACCGCGTGCCAGCTTATGCCAAGGGCCAGGTTGGTTTTATTGAGCGTATCTGCGGTCAACATGGTCGGCCAGAGACCCTGATACGCGGAGATGGCCAGCCATTCGAGCGACTCTACCGGATTCGTATCCCGCAAACGGATCTTTGGCCCGACTACCAGGGTAGTGACCGGGATTGCCTGGACATTGAAGTTTTCGAACACTGGCTGGAGGCAGTTGAATGAGCCACGATGATCACGGGCATGACCACCACGATCACGACCATGACCTGACGTTCCAGCCGGACCACCCTGAACCAGAGAGCGATGACGCCCTGCTTGGCATGGCGCTGCGCGAGCTGTTAATCGAAAAGGGGATGTACACGGTGTCGGAGGAACAGGCTGTGATGGCCACCATGCAGGGTGCGTCCCCTGAAAATGGCGCACAGATCGTGGCCCGGGCCTGGGTTGATCCGGATTACAAGGCACTGTTGCTTGCAGACGGCGGTGCCGCCATTGCTGAATTCGGGCACGACCTGTCACCGGCGGAGTTCACAGTGCTTGAGAACACACAGACCGTGCACAATGTCGTTGTCTGCACATTGTGTTCCTGCTACCCGCGCGCCTTGCTTGGCATGTCACCGGCCTGGTACAAGTCAATCAGCTACCGATCCCGTGTTGTGCGTGAGCCGCGCGCAGTGCTCG
>DATFLY010000063.1:0-60315 GCA_035267185.1 Lysobacterales bacterium | reverse complement strand
CGTCCAGAGCTTTCTAAGCTATTGCGAATCAATTAGAATGCTGGTCCCGCGTACAGGTGGGCATTTGTAATATTTCAGTTTTCGGTCGGAGCGTGGCGCAGCCTGGTAGCGCACTACAATGGGGTTGTAGGGGTCGCGAGTTCGAATCTCGCCGCTCCGACCAGTTTGGAAATAAAAAAACGGCTCTCTCACTCATCTGGGAGAGCTTTTTTATTTCCGAATCTGGGTGGGATGCAGGAACGATGTTTGTGTTCGACAAAATTGTCGGGCGAGCGCCATGGACGGCGCGAGGAAGGCGACTGCCAGGAGGCAGCTGTCGCCGGCGACTCGGAGAGTCGCTGATTGACCTTTAAGAATGAAATGCTCTGGAAAATGGATGTACTTCGTAATCCTCTCGCTCCTTTCGTAATCCTCCCGCTACCACATCCACCCCACTCAATTGGCTAAACACTTCTAATTCAACGATAATTCCCATCTGTACAGTACCCGGTGCTTGAAGCTGAGCACCTGTGTACCAATATCGTTTGCTTACACGAAAACCAGACGCGCAGAGAGCGAACAATGAAATCAACAACCAATGTTCTTCGAAAAATGCCGGACATCGCCAACGAGGTGTCAGCAGAAATCGCTGGAAAACTTGATTGGGTTGGCATGAACGACATCGAGATGCCGGTGCGTATCGAAGACGATGCAGGCAATCTGATCCAGTCCACGGCAATGGTCACAGCTTACGTCAATATGACGGATCCTGGCGTCCGCGGAATTCACATGTCACGGCTTTACCTGCACCTTGATCAAAGCTTCTCAGAGCGTCCGTTAAACCCAATCACTCTGCGCCAGTTACTCAATTCCTTTCTTGAATCACATGAAGATCTCAGTGATCGGGCATTGATTCGTGTTGATTTTGATTACGTCACGCGTCGTCCGGCGCTGGCGAGCGATAATGTTGGCTGGCGTCGTTATCCGGTGTCCATGATTGGGGTCCTCGAAGATGGTGAATTCAGCCTGGAAATGGGATTGGAGATTCTCTACTCCAGCACCTGCCCCTGTTCGGCTGCTCTTGCCCGGCAACTCATTCAGGATGAGTTCAAGGAGAGGTTCGGTGATGATGACTCAGTCAGCGTTTCTGATGTTTCAGACTGGCTGGGCAAGGAGGAGGGAATTCTGGCAACGCCTCACAGCCAGCGCAGCGCCGCCGAGATCCGTGTTCGCCTGTTACCTACCTTTGACATGTTCCCGATCGTGGAACTGATTGACGAGGTTGAAAATGCACTCAAGACGCCGGTGCAGGCGACGGTAAAACGTGAAGATGAGCAGGCATTTGCGTTGCTCAACGGTCGTAACCTGATGTTCTGCGAGGATTCCGGTAGACGGGTTCAGGCTGCGCTTAACCGTGACGAAAGAATTCTGGATTTCTGGGCCCGTTGTACGCACTATGAAAGCCTGCACCCGCACAATGCAGTGTCCGTGGTGACCAAGGGTGTCGAAGGTGGATATGTCGCCGGAGCGGGTGCTCCTGTGCGTTTGGAACACAATCGTGACGGTTAGCAGGTTTACTCTGACCCCATCGGTAAGCCTTCAACCAACAGTTGCGGATCAACTCTTCGGTCCAGCCAGTTCATACGCCAATCCAGGTGAGGGCCGGATGCACGCCCGGTGGCGCCGATCAGTGCTATCAAATCACCCCTGGTGACCTGGACTCCTGCTTCCACCAGGATTTCACTCAGGTGCAGAAAGCTCGATGACAGCCCGTGCCCGTGATCGATGATCAGGGTGCCCCCTGAGTAGTACATGTCGTCATGCGCAAGCGTCACGATGCCATCAGCCGGTGCGTAGACGGGCGATCCTGTTGGCGCAGCGATATCCAGTCCAAAGTGGGGCCTGCGAGGCTCACCATTCAGTACCCTTTGTGAGCCGTACACGCCGCTGATACGGCCTTGCGCCGGCCAGGCAAAGGATTCTGCAAAATCAGTGCGTTCATCGCGTCTGGCGCGTGCAGAGGACACCATGGCGCCTTCCTGCCGGATTCGTTCTGCTGCTTCCGGATCAGGCGTCACGGTTCGGGGCGGCAAGCCATCCACTCTTTCAATGTCGTATTCACGGGCTGCAACGCGCAATTCAGTGATTGATGGTTCGGTTCCGGGAGCATCTACAACGAGCGTGCGCACCCCGGTTTCATCGCGGCCGAAACCGATCACAAACAAGCCTTGTGGGGAAACCATGACATCTGAGCCATCAAGGGTGGCCTGGCTGCCCGGTGGAGCCTGCCCGAAGATCAGTCCGCCCTGGATGGCTTCGCCATCAAGGGTGACTTCAGGGGCCTGCGCCAGGGCAAATTGGGAAATCGCGAATAAAACGCCGAAAATCGACGTCAGGAAAATTGTCAGGGCTTTGGTCAAAGCTGGCAAACTGGCTATGGATTGATCGTAATATTCTGGCCGGGTTGCAGAACGGCGCCCCTCGAAAGGCTGTTCCAGCTTTGCAGATCCGCCACTCTAACCTTGTGCTTTTGGGCGATGCTCCA
Organism: Lysobacterales bacterium; assembly: GCA_035267185.1. Classification (GTDB taxonomy): domain Bacteria; phylum Pseudomonadota; class Gammaproteobacteria; order Xanthomonadales; family SZUA-36; genus JAUIBE01. The sequence goes on along the minus strand of DATFLY010000063.1, from coordinate 57,791 downwards.
GAGCGAGTCGCCCCGGCGTACGGTGTATTTGAAAGTGTCACCCGAACCAGAGCTGACAGGTGCCGGGCTGCTGAACACAACAATGGTCTTTCCTGCCCTGAGTCTTCTTGGGTCAGAAATGTTGTTCCAGCGTTGCAGATCCTTCACCGATACCTGATAGCGACGGGCAATGACCGAAAGACTTTCACCCGACCTGACACGGTGCGTGAGTCGATCGGCAGCAAGCAGGCCGGATTGCAGTTGGGCCAGTTCGTTGGCGGCCTGGGCATACAAGGGATCCACCATCAGTTGGTCGTCACGCGGCAACCTGAGCTTTTGTCCAACCCTGATCATGTCCCCTTTGATGCCATTGGCAGTACGCAGTACATCGACAGGAACATGGTGACGACTTGCCAGCAATGACAGCGAATCGCCCGGTTCAACGGTGACCTGGTCCCACTTCATCAGCAATCCCGGTTCGGTGGTGGCCAGCAATTCTTCCAGTTGTTTCGCCTTTTTAACCGGTAAAACCACGTGAAAAGGACCATCAGGTGATGTCGCAAAACGGTTGTAGCCCGGGTTGAGTGTGAATAGCTGGTCGATCGGAACTTCAGCCATCCGGGAAATAAGAACCAGGTCAGCCTGGTAACCGACATCGACTGCTGCAATCACCTTTTTGTTTGGCGTCTTTGCAAATTCAAAATCGTATTCTTCCGGGTATTGGAAAACACAAGCCAGGCCAAGCAATTTGGGCACATAGCCACGGGTTTCCCTGGGTAATTTGATGTTCCAGTAATCAGCTGGCTTGCCGGCTTTGATGTTGCGCTTCATTGAGCGTCCGACGCGGCCTTCACCAGAGTTGTAACCCGCAAGGGCCAGCAACCAGTCGCCATCAAACAACTCGTGCATGTAGGAAAGATAGTCAAGCGCAGCTCCGGTCGCGGAGTAGACGTCTCGCCGGCCGTCATACCACCAGTTCTGCTTGAGTCCGAAGCGTTTCCCGGTTGCGCTGATGAACTGCCATGTTCCCAGCGCCCGCCCGCTCGAATACGCAAAGGGGTCGTAGGCAGACTCAACGATGGGCAGCAGGGCCATTTCACCCGGCATATCGCGACGTTCGAGTTCTTCTGCTATGTAATGAATCCAGGGTTGGGCACGTTTGAAAATGCGGCCCATGTATTCCGGCCTGGCGGCATACCAGTCCGCCCATTGAAGACTAACATCGTGTGCCCGACAATCTTCCAGTTCGAAACGATCAACAATGCGTTCCCAGACATTGTCGTGCACAAACTGCTCTGGTGTTTCAGATTCTTCGGGAGAGGGCGGTTCAAACAGGTGCTCGTCGACTGTTGCCACTGAACTGGGAGGCCGCTGTGTGAGATCCTGGTCAGGTTTCTCAGTCAAAACCACAGGATCTTGCTGCTGCGCGGTGGTAGCACAACCGGTCAGCAACAGAGCCGATAATGGCAGGATAAAGCGAAACGACACGAACACTCCAAAAATTATTGTTTTTCAGAGTTTATTATGCAGTTTGAGTTCTCAGGGTCAATTAAATTACCGTTAAGTTACAAGGAATAACGGGCGGTTTGTCTCATTAGCCCGTGTCTTTCCATTGCCGAATTACGCCCAAAACCCCGGCGCCGGGTTGTGCAGTTGGGTCGATACCCTGCGCGGCAGTCACCACGGATTCCTGGCGCGTCCGCATGAAAGGATTCACCTCGAGCTCCTCTCCCAGAACAGCTGGCAAAGTGATATCGCCCTGATCCCTGAGACCTTTAACGGTCTTTGTTTTTTCAAGCAAAGCCTGGTTACGAGGCTCGACACGAAGCGCGAATTCACAGTTGGACAGGGTGTATTCATGACCACAATAGACCAGTGTCGTCGGCGGAAGCGCTGCAAACTTGTCCATCGCAGCCTGCATCTGTTCGGGATTGCCTTCGAAAAGTTTTCCGCAACCCACACTGAACAGCGTGTCGCCTGAAAAGAGCATTCCGTGACCGTGAAAAGCGATGTGGCTGCGGGTATGTGCAGGCACATCGAGTACCTTGAGCTTCAGTTCCAGGGACCGTAGTTCTACCTCATCACCTTCCTCGCAGGCAATGTGTCTGAATTGGATTCTGGAATCGTGAGGGCCAAATACCTCGACATCCGGGAAATGCTCAAGCAGAGTAGGGACGCCGTTTGTATGATCCCAGTGATGATGGGTCAAAATGATGTATTGCAGGTCCAGCTGCTTTTCAGCAAGTGTTTTGAGAACCGGTTCAGCTTCACCCGGATCAACCACTGCACACGCAGTTCCTTCACCATGAAGCAGCCAGATATAATTGTCGGAAAATGCAGGAATCGCCTCAATTGACAACCCCGTTTGTGAAGATGAAGACAACAGATTTTTCGCAGGTTTGGCCAACTGTTGATGGTACCTGATTCGGTGACTGATCAAAGTTCAATCTTAACCACCCTGGAAAAAAGGATCTGCTCTGAATGGGAGCGATCCGCAGACAACCATCCGCCTGTTGCGCCAAGCCTGGTGGTGTTCAATCACAACGTTTCACCGCCGGATTTTGAACTCAGCGGTGGATACAACGAGGGATTGGCATTGTTATTGAAGTCTGGAAAAAACGATACCGGGCTTTTGTGGGGTGGTATCAGGGTGGGGCGAAGCTGCAGCGAAGAATTGCCGATTCAGACATCCAGTCTGGGTGCAGTATTTTTAAGCCATGTTGTCTCAAAGGGCAATGAGCCCCAACTGGCCGAGGCCTGTCGTGTTCTTCAGCCAGGCGGAATGTTATTGATTCTCGGTCTCAACCGGTATGGATTTCGCTATCTGAAAGATCGTTCCGAGGACGGCCTGCCGGGAATACGACCATTGGCTGTGCGCGAGCACCTGGAGCAATATGATATGAGTGTGCAACGAGTGCTGGCGGCAGGGTTTTTAAATAGTCAGTGGCCACCCCGAATGAACATCGGAGCAGGCAGGTTATTGGTGCCTGTTGCTGACCTGGTTCTGATCGTTGCCAGAAAGTACGAGCCGCGGCTCTTCACCCCGGTATCGAAACGAAAAATGCGCACGGCAAACGCGCATTCGGCATTGGTGGGACCCTGATATGAGTGTTGTGATCTACACCGATGGGGCATGCAGTGGCAATCCGGGCCCGGGAGGCTGGGGTGGTGTTCTGCTTTACAATGGTCACCGTAAAGAGCTGTCGGGCGGTGAAGAGGAAACCACCAACAACCGGATGGAACTGATGGCGGTCATTCGTTCCCTCGAAGCACTCAGTCGCCCATGCAAAGTGACCATCAACACCGACTCGGTATACGTCATGAAAGGGATCACCGAGTGGATTAAAAGCTGGAAGGCGCGCAACTGGAAAACTGCTTCGAAAAAGCCGGTGAAGAACGTTGATTTGTGGAAAGAACTCGAAGCGGCCATAGAGCCACATGATGTGAGCTGGAAATGGGTCAAGGGACACAGTGGCGTTCCTGAAAATGAACGGGCGGACGAACTGGCAAGGAATGGCATTCCGGGCCAATCATAATAAAAACGGAGCATCTGAAGATTGTGAGACAAATTGTTCTCGATACAGAAACAACCGGTCTTGAAGTATCCCAGGGCCACAGGGTGATCGAAATTGGTGCGGTTGAACTGGTGGATCGACGCATCAGCGAAAATTCATTTCATCAGTACCTGAATCCGGACCGGGAAATCGAGGACGGAGCGCTGGAGGTTCACGGCATCACTCGCGAATTTCTCGCCGATAAGCCAAGATTCAGCGAGATTTTTGAAGAATTTCTTGAATACATCAACGGCGATGAGTTGATCATTCATAATGCCGCATTCGACCTCGGGTTTCTCGATGCCGAGCTCGGATTGCTGGATTCGCCGCAGGCTGCATTGTCAGATATCTGCCCGGTTGTTGATACGCTGGAAGTGGCAAGGGATTTACACCCCGGGCAACGCAACAGTCTTGACGCGCTTTGCAAACGTTATGAGATAGACAACAGTTCACGAACCCTGCATGGCGCTCTGCTTGATGCGGAGATACTGGCCGATGTTTACCTGGCCATGACCGGTGGGCAGACAGATCTTGGCCTGAGTTTCGACCAACTTGCCCACGAAGAAGTGGGTGCAGGCATGGACAGCGACCTGGAAGTGGGGCCCCTGGTGGTGATCAGGGCGGGAGAAAAAGAAAACGCTGCACATGAAGCACGATTACAGGCCATCAGGAAGAGTTCCGGACAATGCCTGTGGATGGAACTGGATGATAACCCCTAGGTAAAATGCCCGGTGACTTCAGAGTTCCTGCGTTGCCAGCAATGGGTGTGCCCGGGTATCCATCCACCTGAGGGTGTCGTAATAGCGCTGAACATTGGCCACGAACTTGCGCGCTTCGAATCCACGAGCATATCCATGTCGCAACTCGCTGTAGTAGCGCTCCTGGCTTAACAGGTCGAGGCTTTCCTCTACATCGGCCCACACGTCGGGATTGCCACCCAGTGTCTCCGTCAGGATCCTGACATCCTCCAGGTGTCCCATTCCCAGGTTGTACGCCGCAAGCGTAAACCAGACCCTGTCCGGGTCGTCGATCCGATCAGGGAGGCGCTGGTAGAGTTCCAGGAAGTATTTTGCGCCACCATAAATACTTTGCTCGGGGTCGAGCCGATCATCAATACCGACCTGGCGTGCCGTTTGCCTGGTCAGCATCATGATTCCACGAACGCCCGTAAACGAAACCGCCTCCGGGTCCCACTGCGATTCCTGGTAACCAATGGCGGCGATCAACCGCCAATCCATACCAACACGGTTCGCGGTTTCGCGAAAATATGGCAGTAACTCAGGTAGTCGGGCACGAACCTGGATGAGGAACTGGCGCATGCTTACCTGACCCAGTTGCTCCGGGTAGGAATAAAATTGTTTTTCGATGGCTTCCAGCAATCCCGCTTCCCTGGCAGTCAACATAAAACTGTGAGCTTTCTGGACCAGCGTGTCATCGCTTCCGTTTCGAAAGGCCCAGGCATGTGGCAACGAGTTGTCGAGTTCAAAAGCGGATGCCACGCGCGGGTAAAACGGTCTGTTGATGCGATAAATGTTTGAATCAACCAGGGTCGCATCAATGGCGCCATCGGAGACAGCCAGTAAAAGCTCCTCGATCCCGGTGTTTTCCTGGGCCTGCCATTCGAGCCCAGGGTGATCAGCCTTCAGTTCGCGCAAAACTTCTTCATAACTTGAGCCTGCAATGACCATGATGTTCATTCCGACCAGTCCAGCCACATCATCGGGTCTTTTGCTGCCGCGCCGGTAGATGACATCGGTGGTGGTATCCAGGTAGTCCGGACCGAAATTGAAACGCATCTCCCGTTCCGGTGTCCGTGTCAGGTTTGCAGCAATCAGGTCGCCTCTTTGCTGATTCAACTCACCCTCCAGGCCGGAGAATGATTTGGTGACGGTTATTTCAAGCTCAACGCCCAGGTAGTCGGCAAAGGATTTGGCAAGCTCGTATTCAGGTCCGGTAGGACCATCAGCGCCCAGGTAGTAGCTGCTGGCGCCATTACGAGTCAGTACTTGCAGGCTGCCCCGCTGAAGAACCTGTTCCAGTTGGCTCGGATTGTCCTGGCCTGAAAACGCCAGGGGCAAGAGCAGCACCATCGCGATTGCGAGAAGCAGGTATTTGCGCTTGGGGTTGGGCATCGGAGGCGAATTCACAGGCAAGATCATATGCGTTTGAGGTGTTGTGTGACAATTTTGCCCTTTACCCGGCTGGTCTAAATGTGGATACTCTTGGGTGACAGGGATGAGCCGCCAATCAAGGATGATTGACAATGCCGCATCTATTGGTTTTACAGAACACGGTTCTGCACAACTTAAAAATCTTTTCGGTTTTTCGCCGATATTGTGAGCTGAGCTGCAAGAGAAGTTCAGACCTCGCACGACTTTCAATGGTTCCCCGGATACACGTGGCCAGCACAGACTGATCACGTGGGCACTGCCTTCAGGATTCGTCCCCTGGGCAGGGAAAAAGGGCCGCTAAGGAGGGCGGCCTTTTTCTTGCCCGTAAAAAAGACCAAAGAAAAGCTTTTTCCTGCAGTTGAAGACCGTGGACTCTGTTAAAATCCCGCCCCCATGAGTACTCGAACACGATTTGCCCCAAGCCCTACCGGATACCTTCACGTTGGAGGTGCACGGACAGCCCTTTTTTGTTACCTGCAGGCACGACATTCGCAGGGTGTTTTCATACTGAGAATTGAGGATACCGACCGGGAACGATCAACCCAGGAGTCGGTACAGGCCATTCTCGATGGTATGAACTGGCTTGGCCTGGATTATGACGAGGGGCCGTTTTACCAGAGCAAGCGCTTTGATCGCTATGCCGAGGTCATCGATTCAATGCTGGCTGATGGCCGGGCTTACCACTGCTACTGCTCGCGTGAACGAATTGATAACCTCCGTGAAGAAGCCATGGCAAACGGACTGAAACCCCGTTACGACGGTTTTTGCCGCGAACGTGAGGATGTTCCGGCGGATGTCAGTCCGGTGGTACGGTTTCGGAATCCGGATGATGGTGATGTTGTTTTCGATGATCGCGTTCGCGGGCGAATCGCCATATCCAATAATGAGCTGGATGATCTCGTCATCGCGCGCCCTGATGGCACACCCACATACAATTTTACTGTGGTCGTTGATGACATTGATATGGGCATTACTGAGGTCATCCGGGGTGATGATCACATCAACAACACTCCTCGCCAGATCAATATCTACCGTGCGCTGGGTGCCGAGCCACCCGTCTTTGCTCATGTTCCGATGATCCTTGGGGATGATGGCGCCCGGCTTTCAAAGCGGCATGGTGCTGTCGGCGTCATGCAGTATCGGGATGACGGTTATCTGCCTGAAGCGTTGCTCAACTACCTGGTTCGGCTTGGCTGGTCCCACGGTGACCGTGAAGTATTCACGCTGGAAGAAATGATAGAGCTGTTCGACATTGATGACGTGAATCGTAAGGCGTCTGCTTTCAATACGTCCAAGCTCGACTGGCTAAACCAGCATTACATGAAGAGCCTGGATCGCGAACGGGTTGCCGACGAGTTGCAATGGCATTTTGATGCACTGGAAATTGATTCAAAAGCAGGACCAGGCCTGCCTGAACTGGTCGAGGTTCAGGCTGATCGCGTTACCACGCTCAAAGAGATGGCGGAGCAGAGTCGTTGCTTTTATGAGCCGCTTGGTGATTTTGATCCTGTTGCTGCAAAAAAACACTTGCGTCCCGTCGCACGCCAGCCTCTAACGGCCATTTCAGAACGACTTGCAGCGCTTGATGACTGGCAGGCTGAGTCGCTTAATGCGGCCGTTCGGGAAACGGCGGCTGAGCTTGAGGTGGGAATGGGCAAGATCGCGCAGCCACTGCGCGTCGCCCTGACCGGAACGGCTATCTCGCCCTCCATAGACAGTACATTGTTGCTGGTCGGGCGTGATCGAAGCCTGAGGCGAATCGCCCGTGCCATCGAATTTGTCATCAAGAGGGAAGCGCAAGCCGCGGGTTAATTCATGTCAAAAGTCGAAAGGCTTTATCACCTCCACAACATTCTCAATCAGCGCCGCACGCCAATCTCGCGCCAGGATTTGATGGAGCGGCTGGAGTGCTCACAAGCCACCCTTTATCGCCTGGTTGCCGAGTTGCGGGATTTCCTGGGTGCACCGATTGAACAGGATGAGGACAACCGCGGGTTTTACTACGACCGCAGCTACGATCAGCCATTTGAACTCCCCGGAATCTGGATCAGCCCGGACGAATTGCAGGCATTGCTGACTGCGAGGCAGGTTCTTGGCAATGTGCAGCCGGGTTTGCTGGAAGACGAACTGGAGTCTTTGCAGGGACGAATCAATGCATTGCTGCGGCAGAAGGGTGTGGACGCCGGAGATGCGGCATCCCGAATCCATTTGCAGCCGGTTGCCGGACGCGCTGTTCCTGCTCACCTGTTTCAGGACGTACTGGGTGCACTCGCTGATCATCAGCGTCTTGAAATCAGTTATCACGGAAGGCGCCGGGATGAGCTGAGCCAACGCACTATTTCACCTCAGCGTCTGACCCAGTACCGAAATTCATGGTACCTGGATGCATGGTGTCACGTGGCTGATGGGCTGCGAAGTTTCGCGCTGGAGCGGATCAGGGAATTGAAGCGTGTTCCGGAAAACGCTCGCGATGTTGCGGATGCCGTGATGTCCGAGCATTTCGACCAGTCCTATGGCATTTTTTCCGGCCCGGCAGAACACCTGGCAGATTTGCGATTTTCTCCCGAAATGTCGCGCTGGATATCCGAGGAAAGCTGGCACCCTGACCAGCAGGGGCATTTCGAGGACGATGGATCCTGGCGTTTGCGCGTTCCTTTCAGTCATGCGCGGGAGCTGATCATGGACATTCTCAGATATGGTTCCGATGTCGAAGTCATAGGGCCTGATTCACTGCGGGAAATCGTTTCTGACGTGATCAATGACATGTCTGAGCAATACAGCGGGGCGCAGGCAAAGCAGTCCGATTAGCGGTTAACAGCAAAGCCCCCGGTGGCGATTGATTTTCAGATTCTCGCCATAAGGCCCTGATTCGGTTATGCTTAGAGGTTCACGACCACCATGGATGGTGGACAAAGCAAGATTTAAGGGGGAACACGGATGTTATCTGTTTTGCATTCAAAGTCCAATCAGTCACCTCGCCGTGCGCGCGGTTACTTTCTTTTCGAGCTGGTTATCAGTGTTGTGATGATCGCTGCCATTGTCGTTTTGGCATTTCCGACTTACCAGGATTTTGTACCTGAGCCGGGGATTGATGGTAAGCCGCTCTCTGCCGAAAGTCATTCCGAGTACGTGGAATCCGCTGGACCGGGTAGTTCGGGTGATTCGGGGTCTGCCATTGAGATGGATTCGGAGTCGGCACCAGCAGGTTCACAGGAAGGGTTGGGTGCTGCCAACGAGGCTGAATCTGTGGATCAAAGTAACGAAGCTTAAAAACGCCTTTCCCAAAAAAATTCTGAAATATTTGCGGCCCATTCTCAGGCTTTGAGAATGGGCCGTGTTTTATTAGAGGCCAATGAATTGATGCAGAAGGTGGTTGCTCATGATTGGTCGAGGATTGACAGCAATGAAGATGGGTTTTTCCGTTGCAATGAATGCATTGGGTCTGGTGGCTCTGCTGGGCGCTGCCTGGTTGATGCCATACGTTCTTGATCAGATGGTGCGGATATCAGGAATGCACTAAGGCTCAATACGATTGATTCACCGACCCGCTCCTGACTCCTGGTTCCAGGCACTCCTCCCCTGGCTTCTTTCAGGCGGGTATTGTGAACAGCGGGCTGGCTCCTTCTCCGGGCGCAACAGTCCTACCCTGGCCAGCCCGCTTTTTCTTTTCTGTGATTCGTTCAGGCCGCAGCGCTTGCCGCTTCTGGCTCTTTACTTTCAGCTTTTACCGGACCTTCAATCAAGGCAGTGCGGGTGGCATTGATGATCAGGTCCACCTCTTCTGACGTGATTGCAAAGTGCGGTGTATAACGCAGGGAGTTCTCGCCGCCATGGATTACATTGATGCCATTGATTCGCATATATTCTTCGGTCGAATCAATGCCATATCCACGGTAGCGGTCACTTTTGAGCTCAGCGCTGAATAACAGGCCGGTTCCCTGGATTCCAGTGATCGCATCTCCCAACTCGTTTTGCAGGTCGAGCAACTTGTCAACAAACTCCTGACCTCGCACACGGATGTTGTTACGAAGTTCAGGCGTCAGCGAGTCAAGCACCGCGCAGGCCACTTCCATCGCGCGTGGGTTGCTGGTCATGGTGTTGCCGTACACGCCATGACGATACATTGAGGCTGTTTCAGGGGTCATTGAAAGCACGGAGAGTGGGTACTGACCCCCGTTGAGTGCCTTGGAGTAAGTTTCCATGTCCGGTGGGTCGAGTTTCTCAAAACCCGGGTAGTCACAGATTGACAGAACGCCGTGAGCACGCAGGCCAGCCTGGATGGAGTCGACCAGCATAAGCGACCCGTGCTGGCGCGTGCATTCCCTGGCGGTCTGGTAGAACTCAGGCGTGATCGCCATTCCAGGATCACCTTCACCCATCACCGGCTCTACAAACAGTGCTTCGATAAATACGTTGTTTTCTTCTGCCCATTCGAAAGCCTGCTTCAGTTGTTCCGAATTGTTCGGGTCAACCGTGATCAGGCTGTTGTTGTCACGGAAGCTGGCCAGATGCTTGCTGTACGTCTTCCGTGTTGAGTCAGAGAACTGGGCAGGGCGGTCCGTTCTGCCGTGGAATGCCCTGGACAAACCGATTTTCCTGATCTGGCAGCCGGCATATCGTCCGCCCGGATCGGTCATGATTTTGGCGTTGATGTCTGAAATCCTGGCTGCAACCGTGACGGACTCAGATCCACTGTTCAAAAACAGATAGTGTGAAAAGGGACAACCGTCTTCCCGGCTGTGACCAATTTCCCTGCTGAGTGCATCGGTCAGTCGTTTCTGGCTGATGCTGGACGTCATCACATTGGCCATCACCTGTTTGCCACTCATGGCTTCAAGGATGTGTTTCGGCGCATGTCCAAAACCAAGCATGCCGTATCCGCCACTATCGTGAACCACCGCACCTTTGAGTGTAATGATCCAGGGGCCGCGGGCAGCCAGGGTCACAAAGGGGCTGACCGAATCCTGGGCATAGAAATTGACCATGCCTGACTGGATGCTCCTGATCTGGTCAGCCTCACTCATTGCCAGCAATTCAGGGTATTCACCCAGCAACTGGTCAAACTGACTGATTGCATCTTCAATGGCCTCAGACAGCCTTGAATCACGTTCAGAAAAATCCTGAATGATGTCGTCCGAAAGGCCTTTGGTTCGGGCTTTCCCGCCGTAATTTCTTAGGGTTTCTAGTTGTGTGATGACGTTCAAGTTCGTTTCCTCCGGAATACCCGGCCCGTTATTGACATCAGACGGATCGCCAGGCAACTGAAATCGCTAACGCGCAAGCATAGCACAGGCCACAGCGTGTTGGATCAGGTTGTTGAATGTTGCGCGAGCGCCCACGCCACGTGCTCTCGAACCAGTGGAGAGGGGTGATTTGAGCGGCTATGCAGTGCATTTATGATTGCATCTGTTGATGTCGCAGTTGCTGGCGCATTGGCGATGGCGTTTCCAAGGGCAACTGCGATGTTTCTCAGCCAGCACTCATGACCGATGCGCCTGATGGCGCTGCCCAGCGTTTTCTCAAGGAATTGCTGCTTCGACCAGGAAAATAATTCAATCAGGCTGGCCGCGTCCAGGCCGGGTCTGGGTTTGAAATCATCTTCCTGGCTGAACTGTGCAAATCGGTTCCATGGGCACACTGCCTGGCAATCGTCACATCCGAAAATCCGATTGCCGATGCCCGCGCGCAGGTTTTCCGGTATGGCGCTTCGCAGTTCAATGGTCAGATAGGAAATACATCGCCTGGCGTCGACTCTGTAAGGCTCCACGATGGCGTTGGTGGGGCAGATGTCAATACAGCGACGGCAGTCCCCGCAATGATTCTGCGCCGGCTGATCGATTGGCAATGGCAGGTCAGTGTAAATCTCGCCGAGGAAAAACCAGCTGCCGGCATCGCGGCTCAGGACATTGCTGTGTTTGCCAATCCAGCCCAGGCCGGCTTTCTCGGCAAGGGCTTTTTCCAGAACTGGCGCAGAATCGACAAATACCCGGTAGCCAAATTCACCAATCTCATCCTTGATCCGATTGCAGAGTTTTTGCAATCGGTTGCGCATCACCTTGTGATAATCGCGTCCCAGTGCATAACGTGAGATCAGCGCTTTGTCGTGTTCTTCCATGAGTGATTCGGCCGTTCTTGCTTCATTCGGAAGATAGTCCATACGCACGCAGATCACGCGCACCGTGCCGGGGATCAACTCATCGGGCCGGCTGCGGCGTGTACCATGACGAGACATATATTCCATTTCGCCCTGGAAACCGTCAGACAGCCATTGATTGAGCCGTTTTTCGTGCTCGTTCAGGGAAGTATCACTGATGCCGAGCGCTTGAAACCCGAGTTCCTTGCTCCATTTCCTGATTTGTTCGGCCAGACCATTCATCCCGTCTTCGCCAGGCTGGATCGTTTTTTTTGCCTGGCCGTCGGAATCTGGACTTTGGCGATCCCTGTTCAACGTTATAATTTCCCAATGACCGATATGTCGGATAAACCCCAGCCTACAGCCGCCAACCAGCGTTTGTACACTGCCTCCCAGGTTCGGGAGTTGGACCGGTGTGCCATAGAAGATCATGGAATTGCCGGCCTGGAACTGATGGAGCGGGCAGGGCAGTCAGTGTTTGAGGCCATTCGCAATCAGTACCCGGATCGTCAGCGCTGGCTGGTGGTTTGTGGCGGCGGAAATAATGGCGGGGATGGTTATGTCGTGGCGAGACTGGCCCTGGAGCAGGGGATCAGCTGCAAACTTTACGCACTGAAACCTCCCGATGCCCTCAGGGGAGATGCGGCACTTGCAGCGCAGCGCTGGATCCATGCGGGTGGGCAAGCAGAGCCAGAATCGCCTGCACGCCTTGGAAGGATCGACCTCGTGGTTGATGCCTTGCTTGGGACGGGGCTTGATCGCCCACCCGAGGGTGATTATGCGGAAGTCATAAAAAGGATAAACCTGTCAGATGCGGTGACTGTTGCAGTTGATGTTCCATCGGGTCTGAATTCAGATACCGGACGCATCATGGGTCTCGCTGTCAAGGCTGAGATGACTGTCACATTCATTGGACGCAAGCGTGGTTTGTATACAGCAGACGGACCCGACTGCTCCGGGCTGTTGAAGTTTGATCGCCTGGGTGTACCGGATTCGGTTTATCAGCGGAATTTCACTTCAGGAGAATTGATTCATGAATTCCTCATTTCCCGATATCTGAAAAAGCGTCATAAAAACAGTCACAAGGGACACTTTGGTTGGATCCTGGGAATCGGTGGTGATGCCGGGATGAGCGGTGCATTGCGTCTTTGTGGAGAGGCTGCTCTTCGCTCAGGTGGTGGAAAAGTCACCCTGGTCACGCACCCTGAGCATGCATCAACATTGAATAGTGGGTGCCCGGAATTAATGGTCAGGGATGCTGAAGCAGGAAGTGTTGTTCGTGCTTTGCTGAAACAGGCTGATGTTGTCGTTCTGGGCACTGGCCTGGGTCAATCCAGTTGGTCCGTTGAAATGCTGAATGCATGTCGGGACCATGTGGGGCCAATGGTGGTTGATGCCGATGCACTCAACCTGATCGCAAAAGAATCAGCGCTCGAGAGAATTTCTGAACATGGCAGTCAGGTCATCATGACGCCTCATCCAGCTGAGGCAGGCCGGTTGCTTGGTGTGGATTCACGGGTGGTTCAAAACGACAGGATAAGCGCAGCGAAGGAGCTGGCACGCCAGGGTGGTTGCGTGGCTGTTCTCAAGGGTTGTGGCACGGTCATTTCTGATCCTGCAGGGCGCTATGCAATCTGCCCGCTGGGCAACCCGGGTATGGCTTCCGGTGGGACCGGAGACGTGCTGGCCGGCGTCATTGGTGCCATGTTGGCGCAAGGCCTGGATGCATGGGCGGCTGCGAGGGTAGGGGTTACAGCTCACGCTGCTGCTGCTGATGTTGCGGCTGCAGAAATCGGAGAGCGGGGAATGATTGCTTCTGATATCACACGTTTTCTGCCGTCTGTGTTAAATCCGGGCCAAAAGACGCGTTCAGATTCGTGAATTATTCAAGAACTCAACGAGAATTGCCGGACGAAGCTCACCTGGAGCGTTTCGCCGCCTCGTTCGCCAGCCATCTCAAACCGCCCGTGGTGGTCTATCTTGAGGGACCCCTGGGTGCTGGTAAAACTACATTCGTGCGCGCTCTGGCCCGTTCACTGGGTTATGAAGGGCGAGTCAAAAGCCCAACTTACGGGCTGCTTGAACGCTATAATTTCAAAGGGTTAGAGTTGCTTCACCTGGATCTATACCGGGTTAATGACGAGCTTGAGCTTGAATTTCTTGCCTTGAGGGACCTTTTCAGGAATTCCACGGTTCTCCTGGTTGAATGGCCAACCAGGGGTGGACAGGAAATTCCATCGGCTGATATCAGGCTGGTTTTTTCAGACTCAATTCTTGAGCGCGAGTTGACTGCTGTGGCCAATACAGAGATTGGTGAGACCCTGGTTCGTACACTTTCCGAGTGATTCAGATATTCTTTTCTAGCTTTGGTTTGTATCTAGCGGTTTTTTAAGAGAAACCCTTGCAATTTCACGATTTTCAATTCATCATTAGCACATCTACTACTGGGGGTCATGAGACCAATGACAATGCGCCCTGTCATTGCCTTGTTTTCCCTGCTGCTCCCGGCCATGTCAATGGCTGCCGATGTCAGCGGGTTCCGGGTCTGGACAGATCCGGCCAAGACGCGTGCGGTAATCGATCTTGATTCCCGCGCCGAATACCAGCTTTTCACCCTTGAAGACCCGCATCGCGTGGTTGTCGATCTGCATGGATCCAGCCTTGAGGGCCATCTCAATTTCGAGTCTGAGTACGCAGGTGTCATCACCGGCGTACGTCATGGCGAACCACGTGAGGGAACGTTGCGGGTGGTGCTTGATCTTGAGCAGGGCACGAAAATCAAGAGTTTTCTTCTTAACCCGACCGGACAGTACGGACATCGCCTGGTCATTGATCTGTATTCCGACGACCAGAAGCATCACGGCGCACCAAAGAAGATTTCTGATGTACAAACGCTCAACCGTGACGTCGTGATCGCAATCGATGCGGGTCATGGTGGCGAGGACCCGGGCGCAATCGGGCAAAACAAGTCGCGTGAGAAAGACGTGGTGCTGGCAATCGCTCGCAAACTCAAGGCCACCATTGATGAGCGGCCTGGTATGCGAGGCGTCCTGACTCGCACTGGCGACTACTACGTCCCTCATCGTGATCGTTTTGAGAAAGCACGTCGGAACCGTGCTGATTTGTTCGTTTCCATCCATGCAGATGCCTTCAAGAAACGCAGTGTCGCAGGCGGTTCGGTGTTTGTGTTGAACCAGCGCGGTGCATCCAGTGAGTATGCGCGACTCACCGCTGCCAAGGAGAATAAGTCAGACCTGGTGGGCGGCGTGACCTTGTCAGACAAGGACGAGATGCTGGCCTCGGTACTGCTCGACCTTTCCCAGAGTGCAACCATGGAAGCAAGTAATGCCGTTGCCAAGAGTATTTTCAGCTCCATGAATTCAGTCGGAAAAATGCACAAGAAGCACGTGGAAAGCGCCAATTTCCTGGTTCTGAAGTCACCGGATGTTCCTTCAGTTCTGGTTGAGACCGCGTTTATCAGTAACCCGAACGAAGAGCGCAAGCTTCGCGATCCGGTGCACCAGGCCCGCCTCGCGAATGCGATAGCCAGCGGCATACAGGATTACTTCTACTTCAGCCCGCCACCGGGAACCTGGATTGCTGCCAATCGCAAGCAGATGAAATACGTGGTGGTTCGCGGTGACACCCTGGGCGGTATCGCCACTCGTTACCAGGTGCCGCTCAACAGGCTGCGAACCGCAAACAATATCAAGGGCGATGTGATCCATATTGGCTCAACACTTGTGATTCCAACAACCTAGTAACGGGGTTAGCAACGGGGTCAGAGTCAAGGGACAGATTACAAACTGAATTTTGTGAGCAAAGTCCGAAACCTGAGTCTTACTCTGTCCCTTGACTCTGACCCCATCAATCCTGCGTTTGCCAAATGTTCTGATTTACCTTACCGTTCAGGCGCGTTAACCACTGTAAGCTGCCTCAATTGTCAATCACGTTACTTCCTGACCATCTCGTCAACCAGATCGCCGCAGGCGAAGTGGTTGATCGGCCTGCTTCTGTGGTCAAGGAATTGGTCGAAAACAGCCTGGATGCAGGCTCACGTTCAATCAGCATTAATCTCGAATCGGGCGGCAAGCGCCTGATCAGGATCGTGGATGATGGCCGCGGCATTGCAAAAGAAGAGCTGGGCATGGCCTTGCAAAGACACGCCACCAGCAAGATTGCTTCTCTGGATGACCTGGAGCAGGTGGCGACCCTGGGATTCAGGGGTGAAGCCCTGCCCAGCATTGCATCGGTTTCGCGATTACAGCTGACTTCCCGAACCAGAGGCAGTCCACATGGCTGGCAGGTGAAGGTTCGGAACGGGGAAATCGGTGAGCCCGAACCCGCAGCCATCGAAGAGGGGACACGGGTAGAGGTCACAGACCTGTTTCACAATGTACCTGCCCGTCGAAAATTTCTGCGCACTGACCAGACCGAGTACAAGCACGTACGCCAGCTGATCCAGAGGCATGCCCTTGCTCGTTTTGATGTGGCTTTCGAACTGTCACACAACGGAAACACCAGCATGCGTGAAACGCCTGCAAACGATGAAGCGGCCCGTCTGAGGCGATTGAAGTCTGTCTGTGGGGCCGAATTCATAGAACATGTTTTGGAAATCAACGAACAGCGTGGCCCATTGTCACTGGGTGGCTGGGTGGCTGAAGCCCGTTATAACCGGGCGCAGGCCGATCAACAGTTTTTCTTTGTAAATGGCAGGGCAGTTCGCGACCGCCTGATTGCGCATGCCGTGCGCCAGGCCTTCCAGGATGTCCTTTACCACGGTCGTCACCCGGCCTTCGTGTTGTACCTTGAGATGCCGGCAGAAGGGGTGGACGTGAATGTCCATCCACAGAAAGCAGAAGTTCGCTTTCGCGACGGCAGGTCAATTCATAATTTTCTCTATTCATCCCTGCATCGGGCAATTGGGTCCTCAGGACAAGGCGGTGGTGCGCCACGACCAGGCAGTGGCCTGGGCCAGTCAGACCTTCCGGCCGTTAGCGGCACAGCATTTTCCGGTGGCGCCAATTTTGGCCAACAGACGATGAACATGCCGGTGAGTGAGCAAATCACAGCCTACGCCCGCGTGCTGGACCAGGCCGAACACTCGGCCCGGGAAATTGCTGATCAGGATGGTGAAGTGCCACCACTGGGTTTTGCGCTTGCACAGCTTCACGGGGTTTACATCCTGTCGCAAAATGCCATCGGTCTTGTTATGACGGATATGCATGCTGCACATGAGCGCATTACTTATGAGCAGCTCAAATCCCGCCATGAGGCGGATGGTATCCGTTCACAACGATTGCTGGTGCCCATCAGCATGTTCGTCAGCGAAGCAGAAGCGGATGTAGCCGAGGAGTCTGCCAGGCGACTTGAAGAGCTGGGATTCCAGGTCGACCGGAATGGTCCGGATTCGCTGGTGGTCCGGCAGGTGCCAGCTCTCCTGGCTGAAGGCGATATTGAGTCGCTATTGCGGGATGTGCTTTCAGATCTTGTCCAGATGGAAGGTGAAAAAGCCACGACCAACGTGGCCGTGGATGCAACTGCAAGAGTGGAAACGGCCGCCAACGAATTGCTTTCCACCATGGCATGTCACGGTTCAGTTCGTGCAAATCGACAACTCAGCATTGCGGAGATGAATGCACTTTTACGTGACATGGAGCGCACCGAACGCTCCGGTCAATGCAATCATGGCCGTCCAACATGGGTCCAATTGGATATGGACGCGCTGGATCGACTGTTTTTGAGGGGCCGCTGATGGAAAACAACGATCAGTCGCTGCCACCGGCAGTTTTTTTGATGGGCCCGACCGCATCAGGAAAAACAGCTTCGGCCGTTGAACTGGTGCGTCGTCACCCGTTTTCCATCATCAGCGTGGATTCAGCGAACGTATACCGGGACATGGATATTGGCACTGCCAAGCCGGACGCCGAGACGCTGGCGATTGCACCGCATGCTTTGATCGATATTCGTAATCCGACGGAAACCTATTCGGCAGCAGAATTTCATGATGAAGCCCTGATCGAGATGCACAAGGCAACGCGTGATGGGCAAATTCCTCTGCTGGTAGGCGGGACCATGCTTTATTTTCGAGCCGTGCTGAGCGGCCTGGCCGAGTTACCCCCGGCCAGTGAAACCATTCGGCGTGAACTGGAGGCCGAGGCTGCAGTTGAAGGCTGGCCCGTGCTGCATGCACGCCTGCGAAAGCTTGATACGGTGGCGGCCAACGCCATTCATCCCAATGACCGCCAGCGTATCCAGCGTGCGCTGGAAGTCATCATGATGAGCGGTGAGAAGATCAGTGTTCTGCAGCAACAGGGTGTTGAGCGTTCCCTGGGTTATCGGGTATTGAAGGTGGTGGTTTGTCCCGAATCGCGCAACCAGCTCCATGAGCAGATAGAAAGACGTTTTCACATCATGCTCGCCGCCGGGTTTCTGGATGAAATGAAAATGCTGCGATCGCGTTATGCGCTCGACAGGGATATGCCAAGCATGCGCTGCGTTAATTATCGCCAGGCATGGGAATACATGGAAGAAGAGATCAGCCGCGATGAGATGGTTGAAAAAGCCCTCGCGGCCACCCGGCAACTGGCGAAACGTCAATTAACCTGGTTACGCCGGGAATCCAGCGCCCTGTGGTATGATTCACATGCTGAAGAGGCACAACAGTCACTGTTCAACGAAGTCGCCAGATTTATCGGTCCATTCCTTGAATAGACCTTAAAGAACACCATGTTGTCTGTTACCGCGCACAGGGTTTCAGATGTTGATTACCGGGTCAGACAGGCAGCGTGGGTGAACTAATAAGAAGGAGAGCGGCCATGTCAAAGGGTCAATCACTACAAGAGCCATTCCTCAACGCACTGCGCCGGGAACGCGTGCCGGTATCCATCTATCTCGTCAACGGCATCAAGCTGCAGGGACAGGTCGAGTCATTTGACCAGTTCGTTGTTCTGCTCAAGAACTCGGTCAGCCAGATGATCTACAAACACGCCATTTCCACGGTCGTACCGGCCAGGAACGTGCGCCTGTTTGACGAGGAAGAAGAAAGTTAAAATCGGAGTGCTGATAAACCCTTGATCGAGCGCGCAGAACGAGGAAATCGCGCGGTCATTTTGCATCCGCAGTTTCGGACAACCGGTCCGGAATCCCTCGAAGAATTTCGTGAGCTGGCACTTTCTGCCGGCGTCAATATTGTCGACATCGTTGTCGCCCCGCGTGATCGCCCGGGCGCAAAGTATTTTGTTGGCAGCGGCAAAGTCGAAGAGCTGGTCGATACCGTCAAACAGCGCGGCGCTGATGTTGTGCTGGTCAGCGAATCTCTTAGCGCTGTTCAGCAGCGAAATCTTGAAAAACGCTGCGAAGTCCAGGTACTGGACCGTGCAACCGTGATTCTCGATATTTTTGCCCAAAGAGCCAAATCATATGAAGGCAAACTCCAGGTAGAGCTGGCGCAACTTCGTCATTTGTCCACCCGCCTGGTGCGTGGCTGGACTCACCTTGAGAGGCAAAAAGGTGGTATTGGTCTGCGCGGACCAGGTGAAACGCAGCTTGAAACGGATCGGCGCCTGATTGGCAAACGCATTCGTCAACTGGGGCTCCGCCTGGAAAAAGTCGGAAAGCAACGCGATCAGAGTCGCCGCCAGCGCAAACGCTCAGGCGCACCTTTGCTGGCGCTGGTCGGATATACCAATGCCGGAAAATCCACCTTGTTCAATCAGCTGACCGAAGCGGAGGTCCATGCCAACGACCGACTCTTCGATACGCTCGATCCCACGGTCAGGAAAGTTGAAGGCATGCATTGTGGCGACGTATTGCTGGCAGATACCGTCGGTTTTGTCAGCGACCTGCCACATGAGCTGGTCGCAGCCTTTCGTTCCACGCTCCAGGAAGCGCGGGATGCTGATGTCCTTCTGCATGTCATCGATGCATCAGACCCATATCGAATGGAGCGCCAGGCCGAGGTGGATGAAGTGCTGGAAGCCATCGGTGCGGATGATATTTCTGTGATTCGTGTTTACAACAAAGTAGACCTCACTGACCTGCCAGTCGAGAAAATTTGTTCGGAGGACGGCAAGACGACCGGAGTCCGTTTGAGCGCACGTGATGGTGAAGGTCTGGATATTCTGCGTGAAGTGATCGCAGGCGAACTGGCAAGAGATCATATTCAGACCTGGATCGAACTTGCCGGCGAGGATGCCAGGTTCCGCGCGCAATTATTTGAACTCGGTGTGGTCAGTGAAGAACGGATTGCCAATAATGGAAGCTGGAAATTGCAGGTTGATGTTCCCCGCAAGACGGCTGTGAAACTGGCATCCCAGCCCGGCAAGACCGGACAAACCGCACGCGAGCTTTTATTCGACCAAACACCGATTTAGTGCGCCCCCTGCACTTGAAACCCCCCTCGTTGGGCCTCAGCTTGCTTAACGTCGTAGCCATTCGCGAAATATTAGGAGAATTGAATGCCCTGGAAAGAACCCGGTAAGGGCGACAAAGACCCTTGGAAGTCAGGTCAACAACCACCTGACCTTGACGAGGTCTTTCAGAACGTCAACCGCAGACTGAAGACCATTTTCGGTGGCGGCGGCAAAGGTCGTAGTGAAAACTCACAAGGCGGCGGTGGAGGTGGCGGATTGATTTCAATCCTCGTCATTGTTGCCCTTTTGTGGGCTGCTTACTACTCGGTACACATTGTGGATGAGGCTGAACAGGGCGTGGTATTGCGCTTCGGTGAATACAACCGAACGCTGTCTCCCGGTTTTAACCTGACGCTGCCTTCTCCGCTCGAAACCATGCTGCCGGTTAACGTCAGCGAGGTTCGTGAGGTTGAGGATCGCGGTCACATGCTCACCGAGGATGAAAATCTCATTGAGTTCCAGTACAAGATTCAGTACCGGGTATCGGATGCTCAACAATTTCTGTTCAACGTTCGTGATCCTGAAATTACGGTTCAACAAGCGGCAGAAAGTGCGCTGCGTGAATCGGTTGGTACCAACCGCCTGGATGCCATTCTTGAGGGTGGTCAGCGCCAACAGGTCGCTGTCGAGACGCGTCGCGTCCTGCAGGAAACCCTTGATCGCTACGAGATCGGAATCCTGGTGACCCAGTTTAACCTCGAGGACGTGAATGTACCGGCGCAGGTGCGGGAAGCATACTCAGACGTTATCCGTGCCCGGGAAGATCGCGAACGGTTCATCGAGGAAGCACGAGTGCATGCCAATAGTGTGATTCCGGAAGCCAGGGGACGTGCAGCGCGCACGGTTCAGGAAGCGGAGGGTTATAAGGAAGCGACCATTGCGCTGGCAGAAGGTGAAACATCCCGGTTCAATGCAGTGCTTGAAGAATATCTGCAGGCACCTGCGATCACTCGTAAACGACTTTATGTTCAGACACTTGAGAGTGTTTATGCCCGATCAAACAAGGTCATGATTGACGCCCAGGGCAGCGGCAACGTGCTTTACCTGCCGCTTGACCAGCTTGGTAGTGGAACAATACAGGGTGACAGGAGCCAGACCATGCCGCCTGTGATAGCGCCCAATGCTCCGATCGGCACCGACAGTGGACCGAACCGCAGTACCCGCAGGGAGGGCAGACAATGAACCGTGCTCTGATACTTATTCTAGTTGCATTGGCCGGCTTTGTCGGGCTTAACAGCATATTCACCGTTTCAGAAACGGAGTTTGCACTCAAATTCCAACTCGGTCGGGTGCTGAAAGCCGATTACGAGCCAGGGCTACATTTCAAGACGCCGTTTATCAATAATGTGCGGAAATTTGACAAGCGCATTCTGACTCTTGATACCCCGCCGGAAAACATGATCACCTCCGAGCAGAAGTTCGTGATTGTGGATTCATTCATCAAGTGGCGGATTATTGACGTCGCCCAGTTCTATATTTCGACCCAGGGTAATGAGCGTAACGCTCTAAATCGCCTTGACAGTATTATCAAGGACCGTATTCGTAACCAGATCGCCAGTCGAACCCTGGCCGAGGTTGTATCCGAGCAGCGTGTCAGCACCATGCAGGACATTCAGCAGGCGGCCAATGAAGCAGCACAGGAATTCGGAATCGACATCGTCGATGTTCGAATCAAGGCCGTTGAGCTTCCCGAAGACGTGCGTGAATCTGTGTTCCGAAGAATGGCTGCTGATCGTCAGAAAGAAGCCAATCGCTACCGCTTTGAGGGTCGCGAAGAGGCTGAGCGCATTCGTGCGGATGCGGACAGGCAGGTCCAGGTGATTCTCGCTGATGCAGAGCGTGATGGCCAGGTGATTCGAGGTGAGGGCGATGCCGTATCAACGCGAATCTATGCCGATTCGTACGGGCAGGATGAGGAGTTCTACGCCTTCTATCGCAGTTTGCAGGCCTATGGCAATTCCTTCGGCGGCAACCAGGACGTAATGGTGATTGATCCTTCCTCGAGTTTCTTCGATTATTTCGGAGACGACACAGTGAGGCAATGACCAGCTGATTCCCTGAATCCATGGCAAACGAACTGCTCACCGCACTGGCCCTCGTCCTGATTATCGAGGGCCTTTTGCCGTTCCTGTCGCCGACCTTCTGGCAAAAAACCATGAAGGATCTGTCTCAGATCAGTCCAAAGACCGTGCGAATTGGCGGTGTGATCAGTATGCTGATTGGTGCGATCATGCTTAACGTATTGCGCTGAGCGCGCAGAGTTCCTTCGAGGAAAACCACTCAATGGCAAAGAGTATTGTTGTGCTGGGCACACAATGGGGAGATGAAGGCAAAGGCAAGATCGTTGACTTGCTGAGCCGTGAAACCGACGCTGTCGTCCGGTTCCAGGGCGGTCACAATGCCGGCCATACCCTGGTCATTGGAGGCGAGAAAACGGTTCTTCACCTGATCCCCGCCGGAATCCTGAATCCAGGCGTCGAGTGTTTTATCGGCAACGGCGTCGTCCTTTCGCTTGAAGCACTCAAATCAGAAATCGAACGCCTCGAAGCAGGTGGTGTGACAGTCCGTGATCGAATTCAAATCTCGCCGGCCTGCGCCATGATTCTTCCTTATCACGTCAGCCTGGATACCGCACGGGAACAAGCCCTGGGCAAGAAAGCCATTGGCACGACCTGTCGTGGAATCGGGCCTGCCTACGAGGACAAAGTCGCCCGGCGGGGTTTACGAACCACGGACCTGTTGAATCCCGCGCGATTGGCTGAACGGCTGGAGCCGGTGCTCGATTATCACAATTTTGTGCTTGAGAAACGCTTCGGCGTCGAGCCACTGGATTTTGATGCAGTGCTTCAAAATGCCATTGGGCTGGGTGAGTATTTCGCCCCCATGGTTTCAGATGTCAGTACCCGTCTTTATGAATTGCGCAGCGCTGGCAAGCAGATCATGTTTGAAGGCGCCCAGGGCAGCTTGCTGGATATCGACCATGGGACTTACCCATTTGTTACTTCTTCAAATACGACGGTTGGCGGTGTGTGCACCGGTGCCGGTGTGGGGCCTGATGCGATTGATTATGTGCTGGGCATCACCAAGGCATATGTCACTAGAGTCGGTGGCGGGCCGTTCCCCACCGAGCTGTTTGATGACGACGGGGCACAAATTGCAAAGCGTGGTGATGAATTCGGTGCAACCACCGGAAGACCACGTCGTTGTGGTTGGCTGGATGCGGTAGCACTCAGGCGCATGGTCCAGCTAAACGGCGTAACCGGGCTGTGTGTCACCAAGCTTGATGTGCTCGATGGTTTCCAAGAACTGAAAATTTGCAATGCCTATCGCCTCAACGGTAAGACATTGCAGACACCACCACTTGATGTGGTTGACTGGGCTGATCTTGAGCCGGTGTACGAGACCCATCCGGGTTGGACTGAAAGCGTGCGAGGCGCAACCGACCCTGATCAGCTTCCCGAAAATGCCCGTGCTTACCTCAGACGTATGGAAGAACTCACTGGCGTACCCATTCATATTGTTTCCACCGGCCCGGAGCGTAGTGAAAACATCATTCGGCAGCATCCTTTTCACTGAAAAATCACTTCACCGAAAGTAGCCTTTCCCGTTTGTCTCTGAGGAACAAGGTCATGGCAAAATTCTGCATCTCACGTCGCGAACTCATCAAAACAGGCACCCTGGCCACTGCCGGGCTGACACTGGCAGGTGCAAACTCACTGTTCGCTGCAAGCAATGCGTTGCCATTGATTACACGCACCATCCCGTCCAGCCGCAAAGAGCTGCCGG
Source organism: Lysobacterales bacterium (assembly GCA_035267185.1). GTDB lineage: Bacteria > Pseudomonadota > Gammaproteobacteria > Xanthomonadales > SZUA-36 > JAUIBE01. Next base: position 33,754 of record DATFLY010000063.1, on the reverse strand, counting down.
TGGTTGGGGTGGGCACAAACCAGTTTGGAACTGAAGATCCGGAGGTTCTGGAGAGGATTCAAACACTGCTGCAAGAGTTACCTGGGCTTGGAGGTCAGGTTATCGACACAGCACATTCTTATGGTAACTCAGAAGACGTGATCGGTCGGTTGACCCAGGAAAATGGCAATCGAGACAAGCTCTTTCTGGCCACCAAGACATCGACACGTGGTGATGTCACGATGGCGGACATCGAGGCAGCATTTGCGCGACTACGTACTGATCACATTGACCTGATCCAGGTGCATAATTTTAACCAGACCGAGAAAGTGATCCCTCTTCTGATGAATCTGCGGTCAGATGCGCGAATCGGCTACGTCGGGTGCAGCACTTCGCGTGACAGCCAGTACGAAGATCTGAAATCAGCGATGCGACAACATCGTCTGGATTTCATCCAGGTGGATTATTCCATTGCCAACCGCAGCGCAGACGAAGAGATTTTACCCATGGCACAGGACCGGGGCGTGGCTGTTCTGATTAATATGCCGTTTGGCGGGCGTCGCAACGCCGCCAGTATTTTTGGCCAGGTTTCAGATGTTGCCTTACCGGATTGGGCTGCCGAGATTGATGTCACCAGCTGGGCCCAGTTTTTCCTCAAGTACGTGGTCTCTCATCCGGCAGTCACAACGGCGATTCCTGGAACCACCAAGCCACACCACATGGAAGACAACATGGGCGCGGCCCGCGGACGCCTGGCCGATACAGCAATGCGCGGGGAGATGGAGCGTTTCTGGGACAGCCTCCCGGGCTAAGGAGTGATGGCTTCCTGGAAGGCCGCGTCCAGAATTTCAGTATCTTCGCCCTCGTGACGTAATGAGGCTGGTTCGGCACCCGCAACGGCAGCTAACGCGGCAACCCTTCCCTGGCCGAGCACAAGCGTATCGGGTATTGCTTCAGAAATTGGATCCTGAAAGGCTTCCCTGGCTGGAATAAAGGACCAGCCCTGCTCCCTGAATTCGTTAATCATTCTCGGCAGGAAAAGCGCAGCTGCATCGTTTTCATGGAGCAGGAGCACATGAGCTGGTGAGCGCTTTAGCCATTGACAGGCTATTGCATCGTAGTGCTCTGCGGCGCCCATCATCATTTCAACATAAAGCGCGCCGATTGCTTTTAGGTCCAAATGCGGGTCAGCATCAAATGCTTCGCGAATCAGTCGATCAATATAGAAATCGTAATTGTCGATCGTGACATAGCCCTGCTGGTAATCCATTTCTTCGAGCGCCGCGCGAACTAAATCGCGCTGTTCTTCGGTATTTCCTTCGTTGAGGTAGGGAAAGCGAAAATAGGGCTCAAAACCAGGCATTCCAGACAGAATTTCATCGGCCTGTTGAACATCCTCCAGGAAAGCCTCTGCTCCGACATTGTGGAGGTTTGCATGGGTATGGGAGTGGTTGGCAATGACATGCCCGGCCTCGGCATACGCATTCATGCGATCAACGTTTGATTCGTCAATTCGAGAACTGACTGAGAAGAACATAGCACCATCCACGCCGTTCTCCCGCAATGCGTTGATAATCAGCTGTGTGCGTAACTCTCCGGTCATGACCTGGGTATCCGGCAGAGGCGGATCGTCAAACGTCAATGCAAGGCTGCGAGGACCGCAGGACTCGCCCGCGCTCAAAGTCGTTGACAGGCAAATTGCGAGGATTCCTGGAAAAAATCGGGTCATTTTCATGGTTCGGGTCTGTGTCATACCTGGAAATGAGATTAGATTTCTTTGAAAAAACTCCATGTCTCCATTTCAGAACCCACTTTGGCGTGTCCGGTGACCTCGAACCCCAGGTGCTGATAGAACGGAACATTGCCCGGGGTCTCGGTTGTTAGCGAAACGCCGTTCGAATTGGGGTGTTGCTCTGCTAATTGAATGACATGTTCCACGAGTTGTCGTCCCAGACCAGAACCTCTATATGCATCGCGCACCCCGACCATGTTCAAGTGATGATGAGGCATTTTAATGTCGAACGGCTCACATGCTGCGACATATACGTCGTAACGTGATTTCGTGGCTTCCGGAAGGCTCGACCAAACTTGCTTGCGGAAATCCGCCAACGCTTTCGGAGTGCCTTCGGTCTCTGGTAAAGAAACCACTGCAGCCGCAGCGAGCTCCGGCAGTTCACCAATGCCAAGCAGAGGTTCGTTGCAATATACCCGCGCCATGACGAACAGCCTGGTCAACTGAAGGTGCTGACTGCTCAATTCAGACGCGTCACCGCCCAGCACATAGCGCATCACCGGATAGTCATAAAACGCCTCATGGAGCGTATCAACGACGCTATCAACGGCTTCGTATGGAATATTCTTCACCTGCATCAGATTATTTTAGCTGAAAGCAGGGTGTTGGCATTGATTGCATGAACGATTCACCATTGGCGTCGTCCAATTGCTTGTATGAACCAAAGCGGGAGACGGTTTTCTCGCTCTGCGAGAAAGAAGTCATACTCGGCGTCGTCGGACGGTTTGCAGTTACTTGAGCCTGTGACGATTCATTAGAACGATTTAAAGTCGTTGTCGTCACAGTCGTGGTATTCGATCAAGGGAAGGGCTCTTTTCGCGTTTTTCGCGAAATTGCCTAATTTCAGCGTTGAGGGACGGTACGCGGTCACTTGAGTCAGCAGCGATGCATTAGACCCGTTCGAAATGCAGGGCGTCGAATTCTTGGTACGACATCGAGCGAAGTGCGCCTTTCGCGCTTTTTGCGAAAGCAGCGCTTCGCAGTAGGATGTTGGTGCCCAGGGCGAGACTCGAACTCGCACATCCGTAAGGACACAGCGACCTGAACGCTGCGCGTCTACCAATTCCGCCACCTGGGCATCGGGGTCGGGTTGTAAACCGGTGGCTAGAGTAGTGATTCAGCCCTTCGATGTCAACGTCCTTGGCAGACTCTATTACCGGTACAATGCGCCCATGAATTCAAGGCAAAACACAAGAAATGGCAAATAAGAACAATAACAAACGAATTAACGCGAAAGCCCCGTCCCGACAGGACATCATCAAGCTGCTGAGTGAGCAGCGCCGACCAGTAAAGCGGCGCGAGATTTTTGAGCGCCTTGATGTGATTTCTGACGACCAGCGAGAAATCATGCGCAGGCGTCTGAAAGCCATGCTGCGCGACGGACAGATCGTCAAGAACCGGCGAAATGCCTACGGCCTGCCCGAGAAGATGGACCTGGTGCGGGGGCGCATCAGCGCCCATGCAGACGGCTTTGGTTTCGTTGTCCCTGAGTCTGGTGACACTGACCTCTACCTGTCATCCAAACAGATGCGACGCGTGTTGCATGGTGACAAGGTGCTGGCCGCCGTGACCGGAATCGATCATCGCGGTCGACGGGAAGGCGTCATCACCGAAATCCTGGAACGAGCCAATGAGCGAATTGTTGGCAGATTCGTTCGCGAGAGCGGGGTTGCCCTGGTGGTGCCCGATGAGCCACGGATCAACCAGGATATTCTGATCCCCCTTTCTGAAACCGGCAGCGCAAAACCTGGCCAGGTGGTGGTTGCTAAGCTGACTCAGCAACCCGGCGAACGACAGCCGCCAGTGGGAACAATTGTAGAAATTCTGGGTGAAACCGGTGCGCCGGGTATGGCCACCGAAATTGCGATCCGCAACCTGGGTCTTCCACATGAATGGCCAACAGGGGTTGAGCAAGAAGCCGCGGCATTTGGTGACGAAGTCGAGGAAAAATGGAAAGAGGGCAGGAAAGATCTTCGTGACCTGCCGCTGGTAACGATCGATGGTGCAGATGCCCGGGATTTTGATGATGCAGTATTTGCCCAACGGCGCAAGAACTCCTGGCGACTGGTGGTGGCCATTGCCGACGTAGCGAGCTATGTCAGCCCTGGTTCAAAGCTGGATGATGAGGCGCAGGAGCGAGCAACCTCGGTTTACTTTCCCGGCCGCGTTATTCCCATGCTGCCCGAGGAATTATCCAATGGTCTGTGTTCGTTAAACCCGGACGTTGATCGGCTGTGTCTGGTTTGCGATATGTCGATCGACAACTTCGGCAGGGTGACCCGTTCACGTTTTGATACCGCCGTAATGCGCTCTCATGCCCGCCTGACTTATGACGAGGTCTGGAATTACCTGGTGAGCGGCAAGAGCGAGATTCGTCCCGGCATGGATACGGTTTCAGCGTCGTTGCGTGATCTCTATGGCCTCTACAAGGCATTGCGCAAAGCCCGTACCACACGCGGTGCGATTGATTTCGAAAGCACAGAAGTGAAATTCGGATTCGATGAGGATGGTAATGTCGAAAACATCCAGCCGGTTGAACGCAATGATGCGCATAAGATCATTGAGGAATGCATGGTCACGGCCAATGTACAGGCGGCGCGCTATCTTTTACGCCAGGAAATTCCGACCTTGTACCGGGTTCACGAACCACCCCAGGGTGACCGGATCGAGTCCCTGGAGCAGTTCCTTCGCGGCCTGGGAATCAAGGTCACCTGGCGGGGGCGACCTGAGCCTCGTGATTTCGAACAGATTGTTCAGCGGATCAAAGGGCGTGATGACCAGCACCTGATCATGGCAGTGTTGCTCAGGGCGCAGAGCCTTGCCACTTACCAGGCGACCAACCATGGGCATTTTGGTTTGGCGCTGGATGCCTATGCACATTTCACCTCGCCCATTCGCAGATATCCTGATTTGCTGGTTCACCGGGCGATCCATTATCTGCAGAACAAAAAGAACAAGGGCGAATTTACATACGACATGACCCGCATGAACTCGCTTGCGGAGCACTGTTCGCATCGTTCACGGCGTGCCGAAGAGGCCGAGCGTGACGTGACCGGGCGTTTAAAATGCCATTACATGGAACGTCACGTGGGCGATAAATTTGAAGGCCGGGTCAGCGGTGTGACTTCATTTGGTCTGTTCGTTGAACTTGATCGAATTGCTGTGAGTGGGCTGGTGCATATCACTGCGCTGCCCAATGACTATTATCACTTCGATCCGGTGCTTCATCGCCTGACCGGAGAGCGCAGTGGCAAGGTTTTCCAACTGGCCCAGCGTGTCACGGTTAAAGTGGTTGCAGTCAATACAGACGAGCGCAAGATCGACTTTGAAATGGAACGATGAACGGCCCCGGCAAACATCAGCTTCTGGGTTTTCATTCGGTCTCTTCTGCACTGGGCCGAACGCCCGGGCAGGTTCACGAACTCATCATCGCCAGGGAGTCCAAAAATGCCAGGCTCAAGCCCCTGATCGAAAGAGCCAGTCAGCTGGGAATCAAGCTCAGTCAGCGGTCACGCGCTGAACTCGATCAACTGGCTGACGGAGAACGTCACCAGGACGTCATTGCCATATTTTCACCCGCCAACCTGTTTGGTGAACGGGATATTTCACAGTTGCTCGAGAAAGCAGGTACGCCGCCCCTGGTACTTGTTCTCGACAGCGTTCAGGACCCACACAATCTTGGTGCCTGCCTGCGAACCGCTGATGCTGCTGGTGTGGATTTCGTGGTGATTGCCAGGGATAAATCGGCGCCGCTCTCAGCCACGGCCAGGCGAGCTGCCAGTGGCGCTGCCGAGGTGATCCCCATTGTGATTGTGACCAACCTGGCGCGCGCGTTGAAACAGCTGAAGCAGTTGGGGCTCTGGCTCGCAGGCACTTCTGATGCTGCAAAGCAAGGTCTTTTCGAAACTGACCTGAGCGGTCCGCTTGCGCTGGTGATGGGAGGCGAAGGACCCGGAATGCGACGCCTGACCCAGGAGCATTGCGATTACCTGGTGAGTATTCCAATGCGAGGGTCCGTTGAAAGTCTTAATGTTTCGGTGGCGACCGCGGTATGCTTATTCGAGGTGGTTCGACAAAACCCAAGGGCAGAGTCCTGAAATTCTGAACGCTTATGGTTGACCCAAACACCAGATTTGTACCCATGTCCTGTGAGATGAAGTTGCCCGAATGGTTGCCAGCTTTTGTTTCAGAATGGGACGGTGATCTCAAATCCGATGATGATCGAATGGGCCTGGCCATTGCTTTGTCGAAAGCCAACATCAGCCGCACAGGGGGCGGGCCGTTTGGTGCCGTTGTCTATGACCTGGAAGCGGGCAGACTTCTTGGCGTTGGCGTCAATCTTGTGACCACCAGCAACCTTTCCTGTGCGCATGGCGAGATCGTCGCGATCAGCATGGCCCAGCAGGCTTCAGGGAGCTGGAACCTGGGTGAGAACGGCAGGGTGGAGCTGGTCACTTCCTGTGAGCCCTGCGCAATGTGTTTTGGCGCGGTGCCCTGGTCGGGTGTCAGGCGCCTGGTCTGTGGCGCGCGCAAGGAAGATGCAGAAGCGGCAGGTTTCGATGAAGGGGATAAGCCTCGAGACTGGAAGGAGTCGCTGGTGCGTCGCGGTATCGAAGTAAAAGTTGACGTGCTCAGGGACGAGGCCGCGGACGTGTTCAAGTACTACAGCGAGAATTCAGGCGTTATCTACAATCCATAATTCAATAGTACCGTCATCCCGGAAATCCGAACAGGATTATCCGGGTTGACATTGTGAGAATCGGATTTCCAGTTTGAACGTGTTGGTTTCGTTGGTTTTACGAGGCGATCAGAAAATGTAGGAGCGGCTTCAGCCGCGACAGTCGCGGCTGAAGCCGCTCCTACAGGGTGCCGGATTGAGTCGCGTCGAGGACGTGATTCCTACAATTCGATCTCAGCCTGTAATGTATCCAGGTAGTCACGCATGACATCAGCGCGTTGCTCCGCCACTTTGCGTCCGGAATTTGTCTGCATGGTTTCTGGCAGCTTCAGCAGCTTGGCGTAAAAATGATCGATGGTGTATTGGCCATCATCTGGTTCTCGTTGGGCGCAAAAAGGATCTTCAGCGCTGAGCAACGGCCGATTTAGTTTGCCGCCCACAAGAAGACAGCGTGCAATGCCGATTGCGCCGAGTGAGTCCAGCCGGTCTGCATCCTGAACCACCCGGGCTTCAAGCGAACGGGCAGGGATATTTGCGGAAAAACTGTGGGCTTCAATTGCATGGTGAACCGCATCAAGAAATTCAGCCGGATAGCCGGTTTCTTTCAAAAAGCTGACAGCCGCATCGGCTGCCAGGCGTGATGCCTGGCTTCGCCTGGGGTCGTCCTTGGCAATCGCAACGCAATCATGCAACCACGCGGCCGGCAGTGTGATGCTAGCATCAGCATCTTCCATCTGTGTGATTTCCCGGGTGTTTTTGACCACGCGCTGAACGTGAGCAATATCATGGGCAGCATCAGCCGGAGCGCTGCTGATGAAAAACGCCTGACAAAGTGATTCGATTTCCAGCAGTTCCTGCCCGGTCATTTCCTGCGATGTCGCTTTTGGGGGCGGCCTTTGTGGCCCACACGTTTTTGCGCTTTCCTCACTGGCCGTGACGTGGGTTTGGTATTTTCACGATCCAGCGCCAGCACGGTCGAGGCACTGGGCAGCTTGACATCTTCGCGCAGCACCTGGTGATCTTCCTGGCTTATTTCATGCCATTTTCCCATGTGCATGTGCTTGGGCAGGAAAGCGGCACCGTAGCGCACCCGCTTCAGGCGGCTGACTTCTAGTCCCTGTGATTGCCACAAACGTCTGACCTCACGGTTCCGCCCCTCCATGATCACAACATGAAACCAACGGTTTACGCCTTCACCGCCTGCTGGCTGAATGTCACTGAAACTGGCCATGCCATCTTCCAGTTTGACGCCTTTTTTCATGTTCTCAAGGTGTTCAGGCTTTACTTCGCCATGAATTCTGCACGCATATTCGCGGTCTACATTGCCGGATGGGTGCATCATGGCGTTGGCCAGTTCACCGTCAGTGGTGAGTATCAATAATCCGGAAGTGTTGATGTCCAGCCTGCCAACGGCGACCCAACGTTGATTCTGCAGTTTTGGAAGGCGGTCAAAAACAGTTGGGCGGCCATCCGGGTCTGAGCGCGTGGTGATTTCACCTTCTGGCTTGTTGTAGATCAGCGTGCGGAATCGCACAGGTTTCGCAACCACCCGCCATTCCTCATCACCCAGGCGAATTTTGTCGCCAGGTCCGGCTGTTGCGCCGGGCTCAGCGATTTTCCCATTCAGGGATACAGTACCTTCAGAAATTCGTTTTTCGTTGGCCCGCCTGGAGCCGACACCGGAGGTCGCCATGATTTTCTGCAGGCGCTCGCTTTTTTTCTGCGGTGTGGGCGGCTGATCGCTGGCTTTCGTGTCGTTCATACAGCTTTTGATTCAGACTGAGATTCGACTTCGGCTTCAGTGCCGGCGTCGACTTCAGTTTCATCTTCTGTTTCATCTGCAGGTTCGGCGTCAGGATCTTGTTTCGTTTCGGTATCGGAATCTGAGGATTCGACTTGTTCTGATTCCTCCGTGGATTCTTCCTGGGCCTCACCAGGTTCACCGGGGGACTCATCATCGTTGGCAGAGTCAAACTCAAGTTCCGGCTCCAGGCTGCCAAGGTCCTTGATTTCTGCCAGCGTGGGCAGGTCATCAAGGCTGGACAGGTCAAAGTAATCAAGAAATGCCTTCGTGGTTCCAAACAGAGCGGGCTTGCCGGGTACATCCCGATGTCCGACCACCCGAATCCACTCTCGCTCCTGCAGCGTACGAATGATGTTGGTGCTCACAGAGACACCACGCACATCTTCAATGTCACCCCGGGTAATGGGTTGCCGGTAAGCGATCAGCGCGAGTGTTTCCAGCAGGGCGCGTGAATAACGCTGAGGTCTTTCTTCCCATAGCCGGGAAACCCAGGACATGCATTCTTCACGAACCTGGAGGCGAAAGCCGCTCGCGACTTCACTGAGCTCAATGCCTCGTCCTTCACAATCCTCACCCAGTTGATTCAGGGCTGCTCCGATCTCACCCGCCGTTGGCCGCTCTGCTTCATCAAATACTGCAGCAATCTGCTTCAGGTCCAGCGGCTGGCCGGCAGTGAGCAATAGAGCTTCGATAATGGGGACCAGTGCATCGGTCCTTTGGTTGTCACTCATTCCTGTCTTCCCGCGATTTTTCATCCACTTTCAATTGTTCGTCATCATCGAGATCAAACTCAGCCTGTGGCTGCACCTGGGTCATCCTTCGGGGACCTTTTTTTGAACGTGCATCAGGACTGCGCACATAGATCGCACCCAATGGTTCGTGTTGTACCAGGTCGACCAGCCTTTCCCGGCAAAGCTCCATCAGCGCCAGGAAAGAGACCACCACGCCGCGTCGTCCTTCCTCCACCGTAAACAAAGCGCCAAATTCCAGGAAAGGGGACTGGCGCAGCTTATCCACAATCACCGACATGCGCTCGCGAACCGAAAGTGGTTCCATCTGAACGTGGTGATGGCTGAACAGCTCGGCGCGGCTTAGTACATCGCGCAGCGCAGCAAGCATGTCGTCGAGTTCGATTTCTGGCGGTACACGCACCACCTGCTGGTTTTCCATGAAGGCTTCCGCAATCGAAAAATCCCTTCCTTCGCGCGGCAGGTCATCAATGTCCTCGGCAGCCTGCTTGAAACGTTCGTATTCCTGAAGTCGCCTGACCAGTTCGGCGCGCGGGTCTTCTTCATCTTCTGTGTCGCTGGTGCGTTTGGGCAGCAACATCCTGGATTTGATCTCGGCCAGGATCGCTGCCATCACCAGGTACTCAGCCGCCAGTTCAAACTGCAGTTCCTTGAGCAGGTCGATGTAGCCCATGTACTGCTTGGTGATTTCAGCAATCGGGATGTCGAGAATGTCGAGATTTTGCCGCCGAATCAGGTAGAGCAGCAGGTCCAGCGGACCTTCGAAAGCATCAAGAAAAATCTCCAGTGCATCGGGCGGTATGTATAAATCCTGGGGAATCTGGGTGTAGGGCTGCCCCTGCACGATCGCAAAGGGCATTTCCTCTTGGCGAACAACAGAAGGTTTATCCTGATGCAGGTCTGGGTCTTCCACGAATTATCCTGACGGGTCGGAGATCAAACGAAGTTTACCATGCCGCGACCTTGTCTCAGCACGATAGGACGGTCTCCGCAAAGGTCTATGAGCGTGGTCGGTTCAAGCGGGCAGGGGCCGGTATCAACGAACAGGTCAATGTCGCCGTAGGTGGCATCGTAAAGATCCTCTGAATCATAAATTTCCTCTTCCTGGTTGGGCAGAATCAGCGAAGAGCTGAGGATGGGTTCGTCAATGGATTCAAGGATTGCCTGTACCACTTCATGATCCGGAATTCGTATTCCGATGGTTGAAGGTCGTTTTTGCCCCATTCTTGGTACCTGGCGTGTGGCAGGCAGCACGAAAGTATATGGGCCAGGTGTGAGCTGGCGCACCAATCGGTGAGCCCAGTTGTCAACCGTGGCGTAGCGTGCAACATCTGAAAGCGTTCGGCAGCAATAAGTGAAGTGATGTCCCGAATCGAGTTCACGCATACGAACCACCCGTTCCCGGGCGTCGCGGTTGTTGCTTCTCCATCCAAGTGCATAACCGGAATCAGTGGGGTAGGCGATCAGCCCGCCACGAACGAGCACCCCAACGATATGGTCTATCAGTCTTGGTTTGGGCCCAACCGGGCGCAATTCGATTCTTTCGCTCATCTCCTCACCATGATGATCTGTAGCCGGCACATTGTACTCGCGGTGCCTTGTTCATTACAGTGTGCGCTTTCGGAGGGAAAAGTATGTGGTACTCGATTTACGGTCGGGATGTATCCGACAGCCTGGAGCGTCGGATGAGCGTGCGTGAAGCTCACCTGGCGCGTGTCAGGGCGCTGCTGGAGGAAGGGCGGTTGATGGTTGCAGGTCCGCGTCCGGCCATTGATTCACCAGATCCGGGTCCCGCGGGATGGCAGGGTTCGCTGATTATTGCAAAGTTTGAGTCACTTGAAGCAGCCGAGGCCTGGGCACAGGATGACCCGTACATTCATTCAGGTGCGTATGAAAAGGTGGAGGTTTCTCCATTCATCCCCATTCTTCCATGATGGACACAGATCAGCGAATCACAGAAATGCGCCGCCGGTTGGAACAGGCGCTGAATCCCGAGCAGCTATCGATCGAGGATGAGGGCCATATGCACGTGGGCCACGAGGGCGCCAGGGACGGCCGTGGGCATTTTCGGGTGATGGTGATATCCGATGCTTTTGAAGGACTCAGTATGCTTCAGAAACACAGGGCCATCTACGATGCCCTGGGCGACCTCATGAAGACTGACATTCACGCGCTTGCCATCGACGCCTATTCAAGCAGTGAACTTTAATCATATCAATAATATATTACATTTTTTTAATGTATTACTTCTTCCTGGGTCGGGTCCCATTCAGGGGCCAGGTGCTCGGCAGTCACCGTGGTGTAAATGCCGCCGCGGACATTGAATTCAGCAGTCAGGCGCATAAACCTTGGTTTCAACGCATTGACCAGGTCGTCAAGGATTCGATTGGTCAGGTCTTCGTGATATCCACCTTCATCACGAAAACTCCAGAGGTAGAGTTTCCAGGATTTCAGTTCCACGCAAAGCTGATCGGGAATGTACTCGAGTGAGAGCGTTGCGAAATCAGGCTGGCCCGTTTTGGGACACAGACATGTAAACTCTGGCGACTCAATGTGGATGGTATAATCTCGCTCAGGTTTCGGGTTTGGAAAAACCTCCAGATCTTTGCTCGGGCCTGTACTCATCGTGCCTCCGTGGGCAATTATTAAAAAAACAGAATATAAGAACGCAATTTAGCCACTTCATGAACAATACTTCAACGCTGCAAAACGCGGCGAGCGTCCCGGCCATTGATAAATGCGCCGGGTATGCCATAAAAAAGACAAGAACCGGAGTCGCGATGCGGGTGTTCCAGGCATGAGGCTGACGTCGATCAAGCTGGCCGGTTTCAAATCATTTGTCGATCCGACCACTTTTTATGCACCGACCAATCTTACCGGCATCGTGGGCCCGAATGGTTGCGGTAAATCCAACATCATTGATGCTGTTCGCTGGGTGATGGGTGAAGGTTCTGCCAAGGTACTGCGTGGCGAATCCATGGCCGATGTGATTTTTGCCGGTTCTTCGAGTCGTAAACCGGTTGGTACCGCCACCGTTGAGCTGTTGTTTGACAACAGTGAAGGGCGATTTGGCGGTGCCTATGCCAGTTATGAAGAAATCTCGGTCAAGCGCCAGGTCTCCAGGGATGGCGTGTCCCAGTATTTCCTGAATGGTGGCCGTTGCCGGCGAAAGGACGTTCGGGACCTGTTCCTGGGTACCGGGTTGGGATCAAGCAGCTATTCCATCATCGAACAGGGAATGATTTCGGAAATTGTCGATGCACGACCAGAAGATATTCGCGGCCACCTGGAAGAGGCAGCTGGTATTTCCCGCTACAAGGAGCGGCGTCGCGAAACAGAAAATCGTATTCGGCATACGCGTGAAAATCTCGAGCGCCTGGCTGATCTGCGCGAAGAAGTTGGCAAGCATCTCAACCGTCTCAAACGCCAGGCCAGTGCTGCCCGCCGCTACAGCAAACTCAAAGAGGAACGCCGTCAGCTAAAGACGCTCCAGGTCGCATTGCACTGGCGGGAGTTCAATGAAAAGGCTGAGGCTGGCAAGCGCGGACTTGCAGAGCGCGAAAACAAGCTTCAGGAAAAAATCGCGATGCAGCGAAAAGCGGAAAAGACCCTCGAGGATTTGCGTGATAAACAGGGTAGGAACACTGAGAAGCTGAATGTAGTCCAGGGCGAGTTGTACGACATTGGCAGTGAAATCGCCAGGCTGGAACAGAGCATCGAACACCAGCGTGAATTGCAAAAACGCCAGGATCAGGAATTCAGCGAAACCAGTTCGGGACTGGAAGATATTGAAAAGCACATGTTGCTGGACAAGGCCCAGGTCGAAGAACTGACCACTTCGCTGGCGGAATCCGAACCTGCACTGGAAAAAGCCGATAAAGCTGAGAAAGAAGCCGAGACTGCTCTGGCAGATGCCGAAAGCCAGGTTGCCAGTTGGCAGGAGGCATTTGAGGAACACCATAAAGGCAGCACGGAAATTCAGCGTGAGGCGGACCAGGGCCGAAATCGCATTGAGCACCTCGATCAGCGCCTGATCGAAGCTTCACGCCGACTGGAAGCCCTCGAGAAAGAGGCTGCAAGCCTCGATACCGCGGAGCTTCGGGCAGCGGCAGATGAAGGAGAAAGCAAGGCCAACACGGGTCGCAAAACCCTCGATAAAGCACAGGCCAGGCTGGAAGCACTGCAAAAGGAGCAGGAAGACCTGGTCCGGCAATCGCGCGAATGCGAACAGGAGCTTGAGTCAGCCAGGCGTGAGCTCCACAAGAGCAGCGGTCGGCTGGAGTCATTGCTTGCCCTTCAGCAGGCCTCGGAAGATACCGATGAGACAAAGACCTGGTTGAGTGGCCAGGGGCTTGATGCTGCACCCAGGCTGGCCGAATCCATATTTGTGAATGAGGGTTGGGAAACGGCGGCTGAGACGGTTCTTGGCCACTGGCTGCAGTCGCACCTGGTCAAGGACCTGGAGGTTGATGCCGGGGCGCTTTCGGAAATCGAAGGCGGTGCATTGTCGCTGATGGAAAGTGATGGCAAGCACGTTGATTTTGCAAAAGACAGCCTGGCCGCAGAAGTTGATGGCCCGCCCGCAGTGCAGAGACTGCTGGCCTCGGTCAAGACCTGTGCATCGCCACAGGAGGCCATGAAACAACGCTCCGGGCTTACAGAAGGAGAATCCCTGGTCACGCCTGAGGGTTTATGGATGGGGCGTGACTGGCTGCGCTTCGCCCGCGGACTCGGGGGCAGCGCCGGTGTCCTGGTCAGGGAAAAGGAAATTGCCAGTATTCGTGAGCAATGCGAGTCTCTGGAAAAGTCATCTGCTGAACTCTCCAATCAAAAAGAAAAAATTCAAAAACTTCGTGTTGAGCTGGGAGAAAACCTCAAAGCTGAGCAACAGCAGGTGAATGAGCTTCATCGCGAGGTGGCCAACCTGGAAGCCAACCGCGAAAGTCGCCAGGCCAGCATCGAAATGATGTCGAACCGTGGATCCGAGATTGCCCAGGAAATAAAGTCATTGAAGAAGCAGATCGCTGATGATCGCGATTCAGTCAGCCAGGCACGTGCTGCACAGGAACAGCAAGTTGAGAAAATGGCCACGCTCAACACCGAACGTCAGAAACTCGAGAAGCAGCGAAGTTCGCTGATTGAAACCCGGGACAATGCCCGTGCTCGCTACCGCACGGCCAGCGAGGAAAGACAGTCGCTGGCACTCAGGGCCCATTCCGGGCGCGCCAGCCTGGAGTCGTTGCGCCAGTCACTGGAGCGCATGCATACGCGCGCCAGCCAGTTGCAGCAGCGCTACCTGAGCCTGAGCGAAGAAAGAGCCTCAAGGGAGGCGCCTGAAAAGCAATTTGAAGGTGAAATGGCAGCGCTGCTGGAAAAACGCGTTGCAACCGAAACCAGGCTTGGTGAAGAGCGCGCCAAAGTACAGGCGCTGGACGAAGAGTACCGGCAACAGGACAGCCTTCGCCAGGAGGCGGTTCAGGAGTCTGATGACATGCGCTCAGACCTTGAACGCGCAAGGCTTGGACAGCAGGAAGTGGAGCTGAAGGCCCGCAGCCTGGCTGACCAGATTGCCGAGGATGGCGCCAGTGTAGAGGAGGTTGCAAAGGACATTCCGGATGATGCCAGCAGCTCAGACTGGGCAGAGCAGATCGAAGATTTGCAGATCAAGATCCAGAGGCTGGAACCGGTCAACCTGGCAGCAATCCAGGAGTATGACGAGGAATCAAAGCGCAAGGAATACCTGGACTCACAAAATGATGACCTCAACGAAGCGCTGAACACGCTTGAAAATGCGATTGCCCGGATCGACAAGAAGACCAGGACCCGGTTCAAGGAAACGTTTGAGCAGGTCAACAAGGGTGTTCAGGAATTATTTCCGCGACTGTTCGGGGGAGGGCATGCTTATCTCGAACTGACAGGAGAAGACCTGCTGACAACCGGAGTGAGCATCATGGCTCGTCCGCCCGGCAAGAGGGTGAGCAGTATTCACTTGTTGTCCGGGGGTGAGAAAGCGCTCACTGCCGTTTCTTTTGTGTTCGCGATATTTCACCTAAACCCCGCGCCTTTTTGCCTGCTGGATGAGGTCGATGCGCCACTTGATGATGCCAACGTCAATCGCTTTGCCAGCATGGTCAGGGAAATGTCGGAGAATGTTCAGTTTGTGATTGTTACCCACAACAAGAACACCATGGAAATGATTCACCAGCTGAGTGGTGTCACGATGCGCGAACCGGGTGTTTCCCGACTGGTTCAGGTGGATGTTGATGAGGCGGCCCGATTGGCGGCCGTGTGACGGAAAGCTGAGGATTAGCAGATGGAAGCATCAACTCTGAGATGGGTCCTGATTGTCGTAGGACTGATCATCCTGGCCCTGATTGTTATGTTTGGAAATCCAGGGAAAAACAAGAAACCCCGGGCTTCACGGCGCGATAAAACTCGTGACGCTGCCAAAAAGAAAGGTGACAGCAGGCAAAAGATTCGAAAGGAACCCACCCTGGGTCCGGCCCCTGATTCCAACGAATCCGACCCTGATTCCGAATCGAATTCAGGGGACCAGGGAGAGCTTGCAATCGGAGATGAAGCGCCGAAAAGCGAGCCCAAAAAACCGAAAAAACCGGCTGGTCCGGCACCGGACAGAATCGTGACGCTCTACCTGATTGCGCGAGACAACCATGTCATCACTGGCGCCCAGTTGCTTGAGGCTGCAGTCAAGACTGGTATGGATTTTGGCGAGATGGATATTTTTCATCGCATTGGTGATCGTGAAGACCAGTCTGTGTTCAGTCTCGCCAATGCATCCAAGCCGGGACATTTTGACCGCTCGGCCTGGCCCGAATTTGAAACCAGAGCTTTGGTGTTATTCATGACACTGCCCAATCCGCGACCCGCGCTCGATGCATGGGATGCCATGCTGGCCACAGCCAGGCGAATGGCGGGTATTCTCAATGCCGAAGTCCACGACGAAGAGCGGCATCCATTTTCCCGGCAGCGGGAAGCACAATTGCGAGAAGAGATGCGTGATTATGAACGCCAGCGGGTTTCCAGGCGCGATTGATTTCTGAAATGGGCAGCAATGGAATCGCAGAAGAAGTGACAGCCCGTGTTGCCTCACTGCGAAAAGAAATTCAAGGTCACAACTACCGTTATTACGTTCTCGACGAACCCAGTGTCCCCGATGCTGAATACGATCGTCTGTTGCGGGAATTGCAACAACTGGAAGAAGCTCACCCTGAACTGATTACGTCCGAGTCACCAACTCAGCGGGTGGGTGCTGAGCCCCTTGCCGCGTTCGAGTCGGTCCGTCACGAAGTCCCGATGTTGTCATTGGGTAATGCCTTCAGCGATGAAGAAATTGAACGTTTCCATGAGCGTGCACAAAAAGCGCTCGAAACCGCGCATGTGGTTTACGTGGCAGAACCCAAACTGGATGGCGTGGCCATTTCGCTTCGCTATGAAGATGGCCGGTTGACACGTGCTGCCACAAGAGGGGACGGTTCAACGGGGGAAAACGTCACTTCCAATGCGCGCACCATCGAATCCATTCCATTGCAGCTGCGAGGCGATAACTGGCCATCAACATTGGAGGTTCGTGGCGAGGTCTACATGCCATTGGCGGGTTTTGAAGCATACAACCGTCGTATGGCTGAGACGGATGGCAAACCCCTGATCAATCCCAGGAACGCTGCAGCTGGCAGTTTGCGTCAACTTGATCCCAGGCTGACAGCAGGGCGGCCATTGTCTTTCTTTACTTATGGCCTGGCTGGTGAGATCGTGTTTTCCGACAGCCAGTTTGAAATTCTGCAAACACTGAAGGACTGGGGTTTTCCGGTCAGTCCCCTGGTTCAGCGCGTCCGTGATGCACAAGGATGCCTGGATTTCTATCAGCGAATTATGGAGATGCGTGAGTCGCTTCCTTATGACATCGATGGCGTTGTTTTCAAGGTAGATTCCAGGCGGCAACAGGACATCCTTGGCTTTGTGTCACGCGCACCACGCTGGGCGATTGCACAAAAATTCCCGGCCCAGGAAGAAATCACCCGATTGCTTGAGATCGACGTACAGGTTGGTCGCACAGGCGCTCTGACTCCGGTGGCCCGATTGGAACCGGTATTTGTGGGGGGCGTAACGGTCACCAATGCCACGCTTCACAACATAGACGAGATTCGCCGCAAGGATGTGCGTGTCGGGGACTGGGTGGTGGTTCGCAGGGCAGGTGATGTCATACCGGAAGTAGCCCGTGTCGTGATGGAGCGCCGGGAAGGTAATCCGCCTGAATTTGAAATGCCGGATGTCTGTCCGGTATGTGGTTCGGATACTGAACGAGTCGAAGGTGAGGCCGTGATCCGTTGTACCGGTGGGCTTGTATGCAAGGCACAAAGAAAACAGAGCCTGATGCACTTCGCCTCAAGGCGGGCCATGGACATCGAAGGCCTGGGTACAAAACTGATTGATCAGTTGGTTGAACAGGACCTGGTCAATTCAGTTGCAGATCTTTTTCGATTGGAAAAAAACCAATTGGTTGCACTCGAACGGATGGGAGAGTTGTCTGCGGACAACCTGCTGACTCAACTTGAGAAAAGCACCAAACCACCGCTTGATCGACTGCTTTATGCACTGGGAATCAGGGAAGTTGGCGAAGTCACTGCAACTTCACTGGCCCGGCATTTTGGGTCCCTGGAAAAACTGGCCAATGCAAGCGAAGAAGACCTGGTTGAAGTATCGGATGTGGGCCCGATTGTTGCCCATCATGTTTTCAGCTTCTTCCAGCAGCCTGAGAATGTGGCTGTGATAGAAAGCCTGGCGGAGGCCGGGGTGCAATGGCAGCCGCTGGAATCTGTTGAGGGCGAGCAGCCTCTGGCAGGTCAGTCCTGGGTTCTGACCGGTGCGCTGAGTGTTCCCAGGGCTCAGGCCAAAAGGTGGCTGGAAGGCCTGGGCGCAAAAGTGGTGGGCAGCGTGTCTTCAAAAACGCACACGGTGGTTGCAGGGGAAGCTGCTGGCTCTAAGCTGACCAAAGCGGAAAAGCTCGGCATTGATGTGATGGATGAAGCCGGGTTATTAGAACTTCTCAGTTCACACGGGGTTGAAACAGGCTGACTCACTTCTGGTCGGTTGCCGGGGCCGGTAACTCCGCTCTAAAAATCGGGGCCGGTTGATCTTCACTTGAAATGATCACGGCCTGGTTATTGACATCGAAAGCGATTGCTTCCTCGCTGTTTGAAACGGGGCCCAGAAACTCTCGTGGCCGTGTTGTAAAAACTTCCTCCCAGGTCTGGTTGGATTTGCGTTCAAAAAGGTAAAGGCTTCGATAAGTGATCACGGCTGCCATTGAGCCGTCATCACTGATATCCATTCCTGTTGGCTGTGATATCCAGCTGCCATCCTTCCCGAACTGCCTCAGGTCTTCCCGTGTTGGTGGACGTAGGCTGGCTACCGTGCCGAGAAAGTCGAGCTCCATTTCCGAGGCTTTTAGTGCCTGACTGACATCCAGGGAGTACAGACGTGGCGGTTTGTCACGCTTGGTCATGAACAGCAGACGGTCAGTTGAAGGGTCATATGCCATGGCCTCGCAGTCACGTGCTCCATCGGGGTAGGTGAGCTTCAGCTTGTGGTGCTTCTCAAAGCTGGTCGATTTCTGTAAAGGCGGCCATTCGATGAAATAGAGCCTGATTGAAGAACGGATACCCAGGTTGTCACCAATATCACCAACAGTCAGAAGCGTCTGGCCCTCACGATGTATCAGGGTCAGGTCTTCCCAGTCACGATTTTTTGCCCCCTTAATTTCGAGTTTGCGAGCCATATCCCCCGACTCATCCAGGATCCAAAGGTCAGGGTCGCCGTCATCGTTGTGAACCACAAAGTGGGTGTGCAATCCGTTTTCAGATGAAAACGCCTCGATGCCACTGATCTCGTTCAGGGATTTTTCCTGCACCGATGCGATGACTTCAAACCGAATGCGGCTCCGTTGCTCACCCCCCTCATCCTCGCCCGGGCCACAGCTGGCCAGTGACACCAGGATCAGGGCAATCAAACAGAGTTTAATCAATCGAAAAACGTGCAAAACTTTAACCTCCACAAAAAGCAGATAACATGTTGTCAATACCGATCTGCGATGCGCATTGAATCATGAAACTCCTGCTGGTGTTTAATCCACTTGCTGCTGGTGGCCGTGCCGGACGACGACTTCCCGCAATCCGCGAGCGTATGCAGGCGTCCGGAGTCGAAGCAGATGTTCAGGCAACCAGCCACTCTGGTCACGCAGAGGAACTTGTCAGGGAAGCGGATCTGACCAGGATTGATGCGGTTGTGGTTGCCGGTGGTGACGGAACCCTGTCCCAGGCGCTCAATGGCCTGATGACCCATCCGGCAAAGAATCGTCGACCATTGGGCCTGATTCCTGTTGGCACAGGAAACGCATTTTCCAGGGACATCGGTCTGGATCCGGATGCATGGCTTGAGAGTGTTGATGCGATTGTCAAAGGGACCACCAGGTCCGTTGACATTGGAAAAGTCGAAACGCATTCAGATACATTCTACTTTCTGAATATTGCAGGTTTTGGATTCGTCACAGATGCAGGGCGCACTGCCGCGAAACTCAAATTTGCCGGCAAATCGGCCTACACCCTGGCCACCCTGTGGCGCTGCTTGCGGCTAAGGAGTCATCTGCTGGAGCTGGAAGTGGATGGCCAGGTCATCAGACAGGAAAACCTGCTCGCGGAAGTTTCCAACTCACGTTACACGGGAACGTCATTTCTGATTGCGCCGGGTGCAAAGATTCATGATGGCCTGCTGGATATCGTTCTGGTCAGGAAGTTATCGCGATTGCGACTGCTTCGCCTTTTTCCAACGATTTATAAAGGGGAACACATCAAATACAAGGAGGTGGAGACCCTGCAGGGCAGGGTGATCACCATTTCATCGCCCGATGGTCTGGAGCTGATGGTCGATGGCGAATTCCGCAGCCAGACACCGGTTCGAATCGAATGTCTGCCCTCTGAAATCGACATGTTTGTGCCCTAGCCGATTCCCTCGATGCTTCCGTCCGGGTGAAACACCACCTGTTGAGCCTTGGGATGTCGGGGCAGACCGGGCATCCTCATGATGTCTCCTGTGA
Source organism: Lysobacterales bacterium (assembly GCA_035267185.1). GTDB lineage: Bacteria > Pseudomonadota > Gammaproteobacteria > Xanthomonadales > SZUA-36 > JAUIBE01. Next base: position 13,642 of record DATFLY010000063.1, on the reverse strand, counting down.
GTACGACCAGGAAGCCAGCGCCTGCATTGATCTGGAAGTTGCGCACGGTGACCTGGAAATCCCGGGGGCGCCCATGCAGGGCAGGATCATCGGAAAGAGAGCTGGGTGCCTTGGCAATACAGATAGGCAAATTGGCAAGCCCAAGATCCTCGATTCGCCTGAGGTCCTTTTCGGCGTCCTTGGTGAAGGCAACGTCTGCTGCTCCATACATGCCCTGGCACACAGCGCGAACCTTCTCCACCACGGGTGCATCAAGTTCATATAGCGGCTTAAATGGCCTCGGATTTTCTGCGGCTTTCATGACTGCTCTGGCAAGATCGACAGCGCCATCGCCACCTTCCATGAAATGCCTGCTCTCGGCAAATGTCACGTTTTCGCGTGTTGCATGTTGCCGAACCACCGCAATTTCTTCATCGGTGTCGGCCTCAAACCGGTTGAGTGCAACCACCGGATCCTTGTTGAACTGGTTGACGCTTTCAATATGCTTTTCGAGGTTGTCGAGGCCGCGTCGAACCGCATCCACATCAGGTTCATTGAGTTTGTCCTTGGCTTTGCCACCGTGCATTTTAAGGGCGCGTACGGTTGTCACCAGGACCACTGCATCAGGATCCAGGCCAGCAGAGCGTGCCTTGATATCGAAAAATTTCTCAGCGCCCAGGTCGAATCCGAAACCAGCCTCGGTAATGGCCCAGTCTGCCATGTGCATTGCCATGCGCGTTGCGATCACGCTGTTACAGCCGTGTGCAATGTTAGCGAACGGGCCACCGTGCATCAGCACCGGCACGCCTTCGAGCGTCTGAACGAGGTTGGGGTGAATGGCATCACGAAGCAGGGCCAGCAAGGCGTCGGTGATCTTCAGATCCTTGAGATAAACGGGATCACCCTTGAAGGTGCTGCCGATCAAGATGCGATCCAGGCGTGCCCGAAGGTCATCAATATCAGAGGCCAGGCACAAAATGGCCATGATTTCGGAGGCGGCTGTAATGTCAAAGCCGCCCTCGCGTGGTGTTCCCTGGTAACGTCCGCCTAACCCCAGCACGATTTTTCTCAGGCTGCGATCATTCATGTCCATGACACGACGCCATACGACCATCCTTGGATCCAGATCCAGCTCGTTATCCCAGTAAATATGGTTATCGAGTGAAGCCGAAATCAGGTTGTTGGCCGAGGTGATGGCATGGAAATCACCTGTAAAATGAAGGTTGATGCGGTCAGCAGGAATCACCTGGGAATGACCACCTCCGGTCGCGCCGCCCTTGACGCCCAGGCAGGGCCCAAGTGAGGGTTCACGCAACGCGATACACACGGATTCTCCCAGTTTTCCAAAGGCCTGGCCCAGGCCAATCGAAGTGGTTGTCTTGCCTTCGCCGGCAGCTGTTGGCGTTGTCGCGGAAACCAGGATCAACCTCGATTTTCCAGGACGCGGTGACGGCCTCTTTAGCGCGTCTGTATGAATCTTTGCAAACAAGTGTCCATAAGGCCGTAGATCGTTATCTTCGACCCCCAACTTGGCTGCGATCTCGGTGATGGGTTTGGGTTGAACCTGTGCGGCAATGGCGCTGTCAGATTGCATTGGAGGCACTCCTTCTTCGTAGTTTCTTATCCACGCATTGGTTTACGATCGCGTATTGTGGCAGAAGTAACTTGTTCCTGCGCAGGCGAGCGCTTAGGCTGTGCAGCTTTTTGAGGAAAACCCGATGGCGAAAAGCCAGAGTAACAATGAGAAGTCTATCAATCACAAACAGCGTGTACGCTCGGTGCATTCTGCCAGGATGGCCTTTTTGTGGTTGATGATTTTGCCGTTTGCCTCGTTTTTTTGTGTGGTTGCTTTTGCAACCGACGATGGGCTGCCGAAATTCACGGTGATCACCGTCAGTCCTGACGAGCAAAGTGCCAATGCCCTGTTGCCCGATTGGAACCAGCCTCGCAAACCCATGCAGCTCTCCGGCACCGAAAGACAGGCGCTGATTGAAGAGATCAGTGGCGGCGGTAGCGGCGGAGTACCTCTGCTGAACAATATTCAAACCCAGGGTCGTACCCCTTCGGTTCGCCAACTCATCCTTTCCCCAAAACGACCCTGGTATGTCCACCGCGCTTTCCTGTCATCGGAAGGAGCGCAACGCGTGGACGCGCGCTCGGTCATGCATTTTAATCAAAGCATGCCGGGAAAGGCGGTGGTTGGGCTCAACCTGATTGCAGGGCAAGCTTATCTGCTCGATTTTCTGATAAACGGGGAAGGCGAGGGTGTTTACAGCATTGAGTCCAGTGCCGGAACCCAGGAATTTCCGGATCCGGATGGTGAGCGGGGTCATATCCTGGTCGCCCTTCAGGCCGAACAAAGCGGTTGGATTGAGCTCAGTCTGAGTCGCAGTGCCGGATCGTTTGACCTTCACAGCGTCGAAGTCACGCTGGCCGTCGGGTCCAAAGAAGGGATCCCGGGACCAGCGAAGTGACTTCGCAAAATTCTTAGCCGAATTCCTACCTAGCCGAATTCCGCCCCAACACGCTTGAGTTGCTGGTTTTCAATGGTGCTTGAAGAGCGGTTTAAAAAAACAGTCGCAAAGAAAATTGCATACCAGGCCATTGCGAATGGCCCCACATCGGGCAGGCCCACGTCAATGGGTGGCGTTGGAAATGTCCAGATGTTGAAGACCAATCCGCCAATACCGAGCACCACGCCTGCCGCACCGATGAGCTTGCCAAAAGGCAGGTGCCTGAATGCCAGGATTGCGAACATCAGTATGGTGGGCAGGATGAACATGTCCCAGGCCACATCGATTCCCAACTGGATTGAGTCAGCGGCACGCCAGATGTTGATTTGCGCTTCTTGCCCGGCCTTGTCAAGGGTGTGAAAAAACCTGTCCATGTAGTTGGCCATCGACATCTGTGCGCAGATCATGGCAGTAAAAAGGATGGGTGCGCCGATTCCAAAAATGAGGGCGGCCTGGTTGAGGGCCGATGGACGCTGTCGGTTAAACCAGTGAAACAGTGCGACATGGCCGCACAAGAGCAGTCCGGGAAAGATCAGCGCCAGTAGCTCCTGCAGACGGTCAGGAATGATGGGGAAAGCCATTCCATAATAAATCAGCGCCGCGGTCAGGCCCATGAGTGAACCGGTTCGTATCCAGGCGTCTGAGGTTGATGCGTTGGCAAATTGTTGCATTTCATTTCCTCCAGGTGTGTGTGCAATTGGAATTTAGCGCCGGAGGAGCATGGGTTGAAGAGCAAAACAGGTGTTTGGGACGAATGTGTCCGGTCAGGGACAAATGACCAGCTCAGGTATGACTTGTGGCAGGCCCTGCCTGGAGGGTGTCCAGGATTCTGTCGGTATATTTTCGTGACACGGGCACGATTCCGTCCATACCCTGTAACTTGAGGTGCAGGCCATGACGATTACCACGGCAACTTCGGACCCTGGACAGGTTCACAATAAATGAGCGGTGGCAGCGGGCCAGGTTAGGATCGTCAATCATGCCCTCAAGGCGCTTCAGGCTCGAGCGGATCAGGTGCGATTTGGGTTGCCTGTTTTCCAGGTATGAAATATTCACGTAATTGTCTTCAGATTCGAGATACAGCAGATCCCGAAACGACACCAAAAGCGGATCTTTGCCATTTTCGGATGTGAACGTCACCATCTCGTTGCTGGATTCCGGCGGGTTGGACTGCAGGCGTGTGTATTCTGATTTCAATGCCTGGTGACGAAGGTAAAACATAAATCCCGCGATTGGAAAAGTGATGATCATTCCCACATCGCGCAAGAATCCCAACCAGCTTGAGAAGCTAAAATCGTGCCAGTTGCCCACGAAGTTGTAGAGCAGGAACAACACTGAACCGACCAGGATGTAAACCCAGGCAATCCAGACAACCATTCCGGCATGGCCGGGTGATCGCACCACCAGCGGACGCACAAAGAACTCATTGGCAGCAAGCACCAGGGTGACCAGCACCCCAAAGCCGAACAACAAAGACAGGAAGGCGAGATTGATTTCAAAATCCGGGTCATGATTGGTCACGCCAAAGGGCTGGAAGGCGATCATGAACAGGGACATGAAAAGACCAACCGATGCCGAGAACAGCCATTTATTGGCTGGCTCGTTGAAACCTTCCCAAAAAGAAGCGTTGTCTTCGTTGTCCATTCAGGCCCTTCACAACCGGTATGTCGGAATAACGGGTCATATCATCACCTGATGGCTTATCGGAAGCAATGTCCTGAAAAATACAATTTCACCCGGGTATTATTTCGAGTCCCAATAGCGAGATAAGCAGGGGTTATCCGTGCATTGTGAGTTTCAAATGAAAACTTATAAAAAAATCGTGTTTATATTCCTGGTTTGCCTTTACATGGTACTGGTCCCGTTTTCAGTGTCAGCGCAGGATTCAGACAGGGAGCAGGAGGTCAGGTCGGCCTTTTCCAGGTTTTCTGCTGCATTTCAGAGTGCTGACATTGCAACGCTCGACAACTTGCTCACTGAAAATTACCGCCACGTCAATGGCAGCTCAGGAAATGTCATCAACAAATACCAATGGCTGGCATGGCTGGCGTCCCGGGGTGCTGAAATTCAGAATGGAGACTTTTCCTACGAGGACTACGAAGTTGAGGATCTTCAAGTAGAACTTTATGGCGACATGGCGGTGGTGATTGGCGTTGCCCGGGCAAACGGAGTTAGAAATGGAGAACCGTTTACCATGGCGCTGGCGTTCACAAACGTCTGGGTGAAGCAGAATGGAGACTGGCGACGAGCGGCGTTTCATGACTCTTCCCTTCCGGGTGCGTGACACTTATGAGGTGGCTTCCTGATGACAACTGAAAACAAGCGAGCCGTATTTGTGCTGTCGATTCAGCGGCTGGTTATCAGTGGCATGATTGCAGCACATGGTTGGGCGAGATGGCTTGCAGGTGGTGTGGAGCCTTTCGGAGCCTGGCTGGATGGCCTGGGTTTTCCATACGGAACGGGAGTTGCGATTGGCATGACAGCCCTGTAAGTTCTTGGTACACCTTTACTGGCCTTCGGCCGATTTGTCACCCCACTTTGTGTTGTGTATGCCGTTATCTACGCTGTTGGAATCGTGCTGGTTCATGCTCCCGAGGGATGGTTTGTTGTTGGTCTTGGTCGCAATGGCATGGAATACAGTGTTTTGCTGATTGTCTGCCTGCTGAGCAATGCCTGGTTGCACTCACCACGACCGCGCAAAAATGCCTGAAGGCCTTCGTTAACCTGCCTTTTCAGGCAGTTCGCGAGCCACAACGGGACTGGCAGGATCCGATTCGGAAAGCGAACGACTATTCACGCCTGGTGATTCGCAGGCCGGCAAACCCAGGCCTGACGACGAACCGGAAAGAGATCCATTGGCGACTGAAATCATCAGTTCGCTACTGGAGAGTGAAGACCTGGCACAAGCAGTGGCTGCCCAACAGATGCTGGGACAGTGTCGTCGTGCGCCCACGAATGATCTTGAGCTGTCTCACCAGATTGAAAATATTCAGACAATGTTTGGCACCATGGATGAAAGCTGGCAAACGGATGGCCGAATGGAAAGTGCAATCCAACTAAAAGTCATGTTGCTTGGCAAGTGTCGCGGACTTTCAGACCTGCGCGATCGAATCTGGGCCAGCGATCTATACGAAAGGGCCTCAAATGGTGATCAATTTGCCAGATTTCTTTATGCCATGTGGGCGCCGAGAGAAACAACCAGTATCCAGATGAGCACGGACGAAATGGTGGTGTATCAGGCCGCAGCGCTTGAATTTACCATGCAAAACCTGGATGAGGGCCACCCGCTTGGAATGCTGGCATTCGGGTACAGCTATTTGCAGTCCCGATACTTTACACCGGGTAAAAACAGGCTCGGGGTGGCTTACCTGGTTGCAGCCGAACTTTGCTCCAATGGACAGTTTGGACTCCAGGCTACGCTTGACGAGATTTTTTCCTCCTACGAGGAGCACCAATTTGGGGCATCGCCGTTCAGGGCCGAGGAAATCCTGACAGTTGGAGCCAGGATCTACGATGAACATTGTGCTTCAAGCATTGCGAACTCCACCTGGTGCATCTGATTGAACGGACATGGGGCCTGATGGTCGACTAGAATGGTGGTTTACAACCTCGGTGAGTAAAGGGCGCGATGTATTTTCCCAAGAAAGCAATTGTTCTGATTCTGATGTTGCCGGTTTCTGCATGGGCAGCACCCACGTTTGATGTGGATCCTTACCGCTTGCTTGATATTGCGAACAGGGCGCTTGAGCAGAAGTTTCCGGAGCTGAAAGCGGGAACTGTTCCATTGGCAAACGACATCTATGTTTATTGCGAGCCTGCCCAGCCCAAGAAGCGAAACCTTCTGCTGGACGAGGAGTTCAGGCCTTGCGAGGCGTCGGTGGTTTATGACCTCAATCAAACAAGCCAGGTCTCATTCCAGCATGATGGAAAGGGAGGATGCCTGGAATCCGATCCTCCGGGTTGGGCAGAAGTCAGGATCCTCAATAATGGAAATGCCACGGTTAAGCCCTATCGCAGCCGGGAGATCCAGCCAAATGCTGTTGAGTGTTCAGAAGAAGTGATTACTCAAATGGCGACACTGATGGAACCAGTGACCGGATTGGATGAGGCGTTTTCAGTCAATCCGAATGAAATTCTGGACCAGGCATTTATTGCGGCCCTGGATAAGCATCCTGAGCTGGATCCTGAAAAACTTGATATCGAGTTCAATCTGCATCTGCTCTGCGATGTCTACCCACATGAAAACCCCCGTCCTCAAAGTGAAAAACGCATCAAAACCTGTGTTGCGGAAGTTATCCTCATGAATACTTCAGCCAGTGTTTTTGAACAGACTGTGGACTCGAGAGGAAAGTGTTGGTCAACTGAAAGTGTCCCCACTTTCAGGGTCAAGATCGACAATGCCGGCAAAGAGATGATCCGGTCCGGAAGTGAAATCGAAATGTCCAGAATCAGGACACAATGCGAAGAGTAGTTTGCACCTGAGGCGCAGGAATCGGTGCACCTGGTCACTGGGATTTATCTAATCCAATCAATTGAATTGAAAAAGGCCTGCGATCTCTCGCAAGCCTTTGAAGTGTTTGGCTCCCCGGGTCGGATTCGAACCAACGACCTAGTGATTAACAGTCACCCGCTCTAACCAGCTGAGCTACCGGGGAATATCTGAAATCTTTCGCTCTGAAATTCTACACCCTGAGCAGAAACATTGCTGGTGCGATGTAGGAATTTGAGGCGCGGTATTGTCGGTGCTTTGACCAGGTGAGTCAAGCCATAATCTTCAGCCTGATGGACAATCCTCAGGTTCCAGCCCGTCAAAGTCCTCCCGCCTGATTCTTCCCACGTTGGAAACCACCAGTCGTTGTGCGTTTTGGGGCCCACGCCTGCCACAAAGCCAGATGCTGCCATTGCTGCCCGGCGCTGTGCCGTTTGCGTAAAAGCGAAAGCTGGTACGAAAGCCTGAACTCGTGATTTTCATACGCTCTCGTGGCGGCGACTGGCGGATCAGCGGCTCGGTTGGCCCGGCCTGCCGGTTGCCATCTATGTCCTGGAAGACCAGCCAGCCTATGGTCCAGTCACTGTCTCCGGAACACCCCGACGAGACATCGCCCGGGCAAGCCACGACATGCGCTCCAAGCATGATGGCGTGGCTGCGGGCAGTGAGTAAATCCTGGTGCAAGGCATGCAGGCTGGCATTCATGTCCTGCCTGGCTTGCCAGTGATCGAAGGTCGGAACAGCAATCAGCAGCAGGATGGTCAGCACAACCAGCGTGATCACCAGCTCGAGTAACGTAAATCCCGGCAACTCCCCACCCGTTACCGTTTTGATAGATGAGCTCATGCAGGTAGTCTGTTGCCAATGAGCTCTGTCGCGTAAGAGGTAAGTGGCTAGCTGATGCGTAGGTAAAACACCCCGAATGGATTCAGGCTGTTTCGATCGCTTTACGGATTCTCGAAATCGCATCCTCAAGGTATTCCAGGCTGGCCGCAAATGACAATCGCAAATGTCCGGGCGCACCGAATGCCGAGCCGGGCACTGTTGATACGCCGGCTTGTTCCAATAGCCAGTTGGCGAGGTCGACATCATTGGACAGGTTCGGATTGGCCTCGATAACTTTTTCAAAAGTTGGAAATGCATAAAAGGCGCCGTCAGCATCCGGGCAATGCACCCCGGGTATTTCGTTCAGGGCCTCGCAAATGTACTGATAACGGGCCTGGTACTCATCGCGCATCTGTCCTACGCAATCCTGTGATCCGTTCAAAGCCGCGGTCGCTGCAGCCTGGGAGACTGATCCGGCACAGGATGTGGTCTGGCCCTGGACTTTTTTCATCGCACGAATCAGGTCTTCAGGACCTGCGGCATAGCCGATTCGCCAACCCGTCATGGCATAGGCCTTTGAAACGCCATTGATCACGATGGTTCGATCTGTCATCTCAGGACAGGCATTCAGGAAAGTCCTGAACGGTCCGTCGCCCCAGTAAATGTGTTCATAAATATCGTCACAGGCCACCAGGACATTCGGGTATTCCTCGAGCACATCTCCGAGTTGGCGGTATTCCTCTGCCGAATACACTTTACCGGTTGGATTCGATGGTGAGTTAAGGATCAGCATGCTGGTGTTGCGATTGAGAGCTCCGGCCAATTCGCGTGGTGAAACCTTGTAGTCATTTTGCGCCGTGGCATGAATCACGACCGGATCTGCCCCGGCCAGCTTGACCATATCCGGGTAGGACACCCAGTAGGGTGCGGGAACGATTACCTCGTCGCCATCGTTCAGCATGGCAATCAACAGGTTATAGAGACTCTGCTTGGCGCCGTTGGAGACAAGCACCTGAGAAGGTTCAAACTCCAGGTCATTGTCGCGCTTGAGTTTACTGATGATCGCGGCTTTCAGCTCAGGGGTGCCGTCAACCTGGGTGTACTTGGTCTGGCCGTTGTCAATTGCGGCTTTGGCGGCCTGCTTGATGTGATCAGGCGTATCGAAATCCGGCTCACCAAAGCCCAGTGAAACAATATCTTTGCCAGCAGCCTTGAGATCCATGGCCTTGGCGCTGACAGTGATGGTGGCTGAAGGCTTGATGCTGTCAACGCGACGCGAGACTCTGGACACGAAAGTAATGCTCCCGGAATGTTTTTGGCAACGATGCCAGTGCAAATCATATAATGGCCTGTTCATTACCACCATAAGCCAGATCATTTGCAGGGCAGGGCAAAATGCTGCAGGAAATTGAAAGCCAGACCACCATGGAGCAACCCAGGCGTTTCAGGCTGCACTCCGACTTTAAGCCTGCAGGTGACCAGGAAGAAGCAATAGCAGGGCTGATCGATGGTATTGAATCCGGGCTGGCACAACAGACACTGCTGGGCGTCACAGGTTCTGGCAAAACATTCGCCATCGCGAATGTGATTGAACACATTCAGCGCCCGACGCTGGTGATGGCGCCCAACAAGACCCTGGCTGCCCAGCTTTACGGCGAGTTTCGCGAGTTCTTTCCCGAAAACGCGGTGGAGTATTTCGTTTCCTATTACGACTACTACCAGCCCGAGGCTTACGTACCGGCCAGCGATACCTATATCGAAAAGGATGCCTCGATCAATGAGCACATCGAACAGATGCGATTGTCAGCCACCAAGGCTCTGCTGGAGCGAAAAGACACCATTATCGTCGCCACGGTTTCTGCCATTTATGGCCTGGGTGATCCATCGCAATACCTGAGCATGGTGCTGCACCTGTCGCGTGGTGAGCAGATTGATCAACGTGCCATTCTGAGGCGGCTGGCTGAAATGCAGTACAGCCGCAACGACATGGAACTGCGTCGTGGGACATACCGGGTTCGTGGCGACATCATTGATATTTTTCCGGGTGATGAGGAAGCCCAGGCGCTGCGCGTTGAACTGTTCGACCAGGAAGTCGAAAGCATCAGTATTCTTGATCCGCTCACCGGTGAGATTTTTGGCAAGGTTCCGAGAATCACGGTTTACCCCAAGTCGCATTACGTCACGCCACGACAAGTGGTGCTTGATGCCGTGGACTCGATCTCCACCGAACTGAAATCACGACTGGAAACACTGCGTGAACAAAACAAGCTGGTGGAGCTGCAACGGCTTGAGCAACGCACCCGCTTTGATATCGAGATGATGCTGGAGCTGGGTTACTGCAACGGCATTGAGAACTACTCAAGGCACCTGACGGGGCGAGGGGCGGGTGAAGCACCACCAACGCTATACGACTATCTGCCGGAAGGATCTTTGCTGGTACTGGATGAGAGCCACGTGATGGTGCCCCAGCTGGGCGCAATGTATAAGGGTGATCGCTCTCGCAAAGAAAACCTGGTGACCTACGGATTCCGGTTGCCTTCAGCTTTGGACAATCGTCCGCTCAAGTTTGAAGAGTGGGAGGCGCGTGCACCGCAAACCATTTTCGTATCGGCAACACCTCGCCCATACGAGCTCGACCGTTCGGGTCAGGTGGTTGAGCAGGTCGTGAGGCCAACCGGCCTGATCGATCCCGAAGTGGAAATACGGCCGGTTACCGGTCAGGTCGATGATCTGCTATCAGAGGTCAACAAGCGTACCGAGCAGGGTGACCGGGTGCTGGTGACCACGTTGACCAAGCGCATGGCTGAGAACCTGACCGAATACCTGGCTGATCATGGAATCAGGGTGCGCTACCTGCACTCGGACATCGATACCGTTGAACGCGTGGAGATTATTCGAGACCTGAGACTGGGTGAATTCGATGTATTAGTTGGCATTAATTTGCTCAGAGAAGGCCTTGATATGCCTGAAGTTTCTCTTGTTGCCATACTGGATGCTGACCGCGAAGGTTTCCTGCGCTCGGATTCTTCCCTGATCCAGACCATTGGCCGTGCCGCGCGAAATGTTCGTGGCAAGGCAATCCTTTATGCAGACAGAATCACCGGCTCGATGGAGCGGGCGATTGCCGAGACTGACAGGCGTCGAAACAAGCAGATTGACTTCAACAAGGAACACGGCATTACCCCAAAGACCATTCAGAAACGAATTGCTGATGTCATGGAAGGCGCCTACGACTCATCCAGGTCGACCAGACTCAAAAGCAGGGAACGTCGCAAGATCGCGGAGTCAGGTGTCGATTATCGTGATATCAATGCTTCCAACCTGGCGGATGTGGTGGCTGAGCTTGAAAAACAGATGTACAAACATGCTGAAAATCTTGAGTTCGAGGAAGCCGCAGCGATGCGAGACCGGATTCGGAAGGCCAAGGAAAAGGTGCTGAAGAAGCCTGGCACGGTTTGATTCTTTCCGGGTCGCGGCCAGAGTCCGCTCCTACAACCAAAACAAACCACGCCGCCAATCTGGCACCTGCAGGAGCGGACTCTGGCCGCGACCCGGTCCAGCACCGGCTTCACCGGCTTCTTCACCCCAATCTATTCAGGTGCTAGCTTCACCGGCCTGTTCACCCCGATTCAATCTGGCACCTGCAGGAGCGGACTCTGGCCGCGAATAATCACGTACCCAGCGCTTTCCGCGCCGCTTCCCAGGGGAGCAGGGCGCATTTCACCCTGCTGGGGTAGGCTTTGACACCCAGCAATGGGCGAAGCCCGCCAATCTCTCGGTCGGTCGCATCGCCCTTCAATTCGCTTTCCAGCCAGGTGTGTGCATCCTCCAGTTCAGATACTGGCCCTGGTGCATGGTGTTCACACATCAGCGATGCCGAAGCCATGCAAATGGCGCAGGCCTCGCCGCGAAAGGCAATCGCGTTAATTTCATCACCGCTGACATCAAGAAGCATCTCGATACGGTCCCCACACAGCGGGTTATAAAGTTCATGCTGGTGCGTGGCAACAATTTCAGCTTCGAACCCAACTGGCGTCACCGCATGTTTGACGATGGTTTCACGATACAGCGAGGTTAGTTCATCAACTGCACCGGGTTGGTTTTCCATGTTCACCGGGCGATGTCCAGCCAAACCAGTCGGTGATCAGAAAAATCTGTCAGGCCATGGTGTGGTTCATCTGAAGCCGGCCAGAATACACCACATCCCTCGACATTCAGATTGCTGGAAGGCAACACATAATCGAGCCGGTAATTGCCCACGGTTTCATCATTGAAGTCAGAAGTATCTTGTGCCGGATTCCCGTCGTGTTGCAGGTTGATCCCCGCCTGCGTTTCGGTTGCTTCAGCACCACCCCGACTGGTGGGAATACAGCTGGAGTCGACCCTCTCATTTTTCAGAAGCAGGTCAATCGCACCAGGGTTGGCATCGCCATCCACCGGATCGGCATTGAGATCGCCGGCGATGATGAAATCAGCACCCTGGGCCAGGCCACCAGCCTGACCGATGTCATCAATCATCCAGGGCTTTGCATCCTGTGAAATGAAATGAGACCACAAGGCAATCTCGTCATGGTTACGCTTGCCGTTGCGGTCTTCCGGGCCATCAAATACAGGCGGAGTCGGGTGAGAGACCAGGAAGTGGACTGTCTTTCCATCCAGGTCGATGGGAAGATCGACATGATTCTTGGAACTGAGCCGCAGAGCATTCCATATTTCATCGGGATAATGGGATTGGCCGCCTTCATCAACAGGGCGATGCGCATCCGGCAAGTCCTTCCAAAGCAATGACTGAAAACTCCGCACCGAAGTGACATCAATGGGATGCATCGAAAGGATCAGCATTCCGTACTGGCCAGGAAAGCGGCCGAAGCCCCAGGCATCACCCGGATCTCCCAGCTTGCCGTTCTGATCAATGTCCAGGCCGCTGCCTGCGCCTGTATTGACCGTAGGTCGAAAGCTGTATGCGTAGGAAATGGGTTGCAGGCCTTCATCAGCATTCTGAAGATAATTTGAATTCAGAAGTTCAGCAGCATCAACTGCCGGGTCATAGTCAAACTCGGCCAGTAACACCACCTCAGGACGCACGATCTGCAGAACTTTCGCCAGATCCAGAAGGCGCGAATCTTCACCAGATGTCAGCGCTGCAGCCATATCGCCATAATTCTCAAGCCCCATGGCGATATTGAAGGTTGCAAATCGATATGTCTTACCAACCTCAACCGTGGGCGCCTGCTCTGATTTCGAATCGCAGGCGTTCAGGAGAAAAGCGGTCAACAAAGTGACTATTAACAGTCTGTAGGAGTTTTTCATCAGCAAAAACAATCGGCACATAAACGAACAGTTGCTCATTATAATCGGCAATGAGATTGCCAACGGATATAGCAGCGATTAGAATTGCCCGCCCCGGATTAATTCAATATGTGGAGAGGTGCCGGAGCGGTCGAACGGGCTCGCTTGGAAAGCGTGTGTACGGGTTAAACCGTACCGAGGGTTCGACAAATTTGTCGGGAACAAATTTGAACGTCGAAGCGCTTGTCGCTGAGACGGCCCGCAGGGCGAAGGGCAGGAAGCCCGGAGTAATCCCGACCGACTGAGTTCGATTCGGACTGCGGTTAGTATAAAAATTGGTTTATGTGTGGAGAGGTGCCGGAGCGGTCGAACGGGCTCGCTTGGAAAGCGTGTGTACGGGTTAAACCGTACCGAGGGTTCGAATCCCTCCCTCTCCGCCAGATATAAAAATACCCGCCTTGCGCGGGTATTTTTTTATCTAGTGCAGGGGTTCGAGCCCGAGCAGAGGGTTTGACAAATTCGCCGGGAGCGAATTTGGTCGTGAAGC
>DATFLY010000062.1:0-14397 GCA_035267185.1 Lysobacterales bacterium | reverse complement strand
GCATGAAGCAATGGTTGACTGGTCATTAGACCGAAGCGCGAGAGATTCGATTACGTCACGCCATACCTGGAAGACGTGGTTCGGACAAACCGCTGAAAATGGCTTACTTGCTGTCCTCGAAACCTGATCCAAACTCCAGTGTCGTGCCTGTGGTTGCTTCTTCGAGGCGGTAAACACGCCCGTTGTCCTCGTTGACGGCATAAATCTGGCCGTCAGCGCCATCGGCGATCGACGCCGTGCCAAAAGGTGCCAGATCCGGATAGTTTTCCGAATCCCAGCCACCCATGCCATCAGACGTCAGCACATTGATATCACCTGAGCAGTAATCGCTGGCGAAATATCGCCCGATCATCAGGGGGTAAGTGGTTCCTCGATAGACGCGGCCGCCAATGATGGAGCAATCGCTGCCGGCCCCGCCATCTACCACCAGAATTGGGAAGGTGTAGTCACCGATCGGGCCGCAACCGGTGGTATTGAATGGGTTGTTGCCTTCGTAACATCGCCAGCCATAGTTCTCACCTCCACTGCTGTCTGCGGCCTGAAAGTTGATTTCTTCCTGGTTGGGTGGACTCGGGCCCTGACCCACATCGCCGATGAAAAAGTCACCGGTGACCCGATCAAAGCCTGATCGGAAAGGGTTTCGCAGTCCGATGCCCCAGATTTCGTCGCAATCATCGCCGGCACCGTCAATAAATGGATTGCTGTTGGGGATCGTGTATTGTCCGCTGCCATCGCCGACACAATCGGGCGCAGTTCCCGAAGCTTGATCCACATCAATGCGAACGACCTTTCCAAGCAGCGTGGTCCGGGTCTGTGAGCGATCACCTGGGTCGCCACCGCTGCCACCATCGCCCATGGGTATGTACAAAAACCCGTCGTTCGGACTGAAATGCAGGCCTCCCGAGTTGTGATTCGAAAACGGCTGCTCGATGGTGAGCAGGATATTTTCAGAGGAATCGTCCGCGATATCCGGATTGCCACTGACCGTGAACTCCGAAATTCGCGTGACACGATCATCATTTGGAGGTGGGGGTGTGTGGGTGTACTGAACGTAGAACCTGCCGTTGTTTTCATAATCAGGGTGAAAAGCCAGACCAAGCAGGCCTTCTTCGTTTGCGCTGCTGTCTACCCGTACATTGATATCGAGAAATGGCGTTCCATTAACGTTTCCGTCCGTGTCCATTATTTGAATGACGCCGTCTTTCTCAACCACAAACAGACGTGGGTCATTCTCGTTGGCATAACCCAGCTCAACCGGCTTATCAAAACCACTGGCGATCTCCACCAGGCTAAGGTCCAGCGATCCGCTGACTTCGGCCTGTGCAGTGAGAGAAACGAACAATGATCCTAAAATCATTGACAGATAAAAATGAGGAGAGTGTTTCAAAGCGTATCCCTGCTAATTTACGAATTTTGTCCGGCGTGTCCTTCGAAAACGAAGGAGCGGGCTGATTTTACTTGGTTTTGATACCCGGGTGTCAGAATCCCCTGGTAATCCACGGACCCGGTTGGAATCCGGAAGTTCAGTCTCCTGAGCTGGTCTGATCTCGTTAAAGGAAGTTTGATCTCAACCTGCCGGGTTCCGGTCAGGTTTCATCGTCTCAGGGGGTGACAGCGCGTCAGGGGTCGATATGATGATGGGGATGTTTGAGTCGCTCATGAAAAAAACACTATTCACTAACAGATCTTCCAGCACGATCAGGTTTGGCAATGTGGTGTTCGATTTCAACGCAAACACGTTAATTGTCGATCACAAGCCTTTACATCTGGAACTCAAGCAATCACTTGTTCTGGTCAAGTTGCTCGCGGAATCACCACGCATTGTTTCAAAGGATGAACTGCTGGAATTTGGCTGGCCGGCCGCTGCGACAGGTGATGATGTGCTAGCGGTCGCCATCAGTCATTTGCGGAAATCTCTCGGAGATTCTGTGAGGTCGCCCAAATTCATCAAGACTGTCGCCGGGCAGGGTTATCAATGGGTAACACCTTTGCGTTCAAAATCGAGACTGGTGGCACAGGGATACGTTTACGGCGACGCTCCTGCTGAAAATACGAGCACTCATGGCCGAAGGACTGTTTTTTTTACAATAGTTCTGATCGCTTTTGCCCTGTCATCCGCTTTTCTGCTCAGACCTGACCCGCTGGCGGAAGCCGCAAATCTTTTGCAGTCTGAAGATTCCAGTGACTGGCCGGAAGCGCTGGCGCTATACGAGGATGCGTATGCGACCGGAAATGACTCGGTCGAGGTTTTGATCGGGATGGTGGATGCCCAATCGCAGATTTTGCAGGGCCAACCTCGTTATCTTTACCAGGCACGTCAAGAAATCAATGCCTGGCTGGAGCAGGCCCTCGAAGTTTCACCGAAGGATCCACGGATTCACTTTCGCCTTGCCCGGCTTGAATTTCTCGTGGCCTGGAACTGGGAAGCCGCGTATCAACACATTCAAAAAGCCATCGAACTGGAACCGGAGCAGGCGGATTTTCATCTTTTTTTCAGCTACCTGCAACTGGCGCTGGGAGATTTTGATGCGGCCACCGCCAGCCTGGAAAAAGCCCGTGAGATTGATCCGCGTCACTATGCTCGCGAAATGGCAGCATGGATTTACAACATGCAGCGCAATTACGATCAGGCCAGGCTCGAGTTGGAAAGGCTGGTGGAAATTCGTCCCGGCACCCTGAATTATCATGTGTCCGCCCAGTCGGTCCTGGAAAACAGTGGTGATCATGATGAATCGTTCCATCACCTGCTCAAGACACTAGAATTGGCCGGGTATGACCAGGCAGATCTCGACGAGGCTGACCAGGTTTATCAGCAAATGGGCCTGGGAGGTGTCTATCACTGGCTGTTGGTTGATCGGAAGGAGACCCGCAACATAGGTCAGTACCAGCCGCCGCTGGCCCATGCCCGGTATGCCATTCAATCTGGTGACCTCGATGCTGCCATGGGTTGGCTTGAGGACGCATTGGAAGCACGCCAGTACGAATTGCTATGGATTAACGTGGATCCAAAGTATGACCCTCTTCGCGGCGATCCACGCTTCGATTCACTGGTTAAAACCATCGGTCTGCCGCCACTTAAGAATTCTTAAGGTTCTTCTTAAAGACGCACTGGTGCTAATCGGCTCATGATCTGTCGATTCACTGTGCATAAGGAGAAGCATACCGATGAGCCAGCGTACATTGGTCTACACCGTTTTTTTACTGATCACCATTCTGACTTCAGGGAAGGCTGTGGCGACAGATCCGGCCTGGAAATACGACATTGACGGGAATGTCGCCGCAACACCCGTAAAGTTTGGTGACCAGATCCTGGTGGCTGGTGGTCACACGCTGACCAGCCTGAATATGGACGGGTCAGAGTCGTGGACGATGCAGCTTCAAGGGGCGATTCTGAGTACGCCCGGCCTGGGTGATGGCCGGATTTATATTCATACCAGTGCCGGATTGACTGCCCTTAACGGACAACACGAAGAAATCTGGCATTACCCGGCAGAAGACCTGGGTGCCCTTGTTGATGGGCGCACATGGGGATGGGGCAATGTCATCAAGGGCGACCCCTGGGCATATTATCGATCTTCACCTCTTGTGACAGACACAGCAATCGTGTTTGGCAACTCCGATGGTGTGCACGCGGTCAACCCGGAAACCGGTGAACGCCTCTGGTATCGACCAACCGGACCTGTCACGACTGACATTGTTGGCGTGGAAGATTCCGTGTTGGCTGCGGACTGGAATAACAGCCTGAGGAGGCTTGCGCTTGCTGATGGCAGCGTGGAGTGGACATTCGAGGCATTGCCACCTCACGGGGCCTATTCAAGCTGGATCGGTTGGATTGGACTCAATCTCACGCCGGTGGTCGCAGATGGTCACGCCTTTTTTGGAAGCCGGGGCACTTACTTTTACGCTGTCAACCTTGAAAGCGGCAGGGAAAGCTGGAGCAACAAACACGGAACCAGCTGGATTGGGTCTGCTGCGATCATTGACGAGACCGACGTATTTTTTGGCCTGAGTGATGGCAAGGGCGTGATTGGAATTGAAAGGGCAAGCGGTAACCAAAGCCTGTTTGTGCCCGCACCAGGTCCAATTTTCGCCACACCGGTACTGTCGGGTGATTTCCTGATCGCCGGGACACTCATGGGAGAGGTGCTGGTGATCGATCTGGAACAGGGCCGCGTGGTCAATACTCACAAACTGCATGATTCACAAAAACCCTATAACAGCTACTTCCAGCCTGATCCTGATTCCACCCTGACGCCCTACGAGTATACGGTTCAGCAAATGGATGTGATGAAAAAGGAACAACGCTCTGTGCTCAGCATGTCGGTGATCGGTGGTTTGCTAATCGTTGGAACCGGCAATGGGGATGTCCTGGCCTTTGAGCTGGATGCACTTGTGGGACAACCCTGATCGTCAGCACCCACGCCTCCTGGTCAGGTGAAAGAACGATTGGGCGCGGGTTGTAATCCAGCCAGCTAACCGGGGTCTGTGTTCTCTAAAAGTTTCACCTTGATACTGGCTATTCCGGTAATCTTGTCGCCATTGAAACGACAAGAAGAATCATTTGGCACTTTTTGAGGAGTTAAAACGCAGGAACGTGTTCCGCGTGGGTGTTGCCTACGTGGTTGGTGCGTGGGTGGTGCTCCAGATCGTGGACTTTGTGCTGGACGCTATCGCAGCGCCAAACTGGATTGTACAGGCATGCATTCTGGTTGCGATTGTGGGCCTGCCCGTGGTTCTGGTTGTAGCGTGGGTGTTTGAATTGACGCCCGAGGGGATTAAACGTGATTCTGAGGTTGACAGAACAGAATCGATAGCGACCGGAACTGGCCGAAAGATGGACCGGGTCATTATTGGATTCCTGGTATTGGCGATCCTGATCCTGGTGGGTGAGCGTTTCCTTGGCAGCGATTCGACGATCGCCCCAATGAGCGAAGAAATGGGCAGTACCATCGCGGTCCTGCCTTTCGTCAACATGTCCTCAAGCCAGGAGCAGGAATACTTCTCCGATGGCATTACCGAGGAAATTCTTAACCGACTGGCCAGTATTCGGGGGTTGCAGGTCGCAGCACGAACCTCGGTGTTTTCATTCAAGAACCAAAACCAGGATATTCGGGAAATCGCTGAAATGCTGGGCGTCCAGACCATCCTCGAGGGCAGTGTGCGAAGGTCTGAAGACGAAGTCAGGATCACAGCCCAATTGATCCGGGCCAGCGACGGTTTTCATCTCTGGTCTGAAACCTATGACCGGAAACTGGAAAACGTTTTCGCTGTTCAGGATGATATTGCCAGTCGGATTGCCGAGGCATTACAGGTTTCCATGGGTGTTGCTGGCCAGTCTGGCACCGTAATCCGAACCGTTGACCCGGAGGTCTATGATCTCTATTTGCGCGCCCGGGCAATCCATCGACAAAGAGGCGAGGGGTTGCTTGAAGCCATTGAACTTTTTGAAAAGGCATTGGCGATCGATCCTGAGTTTGCTCCTGCCTGGGCAGGTTTGTCTCACACCTATAATGTAATTCCCAACTACATCAGTGTGCAGCAGTACGAGGACCTTGGGGACATCATGGGTAAGAGTCTGGCGGCTGCGCAACAGGCTCTGGATCTCGACCCCAATCTTCCTTCAGCCATACACGCCATGGCCAATAACCTTCTGTTTTCGTTTGAATGGGCACAAGCGCAGCAGCATTACCTCAAGGCTCTGGAGTTGGATCCGGATTCAGCGGACATCATGGAGGATTACGTTTCGCTGCTGACATTTGCCGGTCAACCTGACATTGCCCGGCCTTTCGCTGAGCGAATGATCGAGCTGGATCCCTACGTTCCTGTTTTTCACAATGCGATGATCATGCTTCTGATGGTGGAGGGTGAGACTGAGTTGAAGGAAAAACACATTCAAATTGCATTGGAGATTAATCCCGACCTGCCCAATATTCAGCTCACTCAACTTGGTAACCTTCTGGTACAAGGGCGGTTTGATGAGGCGCGGAATTTCGTCACGGCCATGGGCGAAATCCGAGTCAGCAAGAACACCACGTTCAAGGTTCTGGACTGGCTGGCAAGTGGTGCCCGGGGCACTCCTGAACCCGAGGTCATGGCTGTGCTGGACGAAATCCCAACTTATATCTACCTTGCCGGCCGGTACGACCTGTGGATCGAGGCTGTTGAGTCTGCAGCCGATGGCTGGCCTGAATGGTATATATCTCCGGTTCTGGACCTGTACGCACCAATTGGGAGTGTCGAAAATCGTCACAGGTTCAGATCGGAGCCACGAACCAAAGAATATCTTGAGAGTCTTCGCCTGCCTGAATTCTGGCGCCAGGAGGGCTGGCCTGATATGTGCCAGCCGGTTGGTGAAGAGGATTTTGAGTGCGCATAAAAAAACCGGGAGCGATTCAATCGCTCCCGGTATTCTTGGCCAGATTTTCTGGCGTCCTGCCGATTAACGTCCTGCTGCTTCGGGCAGATTGCTTACATGTTCGGCTCCATGAAGAATTTCAATGGTCGAGCCGTCAAATGCATCATTGACCGGCTCTGAGCGTCCACCCAGGCATCGCTCCAGGAACCCTTCCATCACTGAGTAGAACGCCAGCCGGTTTTCAGGACGTGCAAATCCGTGTCCCTCATCCGGGAAGTTGACGTATGTCACCGGTAGTTCCTTCTCTGCCATTGCTTCAACCAATTGGTCAGATTCCAGCTTGGTCACACGTGGGTCGTTTTCACCCTGTCCAACCAGTAATGGAACCTTGATGTCATCAACACGGCTGATGGCTGAGCGTTCCAGCATGTCTTCACGTTCTCCCGGATTGGCAGGATCGCCAACATAGGTGTACCAGGTGCCCTGCAGGAAAGGCTTCCAGTACTCCGGGAAACTTTCGATCAGGGTTGCCAGGCTTGATGGGCCTACCAGGTCCACGCCGCAGGCGAAGGTGTCAGGCGTAAAGCTGACACCAATCAGTGTGGCGTAGCCGCCATAGGATCCGCCGACGATTGAAACCTTGTCCGGATCGGCAATGCCTTCTTCAACGGCCCAGGCAACACCGTCGATCAGGTCGTCATGCATCTTGCCTGCAAACTCCTTGATGGCGCCGCGGACAAAGGACTTACCAAAGCCTGTCGACCCGCGATAATTCACCGAAAGGACTGCATACCCGCGATTGGCCAGCCACTGGTGCCAGGCGTTGTAGCCATAAGCATCCCGGGCCCAGGGACCACCATGGACAGCGAGAACCATGGGTAACGGTTCTTCCGGACGTCCGTCACCATCTGCATCACTATTAAGTGGCAGGGTCAGGTATGAGACCAGTTCCAGGCCATCCCGCGAAGCGATGGTGACCGGTTGCATCGCGGCCAGTTCGTATTCGGCCAGGTCAGGCCGCTGAACCACCATTTCCGAAACAGAATCATCTTCGCTGTTAAAGATGAAATAGGCGCCAGGCTTGTTGGATGAATCATTGTGAACGACCCAGGTTGACATGTCCTGGGTGGTTGCAACGATGCTGAGTGAGCCATTCAGCTCAGCAGTCAACGCTTCAAGATCAGACGCGATTTCATCATTCAGCGGATACCAGGCTGATTTGAGGTAATCGGCATTGTAAGCCACAGGCTCGTAAGTTCGCTGATCCATCAAAAGCGCTGAAATATCGGCATTGGGGTTTTCTGCCATAACAGTGGCTTCTTTTGTCTCAATTGAGACAGCGGTCAGGGCGGCCTTGTCCCTGCCGGTGCTGTCAACGAAATAGAGAGTGTCATTGGCCTTGTTAAATCCAACAGCCTGGGTGGTCAGGAAGTCTTCTGCTGCAATTTCTGCGAACAGGTTGCCTTCCATGTCGACGATGTTGCCGCCACCATCAGGCGTTGGCAGCAGACCGAAGCGTGGTACCAGGTTGTTATCGATCATCCACGAGGCGTAGCCCGGGCTTTCCATCAACAATTCGCGTTCGCCCGTGGTGACGTCAACGATATAGAGATCAAACACCTGCGGGTCACGTTCATTGATACCAACGACAATATGGTTTGGACGCTCAGAAGAAATGGCCTGGATGGTTGCTCGACTGCCTTCCTTCACAGGTGTCAGGTCAACCACTTCACCGGTTTCGACATTGGCCGAGTACACATGAAAATTTTCATCCCCGCCATCGTCCTGTGTGTAATACACAAACTTGCTGTTGGGTGCCCACTGGTAAAACTGGATGCCACGATAGGTGTCATTTGTGATGGCGTTGGCATTGGATGGATCGCTGGTCGGCGCTACCCAGACGTTCATGACACCATCTTTAGGTGCGAGCCAGCTGACATGAGCACCATCAGGGCTGATGCGGGCAATGGTGCGATCGGCATTTCCGAAAATGACGGTGCGAGGTATCAGGTCGACATCTTTTGCCTCAACCACTTCCTCTTTGACTTCCTCGATGGCTTCTGCCGCAGCTGGCACTGCTTCGGCCTGCTGCTCAGTGGCCTGGTCCTGCTTGCCACAGGCCGACAGGCCCAAAGCAAGTACAAAAACGATAAGAATTCTGGACATGTTCAACTCCTCTGAAAGTTGACGATAGATATTTAGGTCAAAAAACCGGTATTCAAATTCCTGTTGCTCAAAACGAGACACAACTGGTTCCAGCGAAAGAACGTTATTCAATAGGAATTGATACCAGATAGCGTGTGAAGTAAGTCATGTAATCTGTGGTTTAACGTTGAATTGCCAGCCGGGAGCTTCGATTTGGTCCGGATGCGAAACTAAAAAACTCCTGGTATCAACCACCAGCTGCGTTTTCGATATTCAGCCCAATCCGCGTAGCGCGCCATGCTGGCTTCTTTCATGATCATGTTGACTGTGAACAAGCAAAGCCAGACCCAGGCCAGCACAACAAACGGAAGCCAGTGCCAGACCATCAGGGCGAAGCTCAGGTAGATCAGCATTTCTCCCAGGTAATTGGGATGCCTGATATGGCGAAACAGGCCGTTTGTGATCAGGCCTGGTCTGACACGTAAAGTGAAGTACTTCTGTGCGTCTGCAGCCACCATCAGCGTGGTTCCCAGAACACAAAGTGTGATGCATAACGCGAACCAGGCCCCGTCTGGCAATGGGTAATCAGCCTTTGCCGTGCCGGATATCAGCAACCAGCCAAAAACCCAGTACCATCCCAGCACACCCGCAAATGCCATCAGGCCGCCAGGGATTGTGATCCTGATTTGCCAGGCAGGGTCAGGAAAACTGATGTCCTTTATAAACCAGGCAAGACCATAGCTGCCATGCAATGCCAGGTAGATCCAGGCCGCTGTACTGGTGTTGTCGTACCAGGCCATCAGACCGCCCAGAAAGAAAAAAGTACCAACCTTTTGGAAATTGATCACCCAGGCAAACTTCCATGGCCGGGGGCCTCCACCAAGGTCATGGGTCAGATGGCTTGTCAGGCGCCGCATCTGCCTGGCCCATTCGGGTGCATCATTTCCGTCGGATTGTGATTCGGAGTTGAGCTCGCTCATCAATTCAAACCCATCAAAGCATCGAGCCAGGTGCGTGAAGGAGGGTGTTACCGTCCAACAGGAATTGTCAGAACAGGTGGCGGATCCTGTTCTGTCTTGCCGGCAAGGATTGAACCCACCATGCTGAGCAGCCGGAAGGTATTCTTGGTGTGCATATCGGAGTCATCGATGTAAAACCAGCTGCCACGATAGCGAACAGCGACGGCCGCATAATCCGGAGATTTGTCCTGCGAGTGGACGGCAAACAGGCCGTCGGTGACTTCTTCCCAGTCAAACGTTCTTCCGGATTCATCGCGGGTGACAACGACCCTGCCGGCTTCAATATCATCGTGCGGGATCTGAACCGAGGTTGAAAGAAACTGAAGCATCTCTGCCAGTGAGCGAAAATCGATTCCGATGGAGACAGGATTCTGTTTGTCGGCAATGATGTGTAAATTGTAGAGTCTCTTTTTCTCTTCCAGGCCCAGCAGTTCGCGCAACTGGCTCACTTCCGGCCAATCCAGGGCATCCTCCCTGATATAAAGGGTCGGTATGGTGTCTTCGCCCGGGTCCTGGTAGCGAAAACGAAGGGCATCTTTTGTCTGGAGGACTCTCAGCAGGCCGGTCGCTCTGACAAAGTCCCTGTATTCCGGAGCCAGTTCAGGCGTTGAGCCTTCTGAAGTAGGTGCATTGGGCAAGCCATTCAAACGACTGGCTGTCAGCCGCAGCAGGGAATCAATATCCCATCCTGAGTTTGCCAGCAGCATAAAAGTGTCGAAATCCATTGGACGAAGAATGTTTCGGACAAAAGCCTCACCAACGACCGGGGTGTATGTGATGGTTGGTGTTTCTGAATAAGTCACCGCCCCGCCAAGGTTCCAGTTGTAATCCCCGGATTCGGGTTGATCGTAACCGGCACTTCCACCGCTGGCGATGTTGAACTGGGTGGTCACGCTGCCCACGCTTAGCCACAGGGGATTGTCCGAGTAGCGCAACCGGACCAGGTTCAGCAGGGTTTGCTCATTCGAGGTTTGACTGACCGCGATGTTGTAGTCGTTGCGTCCTGCTTTGACAAGACCAGGACCAAACTGGGTGCAGGCGTTCAGGAACAGAACCATGGGTGCTGCCAATGCAAGCAACGTGAGCCGTGAAATCCGGTTTCTTTGGGTTTTTCTGGTGATTCTGGCGTGCATTGAATGGCAAAGGCTCCTCAAAAGTCGGGGAGAAGTATGCCATATCAGCCAACAAAACCATGAATGGGTTGGGCTTAATACAGCAAAATAGTTTTTGGGGCTGATGAAGGAATCTACGATACTGAAACCATTCATTCCGGAAATGACCTGACCAGCTGAATCAGCGTTGAAGTTTGTCCAGCGGCGTTTATCAGTTGTTTCGAGGAAGATGGATCTCTGCCAGCATGCAACGAACGCTGCCGCCGGCTGAGCTTTCGATGTTGTTGATCGGGACGCTTACAATGTGGGCGTGACGAGTGATCGTCCCGATCTGGGCTGGGGTCAGGGCATCCATTGCCTGCTGCGACATGGCAATCACGCGTTCGCCTGTGCCTGAACGCAATTCGAGCATATTGCCTGCGAAGGAGTTCATTTGTTCTAAGCTTAGCGTCAGAATCTTGTGGCCCGTTTCTTCCAGCCTTTTCAGGACAGCAGAACGTTGCATTTCGTCCCTGATGGCCTCCCCACAGATGACTGCGAGAACTTCACCCAAATTCATCAGGACATTGGTGTGATAAATCGCCGAACCGTTTCGATCGACGGCATTAAATGCCATCACCTCGTAATCCATTTGTTGTGCAAAATCGCCCAGTGGACCCAGGTAGGTTCGCGATGACATGCAGGCATAAGCAACGTGGTTGACGCGGTCCAGGACCATGCTGCCAGTGCCTTCCAGAAACTGCCCGGAATTTTCATGGTGTGACAAATCAACAATCCGGCTTACCTGAAAGCCATGCTTACCAGCAAGGGTTTCAATAATGTCCTGGCGCCGCTCTGTGCGCCGATTGCTGGCTTCCATGGGATAAAGCACAACAGTCCCATCACTATGAAAGCTCACCCAGTTGTTGGGAAATATTGCATCAGGTGTGTTTGGCTCGAAAGTATCATCGATATCGATAACGGAAATGCCTGCTTTGCGCAGGGCGATTGCCAATTGTTCAAACTCCACCGCAGCTGCTTCCTGCTGCTCCATTGGAGCCAGGGGGTTACGGCCCTGGAAATGGTTGGATTCGGCTGTCAGTGGGTTGCTCTGAAAACGTACAGGTCGGATCATGAGGACTGCAGACGCCAGTTGGGCTTCGGCCATGGTTTTGGATGGCGCTGTGTTCACAGGGAAGTTCCGGGATCATGGTATTTGTAATGCTTCGAATCTCGATCGCTCAGGAAAATCCAGTCATCATTTTCAATTTTTTCAAGGTAATCCGGTTCCAGTGCAATTTTTCCGCCACCTTCCGGCAGGTCCACGATGAAGCGGGGAATCCCGTAACCCGAAAGACGACCCCTGAGCGCCCGCATGATTTCAATTCCCTTTTTGATGGGTGTCCGGAAATGTGCAGAGCCTTCAATCGGGTCGCACTGCAGCAGGTAGTAAGGCTTGACCCGCATCCTGAGAAGTCTGCGAAACATGGATTTCAGAGCATCAGCATTGTCGTTGACGCCTTTCAGCAAAACAGTCTGGCTGCCAAGCGGAATGCCGGAATCCGACAGTAGCTCGCAGGCCTGCCGTGATTCAGCCGTCAGTTCATTTTCGTGTGTTACATGAATGCTGAAATAGAGGGGATGAAACTGAGCCAGCATTTTGCAAAGCTCCGGAGTGATTCGTTGTGGAAGAACCATGGGGACTTTGGTTCCGATACGAATGAAATCGATATGCGTGATCGCACTCAAATGACCGAGCAACCATTCCAGTTTTTGATCCCCGTAAATCAACGGGTCCCCGCCTGAAATCAAAACATCATGAATGTTAGGGCGTGCTGCTATGTAGTCGATCGCCTTCTGCCAACTGGCTTTGGTCATGGCCCAGTCAGCATTTCCGCCCACCAGTCGGGAACGGGTACAGTATCGGCAATACACCGGGCAGTGATCGGTCATCAGGAACAAAACCCGGTCCGGGTAACGGTGTACCAGTCCCGCTACGGGACTGTTGGGGTCTTCACCAAGTGGGTCGGAGTATTCGCCGGGACCACGGACAAATTCATTTCCAACCGGAATCATGGTTTTTCTGAGGGGATCATCTGGCCGGTTATCGATTAATGAGGCGTAATAAGGCGTGATGCTGACCGGGAAAGGGCGGCCCGGGAAGGCCAGGGCTTCTTTTTCGGCAATTGTCAGTTCAAATTTCTGCGACAAATCCGCCGTAGAAGACAGGCGATTGCGCATCTGCCAGCGCCAGTCGTTCCATTGTGCATCGCTGGTATCCGGATAGTGGGTCTTTCTGAATTCACCGGTTGGGCCGGGAGCATCGCCTGGGCTGATCGAAACATTGAGCTTTTGCTGCATGCTGCAATTTTACCCCAGCAGGCAGGTGGCTGCGGCGTAGTCGCTGATTGCTGAGCCCACTGATTTGAACAGGGTTTTCTGCTCATCGCTTTGTCGCCCGGGATGCGCATCTGTGATCAGTTGTGCCAGATCAGCCTGCACATCCTCTGCGCAGATCACACCGCGTTCAATCGGATCGGACAATTCGCCGGCCTGATGCAACGCGCCTTCAATGGTGTCGACAAAAACACAACAATTGCATATGGCTTCATCGTCGGTCTCGCGCATGTCCGGGCGAAAGGCCCCGACCAGGTCGAGATGCGAACCGGGTGAGAGCCATGCGCCAAAAACCACCGGCGATGTTGCCGTGGTAACACAACTGATGATGTCAGCCTGCCTGACCGCCGATTCAAGGTCATTCGCCACCTTGGAAGCTGATTTTGCAGCGGCCATTTCGGCCTGCTCCGGATTTCTTGCCCAGATTCTTGTTTCTTTAATTGAGCGAACACTGCGCATTGCTTCAGCGAGGTAAGGTGAAAGTTTTCCCCCGCCTACCACCAGGTGTCGTTTTGCCTGCGGATGAGCCAGTTTGCTTGCGGCCAGGGCTGATGTGGCTGCAGTTCTTCTTGCGGTTAGCTCTGGTGCGTCAATGATTGCAAGTGTTTCCCCGGTTTGAGCAGACATCAGCACATATGTGCCAACCACGGTGGGAAGCCCTCTTTCACTGTTCCCGGGGACCACGTTGACCAGCTTTACGCCTATGTATTCGTCAGAACGCCAGGCTGGCATAGTGAGCAGGGTGACTTCTCCCGAATTTTGTTTATCAATATCATGATGCCCGCGCAGTGGAACCTCAGGCGGGTCTGCAAATGCATGTGCAACACTTGCAATCAGGTCCGGCCAGGCAAGTTTTTCAGCCACATCACTGGCGCTGTAGATTTTCACAACTCGTTCCCGGGATAGCTGGCATGGCAGATACAATGACGCGTATGGGAACACAGATCAAACTGCAGGTTACCGATATGCATACTGGTGCTGAAGCCGTGCGGATCGTGACCGGTGGCTATCCCGAACTGCAGGGCGACAGCATTCTTGAACGTCGTCGTGATGCACAGCAAAACCATGACCATCTCAGGAGATTGCTGATGCGCGAACCGCGTGGCCACGCAGAGATGTATGGTGTCATTCCCACCGCAGCCTGCGACCCTTCTGCTGACCTTGGGGTTTTGTTTATTCATAACGGTGGTTACAGCAGCATGTGTGGTCACGCAACCATCGCGCTGGGCCGGTTTGTCGTGGATCAGGGTATTGTCGATCCGATGGAAGGAGAGACTCACTTCATGCTGGAATGCCCCTGCGGGCTGGTTGAGGTTCGGGCAGAGGTTAAAGGCGGCAAGGCGGGGAACGTCAGCTTCGAAAGCGTCGCCGGCTATCTGCATGATCACAA
>DATFLY010000061.1:0-16845 GCA_035267185.1 Lysobacterales bacterium | reverse complement strand
ATTGAAGGCGCGTCATATCACCAACCCTCCCCTGAGTCCGCGGTCCACCATAAAAACGGTGGACTTCCCTCACGTGTTGCCGCTTGATGGACCCGCGTATACAGGCCGTCCATGGCCTGAATACGCTAATTCTGCATCCCTGCAGAATTGTCCAGTCGCGTCTGCCCCGCGAGGCGCTTCCAAGGTGATGGTCGGTGATTTGGCACGCCCCGAGGGAAAGTGGATCCCGGACAGCGCTATTCGCGCTTCCGGGATGACGGGGTTTGTTGATCCGCCTTGTGAAAGAGTGGGTCCCGGACAGCGCT
Source organism: Lysobacterales bacterium (assembly GCA_035267185.1). Lineage (GTDB taxonomy): Bacteria > Pseudomonadota > Gammaproteobacteria > Xanthomonadales > SZUA-36 > JAUIBE01. The sequence goes on along the minus strand of DATFLY010000061.1, from coordinate 16,540 downwards.
ATTCGTGCTTCCGGGATGACGGGGTTTGTTGATCCGCCTTGTGAAAGAGTGGGTCCCGGACAGCGCTATTCGCGCTTCCGGGATGACGGGAACTTGGATTTTCAGGGCAGCAGGAACGTCACTTTCCGGGATCACACTTCACTACGTCATCCCGGCCCCCGGGCCGGGATCCACCAGGTGAAACACTTTGGCCGCGGTGAGAGTCCCCCACACCAGGTTTTTTAAGAACAAGCACAAGGGTCTGCCTGGACTGATGGTTTCCAGGGTGACATTGGGGTGTAGGCGCTCAGCGTTACCGGAGGCCGGAAGAGATACCGTTATGAGACAAGCGATGTTTCCAATGCAGGAGCAGCAAAGGTAAGATGCCCTCCACGAATATTGACGCCGGGTGCATGAGCCTGGCCTGAGAGACTGACAATGACCGACTTTCGAATTTCGAAACTGCTGCAATCCACCATCCTGATTGGATTGGCGCTCGTGTTGAGCGCATGTGCCCCAACCAAGCTGGTGAATTCCTGGCAAACCGATGAGCCGGTGACACGTAAGCCGGAGAAAGTGGCAGTCGTTGCGGTTCTGCCTGATGCGTTGATGCGCCAGGCAGTTGAAGTCGACATCGCCAAAATCCTCAAAAAGAAGGGCACCCCTGCGGTGGCTTCCAGCACCCTGCCCGGCATGAGCGGTGGCATTCGGGGTCGAATCGATACCGAAAAGGCAACTGAAATCCTCACCAATGACGGTGTGGATGCGGTCGTCGTCATGTTCTACACGGGTGGCGGGCGTGCCAATGAGTACATCCGTGATGATTATTATGCTGAATACGTCGGCACGGGTATGGGATATGGATGGGCCGCGCCTTACAGCGTTGATGTCTACACGGTGCGCCGGGGTGAGGACATCGATGACTTCACCATTACCGCCTACGTCGAATCCAGCTACCATGACCTGGTCAACCAGCAGGCTGTCTGGCGAATCATCACCGAGACCAAGGATATTGAGCACACCGATACTGCCGAGGCTGTGGCCAAAAAGATCGCACACGAGATGTCCTCAGCCGGTCTGAACTAAATCGTTCCGGCCATCTGGAATCAACAGGTGAGATTGCTTGCATTAGTTCTGGCGATTGTCGGCATTTCCGCATGTGGGTCTGTGACAAACAAGCCAGACCATGGCTTGAGTCCGGAGCTTGTTCAGCTGGCAGCGGAACGACTTTCTCTTGAAACATGCTTAATCGAGGGCGTCGATGAGTTACTGCTTTGTGGCGTCTACTTTGCACCGCTGAAGCGAAGCGATCCCGATTCCGGATTCATTCCGATTTCAGTCATTGTCATCCCCGCGATTACGGGTAACCCAAAAAACCTGGCAATCACCGAGCACCAGGGCGGCCCGGGGCGCGCGATGCTTTCGTCGGCGTACTTCTACATGAACACTGAAATCGGGAAGGAATTCAGGCGGGACCGGGACATCGTTCTGTTCGATCAAAGGGGCACCGGGGAGTCAGGCAACCTCTATTGCCATGCGATGCGCGAGGTGCCGATTCTTGAACCCTACTATACGGAAAGAAAGGTCAGCGACTGCAGGGATGAGCTCATCTCCAATCGCATCGACCTGAGTGCTTACTCAACCATTGAAGCCATTGATGACCTTGAGGACATCCGCCAGTGGCTGGGGTATGAAAAGTTTGACGTTGCAGGCTGGTCTTATGGCTCCCGCTTCATGCTCACCTATGCACACAGATACCCGGAAAGCCTGCGCAGCATCATCGTCGCCGTGCCAACGTTGTTTGACTATCGCAGACCGATCGACTGGGCACGATTCTCCCAGGATTCAATTGAAGGACTGTTTCAGGATTGTGAGGCAGATGAAGAATGCGCCAATGCCTATCCGTACCTTTCAGCCGAGTTTGATTCTGTGCTCTCCAACCTGGATGCCGGCCCGGAAAGCGTGAAATACCGGCGCCCGGGCAGCGATGAAATTGTAGAGACTGAAGTGACGCGTGATCGCTTCATGGAAGAATTACATGTTGGCTTGTTGAAAGTCAGCAACACACGGCAACTGCCACTCGTTATTCATTCCGCTGCCAAAGGCGACTTTGAACCATTTCTCGATCTTGCGGTACCCGAGCGACCGTCACGGCCGGTAAGCGAAGGGCAATATCTTTCCATTGTCTGCCCAGAGGAGACCGTGTTTTTTAACCAGGAAGAAGCCATTGAAACTTCCCGGGATACGTTTGCAGGGATGTATTTTGTTGACGAATTCAAGATGGCATGCGAGACCTGGGGCTTGCCACCGCATCCGGACTATCCCCTGGTCTGGGTGGGCAGCGAAATTCCGGCCCTGGTGATTTCAGGCGGCCGGGATCCGATCACGCCGACAGAATATGGCGAGCGAATTGCAGCTTCGTTTGACCATGCCAGACACGTGGATGTTGAGATCATGCCTCATGATACTTCGGGCCTTGAAGGGTCAGGCTGCCTTGATGATCTGATGCTCGAGTTCATTCGCAACCCCTCGCCTGCGGACCTGGACACTACCTGTGTCGATGATATGAAAGCACCGCCATTCATGCTCCCGGATGATTGAGTCGGCAAGGCGCAATTGAGGTGAATTTGCAGGACGAACTGTTATGGGGTATCAAGCGGCTCAGAACCTCGAAATTCGAAGGTCGGCTGGTTGAAGCACAAGAGCAGGTGGTGGAAGCCCAGGCCATGCAGCTCGTTGAATTTCTTTCGGAGCTGAAACGCTGGAACCGCGCTTACAATCTCACGGCCATCGAAGATCCGGCGCAGATGGTGATCCGTCATATTCTTGATTCACTTTCGGTTGCACCATGGGTCCAGGGGCGGGTCCTGGATGTTGGCACCGGTGCAGGCCTGCCCGGAATTCCGTTGGCGATCATGGACAGCGAACTGGATATGACCTTGCTGGACAGCACCAACAAGAAAATCCGATTTCTCAATCACGTGACAAGAAAGCTGAAACTGCAGAACATTCAGACTGAACATGCGCGTGTAGAGGAGTTCAGTGCACTTGCGCCTTTTGATGTGGTCGTCAGCCGGGCGTTTTCCTCGCTGGCCGATTATGCTGAATCAACCCGCCATTTATTGGGGCCGCGATCGCGCCTGCTGGCCATGAAAGGCAGGCATCCCAATGAAGAGATCAGTGCCCTGCCCGGCTGGATTTCGGTTGAAGCAACAGAGAAACTTGCGGTGCCGGGATTGCATGAGGACCGCCACCTCGTCATTATGTCCCTGACGTGACAATTCGATCAATATGACAGCCAGAATCATAGCCGTTGCCAACCAGAAAGGTGGCGTCGGCAAAACCACCACCTGCGTTAACCTCGCTGCTGCGTTTGCCAGTATGCGAAAGCGTGTCCTGCTGATTGACCTGGATCCACAGGGAAATGCCACCACCGGTTGTGGCATTGAACCTCGCAAGCTGATGGCTTCTGCCTGTGAAGTGCTGATGGGTGAGCGCGGTTTGTCAGACACTGTCTTGAAGCCCGAGTCCCTTGGCCTTGATCTGCTGCCTGCAAACGGTGATCTGACAGCTGCTGAGATGTTCCTGATGCAGGAGGATCAGCGGGAATTTGCGCTCAAGAGGGCCCTTGATCCGGTCAGTGATCAATACGACTGGGTGTTTATTGACTGCCCGCCTTCATTGAATATGCTGACACTCAATGCGCTTTCGATCGCCAATGGACTGCTGATCCCGATGCAGTGCGAGTATTATGCGCTTGAGGGTCTGACAGCCCTTCTGAATACAGTTGAGCAGGTGCGAGCCTCAATCAATCCCGACCTTAAGATTGAGGGCCTGGTTCGCACCATGTATGACAGCCGCAACAACCTTTCCGGTGCCGTATCGGACCAATTGATCGAGAATTTCGGTGATCGGGTTTACCGGACACTGATCCCCCGAAATGTCCGGATTGCCGAATCCCCCAGTTATGGTGTGCCGGTGTTGTTGTACGATCCCAATTGCCAGGGTTCAGTTGCATACAAGGCATTGGCTGGCGAAATGTTGCGCAGAAACGCTCAAACATGATGTTTTGCTCCCAGGCGGTGTTCCCGGCTCTCGAAAATGCTCATGTACTATCGTGTACACTCCGCTTTTCTCAAGCCTCGGGCCTTGCCTGGAAACAAAAACATCAAGTCTGAGTCCGCTAAACATAGAAATTCATCAATCATGGCTACCCGAAAAAAACCTGTCCTTGGTCGTAACCTGAGCTCCATGCTCAGCGAAAGCACGCTCAAAAACGTCGATAAGCCAAGGGAAGATTCACTCCGCCAGTTACCACTCGAGCATATTCGTCCGGGTCGATACCAGCCCCGGTCAGTTTTTGACGAGGAAAAACTCGAGGAACTGGCTGCATCCATCCGTTCCCAGGGGGTTGTGCAGCCCGTGGTGGTGCGAGAGGTGGAAGACGCGGCTGACGGAACCCGATTCGAACTGATTGCCGGCGAACGACGCTGGCGGGCCGCCCAGATCGCGGAGCTGGATGAAATTCCGGCGGTGATTCGCGATGTGCCTGACGATGTCACCGTGGCCATGTCGCTGATCGAGAACATTCAGCGCGAAGACCTGAATCCGCTGGAAGAAGCCTCGGCGCTGAAGCGACTGATCGACGAATTCCACATGACCCATCGTGAAGCAGCTGAGGCTGTTGGCCGTTCGCGTGCAGCGGTGTCCAACCTGCTGCGACTTCTTGAACTGATGCAGGAGGTCAAGGATATGGTCGACGGGCGGCTCCTGGAAATGGGGCACGCACGCGCCCTGCTGGCCCTGGATGAGAGCCAACAGGTTCAGGCTGCCCGTGAGGTTGTCAGAAAATCCCTTTCGGTACGGGAAACTGAAGCGCTGGTTCGCAGGCTTCAGAAACCACCCCAATCACACTCCAGGCGCGTCGACCCTGATATCAAGCGGATACAGGACCGAATGGAAGAATCCTTGTGCGCCCGCGTTCGTATCCAGCACAAACCCTCCGGAAAGGGCCGGCTGACGATCAGCTACAACAGTGCCGACGAGTTCGAAGGCATCCTGCAGCGGTTAAACATTAAAGACTGAATCCTTTCAGAAGGTTTTTTTGCTACGGCAACCTGCAGTCCGGCAGAACATCCACCTGCTCTGCAACATCGTCGAGAAGCCTTTGACAGGCCCTCATGTTCCTGCGAGAGATGTTGCTGAAATTTTGAACCGGCAAATTCCTGGGATTTGCAGCCATGCAGTTCGGTTCAAGGTCGGAGGTGGATTCTTGAATCCAGATAGAACAACCGAACATGTTCTCATTTCCGTTCTTGAACTTTCTAACACGCAAGGTCGCGCAAGCCTGGCCGGCACCGCCCACAAACGAAAGCGTTTCTGAAAAAGCACCGCGTTCACCACGTTCTTTAACGAGACCGGTCTCTTCGGTGAATTGGCACTCGGTAGCATCCACTAATCCCATGCCGTCGGGAAGAACAGCATCGAACGAACAGAAGCAGTTCAAAGGATTGACAGGCGCCGCCAGGACAGTTGTGGAAAATACCAGGAGTATTAACGAATTAAGGAGGGTAAGAATTCGCATTTAAAGGTTCCCCATTAGGTTTTAAGGCAGCCAGTTTGGCTGCTACCTTAAATATAGGAGATTTTTGGAGTTTTACAGCGCAGACGGAAAAAAGACGCACATTCCCCTTTTTCCTCTGATGGCCTTGATGCTAAAATGCGCGGTCTTTGTCCGCGATTCTGTGAATGTCGGATCCGGTCAGGGAAGGATTATGTCCGGCACTCAATCCGATCAGGCAGTCACCACGAGCCACCTGGATGTTTCCAGGTTGGCGCAACGACTGAAAAGTGGTTTGAGGATTCAGGTGTTCGTGTTGCTGGGTTTGGCAGCGGTGCTCCTGTTGGTTGGGTCCATCGCCGCAAAATCATCTTTGCTTGGAGGCCTGGCCGTATTTGTGCCAGGGCTGATCTTCAAGATGGTGACCCTGCGAAAGCTTGGCGGGGATACTGCGGCTTTCCTCAGGACAGTTACGCTCGCCGAATTCGGCAAGCTGCTGTTGGTGGGCGTGCTTTGCGGGCTGATTTTTGTGTTCGTTAAACCACTGGCTCCGGGGTATTTTTTCCTCGGCATGATCGTCACGATGGTGGTCGGTTGGGGCACGCTGATGCGGGCATTCAGCTAAGTATTTAATTAAATTGCAGATTGGGTGATATTTGCCCTTGATTTTAAGAGTTTGGACTACACATCCCCGGTGGGGAAAAATTGACCGCACGCAAGCTGCCCAAATAAACAGTCAGCTGCTAAACAGACAGGAAAAAACAAGGCCTTAAAATATGGCGGGCGCCAGCGAAAATCTCACAGCCGGTGAGTACATCAAGCATCACCTTCAGAACCTGACCTATGGGAAACATCCCGAAAATGGCTGGGGTTTTGCGCATGGTGCTGAAGAAGCTGCAGAAATGGGTTTCTGGGCTTTCCACGTCGATACAATTTTCTGGGCGATGTTTCTTGGTTTCGGATTCTTCCTGTTTTTCCGAAGCGTGGCAAAAGCCGCAAATTCCGGTGTACCGACACGCTTCCAGTCTTTCATCGAGATGATCATTGAGTTCGTAGACACCAGCGTCCGCGAGTCATTTCACGGTACCAGCCGTCTGATTGCGCCCCTGGCGCTTACGCTGTTCGTCTGGATTTTCTTCATGAACTTCATGGACCTGATTCCGGTTGACTGGCTGCCGTGGGTGGCATCACAGGCGGGCATCGAATATCAGAAGGTGGTGCCAACCACGGATGTCAACGCCACCATGGGTATGGCGATCACGGTGTTTGTGTTGATCATCATATACAGTGTGCGATTCAAGGGCGTTGGCGGGTTCGTTGGTGAACTGGTGATGAATCCGCTCAACCCGAAAGAACTTGGCATGCCGAAGTTCGTATGGCCTTTCGTGATGGCATTCAACCTGGTGCTGGAGCTTGTGTCCCTGATCGCCAAGCCGGTTTCGCTGGGCCTGCGACTGTTCGGAAATCTCTACGCAGGTGAATTGATATTTATCCTGATCGCACTGGTATTCACCGCCGGGTCGGCCTGGTTCTCAATTGGGCTGAGCTCAGTGTTCGGAGAGCACATTCCGGCATGGTTCTGGATTGCTGCTACCGCGACGGTGTTCGCCACTTTGTGGCTGAACATGAAAGACATTCTCAGCAATAAAAAGACATTGATATTGCTTGCGGTGGAAATGTTGCTGGTCGGCGGGATGGCCTTCCTTGGCGGGCAATTGATGCACTTTGGCTGGGCGGCTTTTCACCTGATCGTGATTACGTTGCAGGCGTTTATTTTCATGATGCTGACCATCGTCTACCTGAGTATGGCCACAGAGCATCACTAGAATTCGCGGCTGAAGCCGCTCCTACAGCTTTGGTTGTAGGTACAGATAGTTGGAGCGGCTTTAGCCGCGACAGATTCAAAGCACGACAGAATAAGAATTGTAGGATCGGCTTTAGCCGCGACAGATTCAAAGCACGACAGAATAAGTATGTAGGAGCGGCTTTAGCCGCGACAGATTTAAAGCACGACAGAATAAGTATGTAGGAGCGGCTTAAGCCGCGACAGGGAAGAGAGCGAGAAAGTGTGTCCCGGATAACGCTATTCGCGTTTCCGGGATGACGGGGAAAGTCAGAGAAATTTTACAAGAAATTATTTAACAGGAGTTAAACATGGAGTTCGTTATTGGTATGACCGCAATTGCCATTGGCCTTTTGATTGGTCTGGGTGCACTCGGCGTAGGTGTCGGTGTGGGTATTCTTGGCGGTCGTCTGCTGGAAGGTTCAGCCCGTCAGCCGGAGCTTGCTCCGATGCTGCAGGGTAAATTCTTCCTGGCCATCGGCCTGCTCGATGCTGTCGCCATGATTGGTGTGGGTATCGCGCTGTTCTTCACGTTCGCCAACCCGTTCATTGGTCAGCTCCAGAACGCCCTGGGCGGCTAAAGAGACCGGTCGCGGCGAGGCGCCGCTCCTACATGGGAGTACCGCCCGGCCATGACAGGAATGTCGAACAAATGACAGAGGAAACGGCATGAATCTCAATGCCACTTTGATACTGCAATCGATCGCCATGATGATTTTCGTGTGGTTTTGCATGAAATTCATCTGGCCACCATTGCTCAAGGCAATTGACGAGCGTCGCGAGCGCATCGCGGAAGGCCTCGCGGCCTCCGATCGCGCGGAAAAAGAGCTCGAACAGGCCAAGGTCACGATTGATGGGCAGTTACAGGAAGCCAAAGACAAGGCTTCGCAGATCGTAGATCAGGCAAATCAGCGTCACTCACAGATCCTGGACCAGGCAAAAGAAGATGCACACGCGGAAAAAACGCGTTCGGTATCAGCCGCCGAGGCTGAAATCTCGCAGGCAGCCAACCAGGCTCGTGAAGAGTTACGCGGTGCGGTAGCAGCCCTGGCTGTCACGGGCGCTTCAAAGATTCTCGAAAAAGAGGTCGATGAAAACACCCACCGTGAACTGTTGGACAAGCTGATCGCAGAAATATGAGCGCACTGACGACACTCGCACGACCATACGCCAAGGCCGCCTTCCAGCTCGCCAAAGAAGGCGATGGATTGGCGAAATGGGACAGCATGCTGGAACTGGCTGCAACCATTGTTGGTGATAAGCGCATCGCGGAACTGATTGAAAGCCCACAGGTTAACGCGAAGCAAGCGACAAGCCTGGTGTCTGACATTGCCGATGAGCAGTTCAACGATCGTTTCCAGGACTATCTTTCTGTGCTGGCAGACAATGACCGGCTCATCCTGTTGGGAGAAATCGCAGAAATTTACAGCGAACTTCGCCAGGAAGCCGAGCGTCGTTTGAAGGTGCGAGTCGTGTCTGCGGTTCCATTGGAATCCGAACAGGAAGACAAGCTGCGAAGCGCGCTCTCCAAACGATTTGATGCGGACATCGAGCTCGACAACGAAATCGACCAGAGTGTCATTGGTGGCGCCATTATTTATGCGGGTGACCAGGTGATTGATGGCTCACTGCTCGGTCGACTGAAGAAACTGGAACAAAGCCTCGCGTCCTGAAGGCGCGAAACTTGATTGGAATATAGTTATGCAAACAACACTGAATCCATCCGAAATTTCAGACCTGATCAAAAAGCGCGTAGAAGAGCTGAATGTCAGCTCTGAAACCCGCAACGAGGGCACCGTAGTCAGCGTGTCCGACGGTATCGCCCGTATCCATGGCCTGGAAGACGCCATGCAGGGTGAGATGATCGAGTTTCCCCAGAATACTTTCGGCCTCGCGCTAAACCTCGAACGTGATTCGGTGGGTACAGTAATCCTGGGTGATTACGAACACATCACCGAAGGCGATACGGTCAAGTGCACCGGCCGTATTCTCGAGGTGCCGCATGGCCCCGGGTTGCTGGGACGCGTGGTTGATGCCCTGGGTAACCCGATTGATGGCCAGGGCCCGATCGAGAATGAGGGCTACTCGCCTATTGAAAAGGTTGCGCCCGGTGTGATCTGGCGTAAGTCAGTTGATCAGCCGGTACAGACCGGCCTGAAGTCAATCGATGCCATGGTGCCGATTGGTCGTGGCCAGCGCGAGCTGATCATTGGTGACCGCCAGATCGGTAAAACCGCGATTGCCATCGATACCATCATCAACCAGGCCAACTCAGGCATTAAGTGTGTCTACGTGGCCATCGGCCAGAAGCAGTCGACCGTTGCCAACCTGGTTGCCAAGCTCGAAGAGCACGGCGCAATGAAGAACACCATCGTGGTCAACGCCAGCGCTTCCGAATCGGCCGCCATGCAGTACATCGCACCGTACTCCGGTTGCACCATGGGTGAGTATTTCCGCGATCGCGGTGAAGATGCCCTGATTATTTATGATGATCTGACCAAGCAGGCCTGGGCATATCGACAGGTATCCCTGCTGCTGCGTCGTCCACCGGGACGTGAAGCGTATCCGGGTGATGTTTTCTACCTGCATTCACGCCTGCTCGAACGTGCGGCGCGAGTCAGCGAAGACTACGTTGAGAAATTTACTGAAGGTAAAGTCACCGGAAAAACCGGGTCTCTCACGGCATTGCCGATCATTGAGACCCAGGCAGGTGACGTATCGGCCTTCGTACCGACCAACGTGATCTCGATCACGGATGGCCAGATCTTCCTCGACAACGACATGTTCAACTCGGGTATCCGCCCATCGGTTCACGCCGGTCTGTCGGTATCCCGTGTGGGTGGTGCAGCCCAGACCAAGGTCATCAAGAAGCTGGGTGGCGGTATCCGTCTGGCCCTTTCGCAGTATCGTGAGCTTGCGGCCTTTGCGCAGTTTGCATCCGATCTTGATGAAGCCACCCGTCGCCAGCTTGACCGTGGCCAGCGAGTCACAGAGCTGATGAAGCAGAAACAGTATGCGCCCATGTCGATCGCCGAAATGGCGGTATCGCTGTATGCCGCTGATCGTGGCTACCTCGATGATGTCGCACTGGAAAAGATCACTTCATTTGAGTCTGCATTGATCGACTACATGAACAGCGCCCAGGAAGGCGTGATGGAAACCCTTTCAAGCGGTGACTGGAACGATGACATCGAAGGCCAGCTCAAAGCGGCAGTCGAAGAGTTCAAGTCAACGGGTAGCTGGTAAGAAAGGGCTGACGGGAGCAAATCATGGCAGGCGCCAAGGAAATTACCGGCAAGATCAAGAGTATTGAGAACACCAAGAAGGTGACCTCAGCGCTCGAGATGGTCTCGGCCAGCAAAATTCGCCGCTCGCAGGCAATGATGGCGGAGAGCAGGCCTTACGCGCGCATGATGAAACGTGTGATCGGTCACCTTGGCAGCGCCAATCCGGAATATCGTCATCCGTTCACCATTGAACACGAACGTAATGACCGGGTGGGATACATCGTGATCTCGACCGATCGCGGCCTGTGCGGTGGCCTGAACACCAACCTGTTCAAGCTGATGATCAATGACATCGCGTCGCGGCAGAAAGAAGGTGCTGAAGCAAGCCTGATCACGCTGGGTAAGAAGGCAAGTTCATTCTTCAAGCGAGTCAAGGTTAATATCATGGCCCACACCAGCGGCCTGGGTGAAAAACCGCAGATCGAAGATCTGATCGGTTCAATAAAAGTCATGCTGGATGCCTATCGCGAACAGGAAATTGACCGTGTGTTCCTGGTGTACAACAGTTTTGTAAACACCATGACGCAACAACCGGTAATGGATCAGTTATTGCCGCTGCCGCCGACCGATGATGAAGAAGTTCGTGATATCTGGGATTACATTTACGAGCCGGATGCCGAAACACTCCTTGATTCGGTGCTGGTGCGTTACATCGAAGCACTGGTGTATCAGGCAGTACTTGAAAACACCGCTTCAGAACATGCCGCCCGCATGATCGCGATGAAGAATGCTACCGACAATGCCGGTGATTTGATTGACGAGCTGACCCTGGCCTACAACAAGGCTCGCCAGGCAGCGATTACGCAGGAGATTTCAGAGATCGTGGGTGGTGCAGCAGCAGTTTAACGCTGCCGCCAATCCTGGATCCCGGATAATGCTACGCGCGACGGCCATTTCCAGGCACTTCTTTCGAAAAGAAGAAAGCCGTACCTGAAAATGAAGACTGCGCTGCATTTCCGGGATGACGAAGGGGTAGGAGCGGCCTTTAGCCGCGACCCCGGACAGATTCCGGGATGACGAAGAGTGTAGGAACGGCTTTTAGCCGCGACCCCGGACAGATTCCGGGATGACAAATTGAAGCGACGGAAGAAAACTTTCGTCATCCCGGTTTCGCGAATAGCGAAGACCGGGACCCACCCGCTGCGACGGGTTAACGAGAGAACAGGAAAGAGTTATGAGCAAAGGAACCATTGTCCAGGTCATCGGCGCTGTCGTTGACACCGAGTTTTCACGCGATTCGATGCCCAGGGTATTCGACGCCCTGACGGTTGATGGCACCGACATCATGCTGGAAGTACAACAGCAGTTGGGCGACGGCGTTGTACGCTCAATCGCCCTGGGTTCAACCGATGGACTCAAGCGTGGCATTCCAGTGACCAACACCGGCGCACCGATTTCGGTACCGGTTGGACAGGAAACCCTGGGTCGTGTGATGGACGTGATGGGTCGCCCGATTGACGAGGCTGGCCCCATCGGCGAGAAAGAGCGTCGTCCGATTCACGCCAAGGCGCCAAGCTACGAAGAGCAGGCTGGCGGTAATGAAATTCTTGAAACCGGCATTAAGGTTATCGACCTGGTCATGCCGATCGTGAAGGGCGGTAAAGTTGGCCTCTTCGGTGGTGCCGGTGTTGGTAAAACCGTTACGCTGATGGAACTGATCCGAAACATCGCGATTGAGCACAGTGGTTACTCAGTATTCGCTGGCGTGGGTGAGCGTACCCGTGAGGGTAACGACTTTTACCACGAGATGAAGGAGGCTGACGTACTCAGCAAGATTGCTCTGGTTTACGGCCAGATGAACGAGCCGCCAGGAAACAGGCTGCGCGTGGCGCTGACCGGACTGACCATTGCTGAAGGTTTCCGTGATGAAGGCCGTGACGTACTGATGTTTATCGATAATATCTACCGTTACACACTGGCCGGAACGGAAGTATCAGCGCTGCTGGGCCGTATGCCTTCAGCGGTTGGTTACCAGCCGACACTGGCCCTGGAAATGGGCTTGCTGCAGGAACGCATTACCTCAACCAAGACCGGTTCCATCACCTCCTTCCAGGCGGTATACGTACCGGCCGATGATTTGACCGATCCGTCCCCGGCAACCACCTTTGCTCACCTTGATGCGACACTCGTACTGAGTCGTAACATCGCCGAGCAGGGAATTTACCCAGCTGTTGATCCGCTGGATTCAACCTCGCGTCTGCTCGATCCGAACATGATCGGTACCGAGCACTACGACGTGGCGCGTAAAGTGCAGTCGGTACTGCAGCGCTATAAAGAGCTGAAAGACATCATCGCGATCCTCGGCATGGACGAGCTTTCCGAAGATGACAAGCAGACCGTTGCGCGCGCACGTAAAGTACAGCGTTTCCTGTCGCAGCCCTTCTTCGTGGCCGAGACATTCACCGGGGCGCCTGGTAAGTACGTGTCTTTGAAAGACACCATTCGCGGTTTCAAGGGCATCGTGGAAGGTGAGTATGATCACCTCGCCGAGCAGGCTTTCTACATGGTGGGAAGCATCGAAGAAGCGGTTGAGCGGGATAAGAAACTCCAGGAAAAAGCCGCCTGAAGATGACTAATTTCCCGACAGCTGTGTTGCACTCACAATCTGAATGCTCAGGTACTGATAATGTACATTCCGCTTCCGATTGTTTCGTGCGCCTTGCTCTCGGAAAATTATCCTTTCTTCAGGTTCTTTGCGGGGAGCCTTTGATATGAGTAAAACAATTCGTTGTGACATCGTTTCCGCCCACGAGGAGATTTTCTCAGGAGAGGCATCGATGATCTACGCCACCGGCATGGTGGGTGAGCTGGGCATCAGTCCGCGCCATGCGCCGCTGATCACGCAGCTTAAACCGGGCCCGGTGCGTGTGGCGCAACCTGACGGCGAAGAAGCATTTTTCGTGGTGGGTGGCGGCATCCTGGAAGTACAGCCGCATATCGTCACTGTTTTAGCGGATACCGCGACACGCGCTGATGATCTTGATGAGGCCGCAGCCAGTCGCGCCAAGGAAGAAGCAGAGCGCGAATTACAGGATCGTGCCGGAGAAATGGATATTGCAGAAGCGCAAGCCAAGCTGGCAGAAGCCATGGCACAACTTCGGGCACTTGAGCAGTTGCGTAAGAAACTGAAACGTTAATCTGAGCAGTAAGGGAACACCGACGCCGGCCCGGGCAACCAGGCCGGCGTTTTTCGTGCCCGAAAGGATTAGGCGCTAGTTAGTCTTTGCTTTAAGTGGAAACTTCTCAGGATTTTTGATGATCTCGACAGAGATGTCGACATCAATATCCGGCCAATAAAAGTGGCCAGGCCTTGTTTCCTCGACATTCTGGATGGCGCCCACTGTCTGATTTTTGAACCAGGGAAACTCTTCGAATGACAAGAACAACTCTTCATCACTGGCCAGGAGCCAAACTCCATGTGATGAGATGTTAGTGATCTCAACCTGAGATGACATGGACCCTCGGTTCCTCTCTCGAAAAGAACAAGAACCGATAGCCCGCCTCACGAAAGACCGTCGGGTTCATGACCTGTCCTGGTCCAGGGGAGACAAGACGCCAAGCACGCCACGCCTGGCTACATGGGTATAAATCATTGTTGTCTGAACACTGGAATGTCCAAGCAGACATTGAATGGTCCGAATGTCCGTGCCGGACTCCAGTAAGTGTGTTGCGAATGAATGGCGCAGCGTGTGGCAGGTTACCCGTTTTTGGATGCCGGCCCGTCTTGCAGCAGTCGATACAGCGCGCCGCAAAGTTGTGGCGTGCAAGTGCCAGCGGCTGCGCCAGACAGTATTTCTGGGGTCGGTCGATACAACCTGGCTGGGAAACAAGAACTGCCAGTGAAACTCATGGCTTGATTTACCGATTTTACGCTGTAGAGAGAGTGGTAACCTGGCTTCCCCCAGGCCTGCGTCAAGGTCTTTCTTATGCAGCTTTCTTACCCAATCAACCTGCGCCTTCAAGGCATCACTTAACCCAGTAGGCAGAACGGTAACCCGGTCTTTACCTCCTTTACCTGAATGAACCCTTATCGTTTTACGGCTGACATCCAGATCACCAATCCGTAGACGAAGACATTCCATGGCACGTAGTCCGGATCCGTAGAGCAGGTGCACCGGCAATCTCGCTTCGCCCGAAGCACCTTCCAGAAGCGAGAGAACTTCGGTGCGACTAAGAACGACAGGTAATCGTTTCTTCGGCTTGGCGCGAACCACGTCGTCCAGCCAGGGTAAATCGATCTCCAGCACCTGGCGATACATGAAAAGCAACGCCTGAAGAGCCTGATTCTGAGTGGCGGGTGACACCTGGCGATCAAGGGCAAGGTGGCTCAGAAAAGCTTCCACACCGATCTTGCCAACATCTCGAGGATGCCTGGGATGATGAAAACGAATGAATCTGCGGCACCACCCCAGATAAATGCGCTCTGTAGCCAGGCTGTATTGCCTGACTCGTATTGCCTTACGGGTTTCTGTTAAAAGGCCACGCACGATACACCTCCAAATCAATCAGACTACGCTCGTTTAGAGCGGGAAATCGTGCGATAACAAGAACACCCTATGTAAGAAATTTGCTCGTAACAGCGCGCCGCATTCGCATTTAGTCCTACATCTGCGAGAGAATAGGTTTTCTAATCAGGGGCTTGGATAAGATGAACCAAACATTCTTCCACCAAAATTGTCTTAATAGCATTCAAGACAATTACTTGTAGTTATGTTTACATCAGAGAAATCAGGCGGTGAAGAATGGGGAGATAGACTCATTGCGCTTCTCATCGCTGCGGTTTGCGGTTTTTTCTTTGGCTTCATATTGGGCCGTATTTCATTGGCCCTTTTCGGCAGTGGTTTCGGGCTGGTGTGGATACTCACGATTCTGTCAGCCACTTTTGGTCTTTTGGCACCAACCAGGTCACGAGATCTTTGGACAGCGATCTGGACTGGAACTTTAGGTTTTTTCTTCAGGCTTTTCGATACAAGGCGGTTCTACCGGTAGGCCATGAAA
This sequence comes from Lysobacterales bacterium, assembly GCA_035267185.1. Classification (GTDB taxonomy): domain Bacteria; phylum Pseudomonadota; class Gammaproteobacteria; order Xanthomonadales; family SZUA-36; genus JAUIBE01. The sequence goes on along the minus strand of DATFLY010000061.1, from coordinate 873 downwards.
CATAACAAATCATTAAAGGACCAGCAGCCACAAAAAGAAGTGGCTGCTGCGGACGCCATAAATGGCGCCGCTTAATTCGGACGTTATGTGGATCACGAAGGGATTCCAGGGGATCAATTTTTCGACTCTTGTCCAGGATTAAAGATCGTCAGCAATAGGCTGTGTTGGTGGCCAGGAGTTGGGTGAACTGCGGCGGAATTAGGTCCGCTCACTCTTTCTGTGTCGGCCGCGAGCTTCGTCTGATTTGGGTGTTTTCCGCCGGGCCGCTATGCTTGGGGCAGGCAGGCAATGGGGTTTTGCTGAGAGGATTTCCGAGATTGAAGCACGTGCCACATAACAAATCATTCAAGGCGGACGCCATAAATGGCGCCGCTTAATTCGGACGTTATGCAATCAGAGAGCGCGAATAGCGTGACTGAACTCCATCCAATTCAGGTGAGCCCTGAATTTGCCGAGCAGGCTTTTGGCTTTCTTTCTGGCCTTGGTTTTCGCCTGGATGATCGGTGGGTGACCGGTGGAAGCTCTTTTAAAGATGGGTGGCGTTTGATTTATCGCTCTCACAATTTGGAGGTTAGGGTTCAATACCTCGATATGCAGTTCGAGGTTTTGTTTTTGATGGCAAACCGAAAATATAGCTACCTTCATATTGACCGCCATTTCTTTGGGGGAGTGAGTGGATATCATGGGAACATGTTTCCTCCTGAGAAGCTGGAGACTGTGATACCAAAGGTCGCAAGGGATATTCAGCAAAACTACGTGGCAATTCTTTCTGGACAAGAAACGAAGTGGGCGAAAATGCAGCGGTTGCTGGATGCGCCAACCGAGAAAAAGAGGTTGCCTTGAGAATGCTGCATAACAAATCATTCAAGGACC
>DATFLY010000060.1:0-19949 GCA_035267185.1 Lysobacterales bacterium | reverse complement strand
CATCACTGTTGGGTTGTAAATCGTCCGCGCCACAAATACCCGCATAGGCCTGGATGGTGCTGCCACTGCCGGGTTCATATGCACTTAGCTCTGAACGATTTCCGCCACTACAGGAACCCAGGGGCGAATTGAAAGTGTGGTTGCCGCCCCATTGATGGCCCATTTCGTGCGCGACAAAATCGATATCAAACGGATCACCAACCGGGGCGCCGCGACCGGTTACACCACCCGCTTTAAAGCCCGCGTTACAAATCACCCCAAGATAAGCGACACCGCCACCACCGGTACTGAACACATGCCCGATATCATAGTTTGCGCTACCAATCACACTGTCAATATTGGCCTGGTTTTCACCCAGCATCGTACCGCCATTACCATTGGTGTATGGGTCTGTTGCAGGGTTGGTGTAAACCAATGAGATATTGTTGGCGATCAATTCCATGTGAATGGAAAGGTCTCTTTCGTATATTTGATTTACCCTGGATACCGAAGTGACGATAGCAGCTTGCCCCGCTACCGTAGTCCCACCATGAAATTGGGTGTACTCGCCGGTGGCTGCAACAGCCAGTCGGAAGGTACGTATATTGCCGTCAGTACCGGCAACGACGTCCTGGGATTCGCCAGTTGATTGCAGTTCTGCGGGCCATGATTGATCAACCGGTTTGTCGTGTAGCTGGCAGCTTAGGGGATCGTCACTGGACGGGTAATCATGCCGATAATAACTGGCATAATTTTCCGTGTCGTTTTTGAACAAGGGGTCGACATAATAGGATTTGCCCACTGAAAAAACACTGGCATGCAAACCGCCCGGTCCACCGAAGTCCATTCTGATGGTGTTGCCCGGCTTGTCCAGACTCACGCCCTTGTAAGTTTGCATGGGCATGCCTTCCCGGGCAAACCACAATTGCAGGTCCGGATGCATATCACCCGCTGGGGTGATTCTGAATCGCTCAAGACCGCCATCGGGGTTGGGAATAATTACGATCAACCCGGTAGCTCCCTGGCTGGCAGCCTTGATTTGCTGGCTGAAGCGGGCCAAATCCAGTTGTGCTTTTTGGTACTTTGAGGGATTGACCAATTGGTGGCTGGCAGCAGCCGATTGGTTTTGAACGCTTTTTTCAGAAATCAGCGTCCAGGCACTGTCATCCTCCATGGCTGCAAATATATGAGTGGCTGAGAACATCAGTGCCACCTGCATCAGGCAAATGGCTGATCTAAATCGTTTGGATTTGGTTATATTCATATTGGAGGTCTTCCTGACAAACTCTGTATTGCCTTCCCGAACCCTATTTCAGAGTAGTGCTAAATCATGGCGCTGGCAAAAAAAGCCAAGAACCAGGACAGCCACGACGGGTTAGGATGCGTGGGGCAATGGCGACCCCTGTGCGTTATAGAGTTCCGCTTTTGGCCGAAAGCGGACATCTTATAAACTGCCATGCAGTTCCAGTTCCTTTCCGGAAACTGCAAATCACAACTCAAAGTTTTCAGGGTATCTTATGCTGCTAGAGCAGCTAAAAGGAGATGGTGCCGGAGGAGAGACTCGAACTCTCACTCTGTTTCCAGAACCGGATTTTGAATCCGGCGCGTCTACCAGTTCCGCCACTCCGGCATTGAAGGGCATTACGAAATTCGGTGCGAAGACCGGCGCGTAGTATAGCTGTGCCGTTGAATTCAGGCCAGAAAAATCAGGTTATGCTGATGGCCTAGGCGGCGTCGAGCTGCAATTGTTTGGTCTCAGGACGGTACCAGTTGTCGCCTTCGTCGTTGTACATGGTGCATTGTGTCATGGCGCCGCTGTAGATGTGCACCGAGACCGCTGCGTCAGTCGGGTCGATGTTCCGGATGGTATGAAATTCGTGCGGTGGAATCAGGCTTCCGGCGCTTCCGCAGCCGGCCACGATGCTGCCGACATTTTCAAAGCGAATGCGTTTGCCATCGCGTTCCACTGGCTCGTAGGAAACCACCTCGATACAGCCGGCCCAGACGCCTTCCACGCACCACATGCCACTGTGGTCATGAATGGGTGTTCCCTGGCCCGGTCCCCAGGTCATTGCGATGACTGAAAATCCTTTCTTCGGGCAATGATAAAGCTCTCGACGGGCATAGTGATCCGGAACGTATTGATAGACAGAATCGGGAAGTCGAATAGCCTTGTCGGCAATGCTTTCCACCAGGGCTTTGCGTAAACATGTTGTGATTTCAAAAGGACAATCGCCTGAAACGGCTTCATCGATTCGAGCGATCAGCCTTTCCTTGCCCTCAAAATCCAGTGCGCCCACTGATGCGTCAGTGCCTGTTTCCACTGTCATGATTCGAACCCTCTGACCTGTTCATTTGATTGTTTTAAGGTATGCATCCACCGCAGGGAGGAAGCGGTCATAGTCTACCAGAAAGGAATCATGTCCCTGGATAGAATCCAGCGTCAGGAATTCGGTCTTGACCCCGTTTGCCTTAAAAGCGTTCGCCAATTGCGATTGCTGGTGAAGCGGCCAGAGGATGTCGGTCTTCACGCCGATCACCATTTTAGAGTCGAGTACTATCGGTGCCACTGCCTCTTCAAGACTGTCGTATCCCTCGCTTGCATCAAAAAGATCCAGCGCGTAGGAAAGGTAGAGATAGCAGCAGGGATCGAATCCGCCGACAAATTTGACGGCAGCCCTTTCCAGGTAAGACTCGATCGCGAAGTCCATGCCAAATCGATAGTGTTCAAACATGACCTCCTCTCTTCTACCGAATCGTTGTGTCATTTCCTGCGGGGAACGGTAGGAAAGCATGCCCAGTTTCCGGGCAAGGCGCATGCCGGTGGCGGGCCTTTCGTCGTCTGAGTACTTTCCGTCCAGCCACAACCGGTCACTGACGATACACTCACGTTGCAATGAACGTATGGCAATCGCAAAAGGCTCTGCAGCCGCAGCGGTAGAAATAGAGAGAAAATGGCGGGCCCGACCCGGGTTTTGCTGGAGCCAGGCCAGTCCACTCATGCCACCCAGCGACGGACCGACCACTGCGAGCAACTGGTCGATTCCAAGGTGGTCGATGACCCGGGTTGCCGAGGATGCGATGTCCTGGACCGTGACCTGTGGAAACTCGAGTCGCCATGGCTTGCCGGATTCAGGATTGATGCTGGCTGGCCCAGTGCTGCCTTTGCAGCTTCCGAGAGAGTTGATGCATATGACAAAAAACCGGTTGGTGTCGATTGGCTTTCCAGGCCCAACCATGGGTTCCCACCAGCCATCTTCATTGTTTTCCGGGTGACGCGCCGCGTGGGCACTGGGTGATAATCCGGTCAGGATCATGACGCCGTTATCGCGGGCTGAATTCAGCTCCCCCCAGGTCTCATAGGCGAGTGAAATTCTTGCCAGCGTTCCCCCCAGGTGAAAATCGAAGGGGTCGTCGCTGTGCAGAAAACGACTTCCGCGTGGAATGTCTTCACTCATTTTTGTTTTGCTCTTGGATGAGACATGTTTCTTGATTGTCTTGATGGCCGGCCATGATACCGTGCCATTGGCTCGATGCAGTAATCATCATGAAATTGAACCACGAAACATTGATGAAAAATACAGACAATACGTGACAATTATGAACTCCTCACCGGTAAAAAGCTCACAAAGCGGGGTTCATCAGCGACTCGATTCTGTTGTGCTGCGGCATCTGAAGTCCGATTGGCGGCAGCCTCTGCATCAACCGACTATCAATGCATTTGAGAAGTTGCTCGCGCTGCCTGGGTTCAACGCTGGAAGGAATCTGATACTTGATTCAGGTTGCGGCACCGGAGCCAGTACGCGGCTGATCGCTGAGCAGTTTCCGGACAGCATTGTTATCGGTATTGACCAGTCTGCTGATCGGCTTTCCAGGCTGGGTTTTGAAGAATTCCCCTGTTCAATTGGCAATACATTCTGGATTCGAGCAGAGCTGGCATCATTCTGGCGGCTTGCACTGGAAAACGGCTGGCAACTGGAACGCCATTACTTGCTTTATCCCAATCCATGGCCGAAACCTGCACACCTGTCGCGACGCTGGCATGCGCATCCCGTTTTCCCAAAAATGCTGAGGCTCGGAGGGCAGTTGGAGTTGCGATGTAACTGGGAGGTCTATGCAGATGAATTCGCGCGAGCGGTTGAGCTTGTGTGCGACAACGCCGAAATCTCCAGGGAGTCGGCGAGAAACGAAGCCGATTGGGATGCAATCAAAACGCCGTTTGGCAGTAAATATGGCCGAAGTGGCCACACGCTATTCAGAGTCCAGGCAGACCTTCAGCCCTGCAGCCACTGATTATTCCACCAAGCTTGTCAGGGTCAGGGTATGAGGCCCGGGGTTTTCCACCGATACCTCAAAAGTTTCACTCTCCCAGTCCCCGGCCCTGGCCATTGGACCACCTTCCAGCGAAAGGCGAGCCTGTATTTGCAGTGCCGGCTGCTCCGAAAGCAGTGTCTGGGGCAACATGGCGTTCCTGTTATCGATCGATATTCTCGCCGGGAACTGGGGCTGCTCAATTCGAGCCACGCCAAGCGGCGGGCCACCGTTCATGCCAGGGCTGCGAACGACCACGAATAAAACGGTGTTACCAGGCAGCGTGGTTGACCCCAGTTGCTCGCTTGCGCTGGGTCCCATCTCTACTTCAACCTCGATACCTGCCCAGACATCAGTCGCCTGGGGCGCTTGTCCGGTGCGTGTCAGGGCAAGGTCGATTTGTTCCTGGACTGACGCGGCAATGGGCGCATTTGGATCGATCACAGACAGCAGCCGCTGCCAGTATTCAATTGCGCCAGCATCGTCACCCCTTTGAACAGCGTCAATGCCCAGGAGCCACAGGCCTTTTTGAAGACCTGGATCCTCAACAATGGCTGCTTGCAACATGCCCCGAACTTCATCGCTGATCTGGGGATTGCCAGAGGCAAACAACATTGCCTCAGCGAGCTCAACCTGAACCAGTGGATTGTCCGGGGCAATCCGCTGCGCGGTCTGCATGGCATCCAGAGCTTCATCGTAGCGTTGAAGTGATTTCAGGCTTCTGCCCAGGAGTAACCAGCCCTCCAGATCCTCTTCAGTTTCCGTCAGGTTTGAAGCCAGGTTATCGGTCAGGTCGTTGAAATCCTCACTCTTGCTCACCGGCGCTTCCGGTTGATTCATGGCCACCGGGTTGCCGATCTCGCGATACAGGAGCGCACCTCCCAGAGGGACAGCCAGCACCAGCGAAAGACCAATGGCTTTCCAGTTGGATCCGGCAGAAAGCAGGGGTCCGGCCATAATCAGCGCGGACACCGCAAGGATTGCGATGGCTGCAACCCAGAACATCAGCTGTTGCCTTCCAGGTTTTCGTCTTCATCATCAAGGCCAGCTGCACGTTTGTTGACTGCCCGAAACACAAGGGCGCCGCCGATCAACAGGAGCAGCAGTGGCATCAGCCACAGGACGATTGTGTTTGACTGGACTGGTGGTCTGTAAAGGACGAAATCGCCATACCTGGCCACCATGAATTCCTTGATTTCATCATCGGTACGACCGGCGATCATCATGTCGTAGATTTCCTGCCTGAGATCCTGGGCCAGTGGTGCATCGGAATCAGAAATCGTCTGGTTCTGGCATACCAGGCATCGCAACTCGGTTGCCAGGGTCTTAAACCGCTTTTCCTGTTCAGCAGACTCAAACTCCAGCGGTTCGCTGGCATTGAGACTCAATGCGCAAGCCAGGAACAAAAATAATACGATGGGCTTCAACTGTTTCATCAACCCTCCGATTCCAGTTGTTCAAGCATTGGCAAAATCTCCTGCTGCACAATTTCGGGCGTCAGTGCGCCAATATGCTTGAAGCGAATCATGCCTTTTGCATCAATAAGAAAAGTTTCAGGGGCAGCATAGACTCCGAAATCGATGGCGACACGGCCTGGCTCATCGGCAATATGAAATAGGTAAGGATCACCAAATCGCTGCAGCCACTGGATTGCATCTGCCCTTGCGTCCCGATAGTTCAGTCCGATGATCGGGATCAGGCCTGTTTCAGCCAGCTCTTCAATCACCGGGTGTTCATATCGGCAGGTGACGCACCAGCTTGCCCAGACATTGAGTAGAAAGGGACTACCGATGAGGTCCTGGTTGCTGATCAAGCTTGTGGGCTCGTGGAGGTTTGGCAATTCGAAAGTCGGCATTGGTTTGTCGATCAGGGGTGAGGGGATTTCGGACTTTTTGTCGGAAATCATCAGCCCTGCGCCAAGCAGGATGCCCAGCAGGATGAATATCAGCAATGGCATTAATCGTGCAATCATGCCGCGTCCATCATTCTTTGGCCTTTGATCCGCTGCGGTAGCGACGGTCTGTGGCAGCAAGAAAACCACCAAACATCATCATCAGCGCGCCCAGCCAGATAAACCTGATAAACGGCTTATGGTAAATCCGTACTGCCCATGCAGTGCCCTGGGCATCCAGCGGCTCACCCAGTGAGACATAAAGGTCGCGGCTCAGGCCTGCATCAATCGATGCCTCAGTCATCACCTGCCCCCCCTGGGCATAACGACGCTTTTCGGGTGTCAGGGTAGTCAGAGGTGCCCCGTCGGCTTCTTCTCCTGTTTCAAACACTTTGAAAGTGCCACGGTCGGCCATGTAATTTGGCCCCTGCACCAGCTCAGTGCCTTCAAAAATATAGGTATAGCCAGCCATTTCATGCGAATCGCCTGCAACCATCCTGAGGTGTTTCTCAGTGCTGATCGTGGAGCTTAGCCCGACTCCGATCAAAAAGACTGCGATGCCAAGATGCGCCAGCGTCATACCGGCCACGCTAAGAGGAGGCCATTGGTTGGCATCGACACCACGCAGGTAATAACTCACGCTGGCAATGATCAGCCAGCCGGCCCCTGCACAGGAAGCAATTCCCAGCAAGCCTGAGTCCGGAAGTGTGACGGCGGTGATCAAACCACCTGCCAGTGCCGCGACCAGCGGAGTCCTGATCCTCGCGAACAGTGCTTTGAAACCATCCCGTTTCCAGTTTGACATGAAACCAAACGGAACCGCGATCACCAGGGGAATCATCAACAAGGTAAATACAGAGCCAAAATATGGAGGTCCGACGGATATCTTTCCAGCACCAAGTGCATCAAGAGCCAGCGGATAGAGTGTTCCTGCAAGGACCACTGCTGCCATGACTGAAAGCACCAGGTTGTTGATAAGCAACATGGTTTCTCGGGAAACGCCGGAAAATGGCTCACCACGTTCCATCTTGGGCGCACGCAATGCGAACAACAGCAATGAGCCACCCACCACAACCACCAGGTACGTCAGGATGAAAATACCCCGGGTCGGGTCAGAGGCAAAAGCATGAACAGAAGTCAGAACACCGGACCGAACCAGGAATGTACCCAGCAGGCTTAGCGAAAACGCTGCAATGGCAAGCATCAGTGTCCAGTTTCGGAACGCCCCGCGTTTTTCGGTCACGGCCTGTGAATGAATCAGTGCTGTACCAACCAGCCAGGGCATGAACGAGGCATTCTCCACCGGATCCCAGAACCACCAGCCACCCCAGCCGAGTTCGTAGTAGGCCCACCAGCTTCCGAGAGCGATGCCGAGTGTCAGGAATCCCCAGGCGACGGATGTCCATGGACGTGACCAACGTACCCAGTCACGAGTGACCTGGCCGCCCAGTAGCGCAGCAACTGCAAATGCAAAAGCCACCGAGAAACCGACATAGCCCATGTAGAGCATGGGCGGATGAATTATCAGGCCCGGGTCCTGGAGCAACGGGTTGAGGTCCATGCCATCTACTGGTGTCGGAACCAGCCTGTTAAAGGGGTTCGAGGTATAGATGATGAACAGCAGGAAACCAAAGCAAACCCATCCAAGCACAGCCAGCACCCTGGCCCTGAATTGTTCCGGAAGACTCTTGCTGAAAAGGGCAACCGCCAGGGTCCAGCCACACAGGATCAGCATCCACAGCAGCAGAGAGCCCTCGTGAGCGCCCCAAACTGCGGATACCCGGTAATGCATGGGCAGTAGCGAATTACTGTTGCGAGCAACATATTCGACCGAGAAATCCTGGATCATGAACGACCACGTCAGCATGCCAAATGCTGTCGCAACCAGAAGGAACATGACATACACGCCACGTGTACCTGCTTTCATCAGCCTGGAGTCGTTTTTGAGCGCGCCATAAAGTGGCAGGGCACCTGTGACCAGGGAGGCCAGTAGCGCGCCGACCAGAGTGATTTGTCCCAGCTCGGGAATCATTGGCGCAACCCGGTCAGCATCAGTCTTTGACGGGATGGCCTGCTTCGGCCAGTGCGTCCGCTACTTCCGGAGGCATATAATTTTCATCGTGTTTTGCCAGCACATCATCGGCCGCAAATGCGCCCGATTCATCCATGGCTCCGATTGCGATGACACCTTTGCCCTCTCGGAAAAGATCCGGAAGGATGCCTTCGAAACGCACTGGCACTTCAGCCTTGCCATCAGTCACCATGAAACTGACTTCAAGACTCTGTTCATCACGCGAGACGCTGTCGACCTTGACCAGGCCGCCCAGGCGGAAATTGCGACCGGTTGGCATGGCTTGCTCAGCAAGCTGGCTGGGGCTCTGGAAATACAGAAGGTTCTGCTGCATCGACCAGATAGCCACGGCTGCAGCTGCAGCAATGACGGTGACAATCATTGATACTGCGATCAATCGTCGCTTCCTTGTTGGCGTCATTGTTTGTTATCCACTCCGGTTCGTGTCACCACCCTGGCAATTTGAGATCGAACTTTTTTTGCCCTCAGGACAGGCGCCAAAGCACACCAGGCCAGCACCAGGGTTGTGACTGAGTAAGCGGCTGCAATGTAAACACTGTGTTCAAACATTAGTGGTCTCCACCGTCGGTGCTTTGCCCTTTGTTCGGTACAAGAATGTTTCGCACCCAGTTTTTGCGACTGTCCTGTTCCATCAGTCTGAGTCTCGTTCTTGTCAGTAAGTTCGCGCCATAATAGAACTTGGCGGCAGTTGCATTGATCAGCAAGGGCCACAGCATGCTTGGATCAATACTATTACCCTTCACGCCAATACTTGCGGGCTGATGGAGTGTATTCCACCACTCCACGGAATAATGAATGATCGGCAGGTTAATCACGCCAACCAGCACCAGCAAACTTGTGGCGCGCGCAGCCTTTCTTGGCTCGTCAATGGCCGAGTGCAGGCCCATGGCGCCCAGGTAAAGAAACAGCAAGACCAGTTCACTGGTCAGGCGCGCATCCCAGACCCAGTATGTTCCCCACGTGGGCCGGCCCCACAATGAACCTGTGGCCAGCGCAATAATAGTGAAAGCAGCGCCGATCGGGGCGCTTGAAATCATCAGGATTTCTGCCAGACGAATCCGCCAGACAAGGGCAATAAAGCCCATGATGGCCATCAGTGCGTAAATCATCATGGAAAGCCAGGCTGCCGGAACATGTACATACATGATCCTTGCACTTTCGCCCTGTAGATAATCCGGTGGCGCGCGAAACAGCCCCCAGTAAGTGCCTGCCGCAGCCAGCACAACGAAAATTGCCCATAGCCAGGGAATCAGCTTCCCCGAAATTCGATAGAAATGGGGTGCCGATCCCAGCTTGTGAAAAAATACGATGAGTGGGTTTTTGGAGCTCATGAAACGCTGATTCTCAGTGCTGCACCTGTTGCCAGGGGCATCACGGCCAGGGACACCAACAGTCCCGCCAGTAACAATCCGAGGAACGGAGTGTACGGCAACCGGTCTGAAGCTGCCATCACCGCACCGGTGCCCGTGATCAGGACGGGTACATAGAGAGGAAATACAAGCAATGCCAGGAACTGTCCACCGCGTTTCAATCCCAGCGTCAATGCCGCTGCAACAGCACCCAACAGGCTGAGAACTGGCGTACCCAATGCCAGTGAGACCATCAGGATGCCCCAGGTATCGGTTGGAACATTCATCCACAGTGCCAGTAGTGGCGAGAGCAACACGATCGGCAGGCCGGTGACCAGCCAGTAGGCAGTGATCTTGGCCAGGGCGATCACGCTGGCTGGTATCCCGGAAGTCAGCAATTGATCGAGGCTTCCGTCTTCAAAGTCGCTTCGAAACAGGGTGTCAAGAGAGATCACAGTTGCCAGTAATGCCGAAATCCAGATCACTCCGCCACCCATCCTTTCCAGCAATGCCGGCCCGGGCCCGATACCCAGGGGAAAGAGGCTGACAACGACAAGTAAAAATGCCAATGGCATCAGGACTTCAGGTCCCTTGCGTACCGCAATCAGCAGATCACGACGCAAAATGGTATTGAATCCGGTCAGCGCGCTCATGAAATTTCAGGCAGCCTGCTCAAGATGCCCAAGTGAAATTTCCCGAATCTGCCAACTCGCATTATCACTTGCCGACGCCGGCCTATGGGCCCCGTGTGTTGCGATAACAGCAGCGCCTCCACCGGACAGGTGTTGATCAAGCAGCCTGTCGACCAGCGCGATGCCGTCCGTATCAAGGTTGGTATATGGCTCATCCAGCAGCCATAAATCAGCTTTGCTCAACAACAGCCGTGCCAGGGCCGTGCGTTTACGCTGACCTGCCGACAAGGTGCGACCTGTCTGCTCAGCACATTCGTCAAGGCTCATCGTGGTGATGGCTGATTCAACATTTGCGTTACTGCCATAGAGACGAGCACTGAACTGCAGGTTTTCAACTACACTCAGATCTGCTTTAACCGCTGATGTGTGTCCGACATACTGAAAGCTTTGCGCACTGTTATTGACTGATCCTTCGGTAGGGTCAAGCAGGCCAGCCAGCAATCGAATCAGCGTTGTTTTGCCAGAACCGTTCGGTCCGGTGACAACCATCAGTTCACCTTCCGAGAGTTCGAAACTCAGGGGCTGGAAAACCGGCTGGAAGTATCTTTCCAGGCAAAGTTGTCGGATTAAAAGCATTAAGCAGGAGACGAGGTTATTTCAGCAAGTGGTAATGCTAAGCGGTGCGGTCAAGTAAGTCCATGCTCCCAACGCTTCGGCAATGGTTGCTGGATTGTCGTTTGAAAACCTTCGATGGCATGGATGCCATCGCAGAGCCTACAGGGATGTATTTACGGCGTGTTTTCAAACGACATCCGGCCCATTGCGTGATCGGGAAGACTCCAGGTTGGAGGAATTGAGGATATGGCGAAGAGCCGAGGTCATTCAACAACACGCAACAAGTACATCCCTGTATGCTCTTTCGCCGGCTTCCCTGCCGGCGAAGGTTGTTGAATAACCTCCGACTCATCGCTTTGCACGCTTGCGTCTCATTGCCATCCTCACGTTCTACTGGTTGCTAATCAGACCCGCAATTCTTCATCCTGATGGGTCAGAACTACTGGCTTAGTAGGCTCGCGACTGTTCAGTTTGCTGACATGCGGCGCCATCTGCAGGACAATGCGCCTGTGAAACAGGAGTTGGTATGAGCGAGTACGACTTTGACTTATTTGTGATCGGCGCAGGCTCTGGTGGGGTCAGGGCTGCGCGAATTGCTGCGATGCATGGCGCGAAAGTGGGCATTTGCGAGGAATATCGCTATGGCGGAACCTGCGTGATACGTGGCTGTGTGCCCAAGAAACTGTTGGTTTACGCCTCGCATTTTTCGGAAGATTTTGAGGATGCAGAGGGCTTTGGCTGGAGTGTGGGGGCGACAAGTTTCAGCTGGTCGAAGCTGATCGCTGCCAAAGACAAGGAAATCGCACGTCTTGAGCAGGTTTACATCGGCCTGCTTGAGCGATTCGGAGTTGAGCATTTCCGAAGCAGGGGGGTCATGGTTGATTCACACCATGTTCATCTTGGCACCCGTACCATTTCAGCTGAAAAAATACTGGTCGCCACAGGCGGGCGCCCGTGGATACCCGTTATGCAGGGCAGCGAGCATGCGATTACATCCAACGAGGCCTTTGACCTGGACGAATTGCCCGAGCGCATAGCGGTGGTCGGAGGTGGTTATATCGCCTGTGAATTTGCCGGCATTTTTAACGGGCTTGGAGCCAGGACAACACACATTTATCGCGGCGACATGTTGCTACGCGGTTTCGATGCGGATGTCAGGAAAACTGTTACCGCTGAATTACCCAAGAAAGGCATTGATTTGCGTTTGGAAACAATCATTACAGCCATTGAGAAAACCGGCTCCGGACTGAAATTGATCACCAGCGATGGTAATCACTTCGAGGTTGATCAGGTCATGTATGCAACGGGTCGTGTGCCAAACGTTCGGGACATGGGCCTGGAAGAGGCTGGCATCGAAATCAACGCACATGGTTCGATTGTCGTGGACGAGTGGTCGCGCACCAGCCAGCAGAATGTTTTTGCAGTTGGTGACGTGACCAACAGGGTCAACCTGACACCGGTAGCGATTCATGAAGGTCATGCTTTTGCGGATACGGAGTTTGGTGGAATGGAAAGGTGTGTTGATCACGAATTTGTACCGTCGGCAGTCTTTTCTCAGCCGCCGGTTGGATCGGTTGGTCTCAGCGAAGAAGAAGCCAGACTGCATTATGGCGATCTGGACGTTTACCTGTCGGAATTTAAGCCCATGAAGCACACACTGTCCGGCCGTGATGAAATGACCATGATGAAACTCATCGTGGCAAAAGAGAGTCAGAAGGTCGTTGCTGTGCACGTGGTTGGACTGGATGCGCCTGAAATTATCCAGGGCTTCGCGGTCGCAGTAAAAGCCGGGCTTCGAAAAGACCAGTTCGATGCCACCATTGGAATACACCCATCGGCGGCTGAGGAACTTGTCACAATGCGAAATGCCGTAACTGCCAAGGGGTAAAGGGTCAGGGAATAAGATGAATAACAGGATCAGGATGACAAAAACCAGCCATTGGATTGCCTTTCTGCTACTCGCAACTTTGCTGCTCCCGTTTTCAGCGGTTGCCAGGCCGGTAGCTCAAGATGCAAGAGACCAGGTTTATATCGTCGAGCTTCAGGACCCGGCCGTACCCTCCTACGATGGCCAGGCGCTCTCTGCTCCGCTGGCGGACGGCAGATCAAGTCTGCAGGCGACCAATCCGCAAAAGAACGGCGACTCGAAGCTAAGGGCTAATGCGCCCAATGCACGTGAGTACTTTCAATACCTGGAGAACAGGCATGAAACTTTCCGAGCAGAAGCATCAGCAAGGCTTTCCAGGTCGATTCAGCCTGAACGTCAGTACCAGTACGCCCTCAATGGTATGGCCATTCGATTAACCCCTGCCGAAGCGCAGGAGCTTGCACAATCAACCATGGTGAAATCGGTACAGCCCGATCGCACTTACAGGCTGACGACCGATGCAGGGCCGGAATGGCTTGGTGCGGACTTTGTATGGAACGGCCAGACCGGTGGCAATGGCTCTGGCCAGGGCGAAGGGGTTGTGGTCGGAATTATTGATTCCGGGATAAACTGGGAACATCCCTCGTTTACTGACCCGAGCCCTGATGGCTATAACTTCAGTAATCCCTATGGTCAGCAGTTGGGCCTGTGTGGCCTTGGTGAGGTTGATTGCAACGACAAGCTGGTTGGTGTTTATGATTTTGTCACCGACAATCCAGGCACCCCGGACGAGGAAGAAAACACCAATGGCCGCGATAATACCGGCCATGGCAGCCATGTGGCCGGAATCGCCGTGGGCAACAGGGTCGCGGTACAACTCGGTGGAGAGGTTGTCGAAATTTCAGGCGTGGCACCGCGCGCAAACCTGGTTGCCTATCGGGTCTGCTTCATCGGGGATCCCTCTGATCCCAGTGGTGGTGCCTGCCAGTCCTCGGCCATCCTGGATGCCATCGACCAGGCCATCGAAGACGGGGTGGATGTCATCAATTACTCGATTGGTACCAATGCTTTCAATCCCTGGGCAGGTGGAAATACACCCAGGGCATTCCTGAACGCCCGAAATGCGGGCATTGTGACTGTCACTTCAGCGGGTAATTCAGGGCCAAACCCCTCGACCATCGGATCGCCAGGTAATTCGCCGTGGATGCTGGTGGTGGGCAATGCCACCCACAACCGAATTTTCGGCAGCGTCGTCGAAGATCTGAGCGGTGGCAATACATCACCACCCCAGGATCTGATCGGCGCATCTTTCACTGATGGAATCGGGCCCCGGGAAATTGTCCACGCAGCCGATTTTGGTTTTCCTTTGTGCGGCGTGGGTTCTGCAGAATCGCAGACCACCTGCGATGGAAATACCGGTCAGTCAAACCCCTGGGCGGGGAATCCGGTGTTCAACGGAGAGATCGTGGTTTGCGACCGTGGTACATACGGTCGGGTAGAAAAGGGTAAGAATTTGCAACTGGCCGGAGCGGGGGGCTACATCCTGGCCAACACCAATCAGCAAGGCGAGTCCATTGTTGCCGATGATCACTGTCTGCCGGCAACACACGTGGGTGATTCTGACGGAGACGATCTGCGCAGCTGGCTGGGATCCGGGGCGGGTCACCAGGGTTCGATCTCAGGTTTTTCTCTTGTTGAAGCAGATGAATTTGGCGACCTGCTGGCATCGGGCAGTTCACGCGGTCCTCTCGAATCTCCGGTAGAAGATATTCTGAAACCTGACGTGATCGCACCGGGTAAGGAGATACTGTCTGCCTGGTTTGAAGGCGAGGAATTTACGCTGCTTTCGGGTACCTCCATGTCATCACCTCATGTGGCCGGCGGAGCCGCGTTACTCAAGGATCTGCACCCCAACTGGTCACCATCACAAATCATTTCAGCCATTCAAACAACGGCGACACCTGAGCTTGCAACCAATGAAACCGGTGCGTCGGCGAATCCGCATCAGCAAGGTGGCGGCCGTCCGCGCCTGGACGTGGCAGCAGATGCCGGCCTGTTTCTCGACGTTAGCGAAGATGATTTCAACAATGCCAACCCGGGCATTGGAGGCGATCCTAAAGATTTGAACCTGTTTGGCCTGGTTGATTCGGCCTGCCGGGGAAACTGCAGCTTTACCCGCACGGTCACAGACCAGAAAGGCGGTGCCAACTGGACCGCCACGGCCATTGAATTTCCTGATGACGTTGACGTCACGATCTCGCCCAGTCAGTTCAACCTGGGCGATGGTGATTCACAGGAGCTCACCATTGAGGCTGGTCTTCGCGGCAGCGGCCTGATCGGAGAATGGGTCTACGGCCGCATCAGGCTCAATGCCATCGGCATGCCAAGCCAATACCTCACCGTTGCTGTCTTTTACGATGCGGACAGTTTGCCGGAAGATTGGACGATCAACACTGACCAGGGTGCAGGCTGGACTGAAGGCAGCTTTGAATTACAGGCGTCATTACCGGATGCCACCTTCAACAGCGGAGGACTGGTTCGTGCAACCACCACCGTTGAGACGATCGTTCTCGACCCAACAGCGAGCAACCCTCAACCAGAAAACGAAGACCCGTTTGACGGAGGCGAGGGAACATTCACGGTCTGGCAAGAGGTGCCCACAGATGCACTCTGGTTACATGCAAGAACGCTGGAATCAACCTCCAATGACCTCGACCTGTTTGTTGGTCGTGATCTGAATGAAAATGGTGTGACTGACCCTGCAGAGCTTATTTGTGAAAGTATTTCTCCCACGGATATAGAACAGTGTGATCTGTTTACGCCACAAGCGGGTGACTATTGGATCATTGTTCAGAACTGGGACACAGACAACGTCGATGGCGATGAAGCAACGCTGGTAAGTGGAGTGGTCGGCAGTAAAGACAGCTCAAGCCTGGTTGTGAGTGGTCCGGGAATAGTAGCGGAACAGGAAGAATTTGATTTGCGCCTGAGCTGGAGCAATATCAATGCGTTGCCGGGAGAACAATGGCTGGGTGCGGTTGGAATGGGTACCGATCGCGCCAACCCGAACAACGTTGGTGTGATTCCCGTTTATTTCAATCGAAATGGAATTGCACCAGCCCAGACACTCCCGCTGATGGCCGGCCGCCAGCACAAGCTGGCGCTGGATGGTAACTCCAACCATGATCGCATGTATATTGATGTGCCTCCGGGTGTGACTTCCATGTCGGTCAGCACCAACGGTCGCGGTCAGCAACAGAGCAACAACCTGGCCCTGGAAGTTTATCTTGAGCATTTTGACGATGCCCTGGAGACACCTCCCTTTGTCCAGTTGCCAGGTGGATTGCAGTCAATCGGCTCAGCCACCGGATCAGACGGAACCGGCCCTAACCTCACCATCAACGACAGCGTGCCGCCAGGACGTTATTTCCTGGATTTGTCCAACACCAGGAATAATGCATCTGCAGTGACCGTCGAGGTCACGCTTCTGTCTGACTTTTCGGAATTTGACCCGCACAAGGGTCTATGGGATTTCAACAGGAATATTTTCCAGGGTGCTGAATGGAACAGTGTTGGCGATTCAAGCTTCATGGTTTGGTACGCATACGAACTTAATGGGAAGCCAGTATGGTATATCGCCGCTGGTGCATCACCGCAGGGAAATGTCTGGGTAGCAGACCTGTTGCGGGTGACGAACGATGGTGCCGAGCAACAGGAAAAGCAGGTTGGTGTCGTCTCCCTGACATTCCTGGCGGATAGCGAGGTCGTGTTCAGCTATTCGCTGTTCGGCGAATCCGGTTTTGATCCAATGCGGCCCAATGGGCCAAATACCTGCCCGAATATCAGTGGCAGCGAGCGCAGTTACACGGGCCATTGGTACCGTGGTGTTCCGGGTCTCGGCGGTGCAACCGTTCTGAACTATGACTCGGCCCAGGCCCAGGTTCATTACCTGTTCGATGCCTCGGGCGTGCCGCGATGGGTGCTGGCAGCGGATGATGACAACCAGTCTTCCACCGCAACCGAGATTCCACTGTTACAGTTCGACGGTTTCTGCTCCCTTTGTTCGCCCGAGACCGTGACGTTCGAGACAGTGGGCCTGGTGACGCGTAATTTTGCTGATGAAACCAGTGGCAACTGGACACTGGATTTCGTGTTGGATCCGCCCCTGGTCCAATCCATTGACCGGACAGACGACATCATCAAGCTTTCAGATACGCTGGATTGCCAGTAGGCAATTAATCGCTGGGCAATTCGGCGAGAAGCGAATACCGGTATCTATTCGCCTTGCGAGATAGTGGGTCGAGGAAACACCCAACCTGTCATCCCGGCCTCCGAGCCGGGATCCACAAGGCGAAGCACCTATGCCACGAAGTGGGTCCCGGACAATCCTTCTCGGATTTCCGGGATGACTTCCAGAGAAGTCAATTTCCGGGATGACGGATTTTTTTGAGGGGCGTCTCGCCGCGACTCAATTTTCCGGATTGTCGCGGCGAGGCGCCGCTCCTACACTAATTAGAACAATATTTGATCAGCTCGAATGATGGAGGCCAGGTTGTAGGAGCGATCTTTGGTCGCGACTGTCGGGGCGATGCAGCCCTTAGACAGTATTAAGCTTGTGGTTAATCAGCCTTGCCGCTGTTTCAAAATCGACATCGTCAAGGCTGCTGGCGCCTTTCAGTAGTTCATCCAGGATGCCTGCCTGGATTTCACCACGCCGGTAGGCCTCTGCATATGGAATACGGTGAAACATCACCAATGAGTAGCGGGCTATGAAATGTCCCGGGTGACGCCGTTCCAGTTCATGTTCCAGTTCTTTGCGCAATAAAAAGCCTTCATGTCGCACTGATTCACGCATGATTTCGTAGTTTTCCAGTGCCATGTCGGCAATCGCGTTGGCATTGGCAATGCGTCGATCCTGTAACTCCGAAAAGACTTCCTTCCAGTTGATTTCCCCGCCTGGTTCAATTTCCTGCAGACACTCCATGAGTGCCACGCAATCCTCAAATGCTGCGTTTACACCCTGGCCATGAAAGGGCACGATTGCATGAGCAGCATCACCGATGATCAACGCCTTGCTATCCATGTGCCATTTCTTGCAACGGATGGTGCCCAGAAGCCCAATGGGGTTTTGCTTGAATTCTCTTTCCAGGTCGGGAATCAGGGGTACCGCATCTGCGAAGTATTCGTTCATAAAATCCAGTTGCGCAGGCCAGTTCTCGAGCTCATCAAATCCCCGGTTGTTGTCACTGGCATGGTTGTCAAGGAACAGCGTCATGGTAAAGCTGTTGTCCATGTTGGCCAGCCCGATCAGCATAAAACCACCGCGTGGCCAGACATGCAGCGCATTAGGATCGAGCAACGGTTCTCCATTCTCTCCCGGTGGGATCGAGAGTTCCTTGTATCCGGTCTCGAGCAGCTCTTCGCTCACGCCCAGGTCAGCCTGTGTCTGCATGCTCCGGCGCAGTGCAGAGCCTGCCCCGTCTGTGCCGATCAGGACTTTAAAACCATGCGCTATTTCACCGCTATCCTCTGAGCATTTGAACCAGGCCTGGTTGGTATCCCAGTCAATTCGGTCGAGTTGATGATTGAAGCGAATCGACAACTCTTCAAGACCGTCAGCAGCATCAAGCAGGCACTCGTTCAGGCGTGCGCGATGGACGCTGTAGATCACCTCAGTATCGTCTTTCCCGTAAGGTTGCAGGCGTTGCTCCCCTTCAGGGCTGTGCAGCATGCGCCCGCGCATTGGTATGGAAAACGTGTCTACTTTTTCAAGCAGACCAGCGGCATCAAGGGCAAATCTTCCTCGTTCGCCAAGGGCAAGGTTAACTGAACGTCCTGCCGGTGCATCGCCCTTGCGAGGGTCGGGATTACGCTCAAAAAGGCTGACCCTGAATCCGCGCTGGGCCAACAGGACAGCCTGCAATGTGCCGGCCATGCCTGCGCCGATGATGGTGATGGTTGAATCTTTCTGCATGTTCACGCGTTTTCCCATTTCAGAACCTTGTCGACAAAACCCCAGCAGTCCTCGAAGCGATTGTACAGAGGTACTGGAGCTGCACGAATCACGTCAGGTTCTCGCCAGTCTGTGATCACACCGTTTGCTTCCAGGTATTCAAACAGCTGTCTACCCTGTTCATGCCCAGCCCTGACCCGGAGTGAAAGCTGACAGCCGCGACGGTGCTCATCCAGCGGTGTGATGATCTCCAATACCTCCTCCAGCTCGGCATGAATCAGCTCGGCCAGGTAGGCAGTGAGTGACAGGGATTTCTCTCGCAGCCTGTCCATGCCGGCTTCCTCAAATTCAGCCAGTGACACTCGCACCGGAGCCAGTGCCAGGACAGGCGGATTGGAAAGCTGCCAGGCATCTGCTCCGGCAGCGGGTACAAAATCGTGTCCCATCAGAAAACGGATGTCCTGGTCGTGACCCCACCATCCATGAAACCGTGGAAGATCAGTGCGCGAACTGTGACGTTCGTGAACGAAACAGCCTGCAACTGCGCCTGCGCCTGAATTGAGATACTTGTAGCTGCACCAGGCTGCAAAATCACATCCCGAGTCATGCAGATTCAACGGGACATTGCCGGCGCTGTGGGCCAGGTCAAAACCGACTTTTGCTCCTGCCTTGTGAGCTGCCCTGGTGATTCGCCCAAGGTCGAAAACCTGGCCGGTGGCATATTGCACTCCGGGCCATAAAACCAGGGCGACCTGGTCGCCTTCAGACTCGAGGTATGCCTCAATGTCCTGCTCTTCTATCACCCGGTTGGCGTGGCTCTTTTTGCCATTTTGCGGAGCCAGCTCAACCAGGCATTCATTTGGGTCAAGCCCATGAAAGCGGATCTGGGATTCGACTGCGTAGCGATCCGATGGAAAAGCCTGCTGTTCAATCACGATTTTTTGTCGCTGTGCTTCAGGCCGGTAGAAACTGACCATCATCAGGTGAAGATTCACGGTCAGTGAATTCATGGCCACCACTTCAGAGGGTAGTGACCCGGTTAGCTTTGCCAGGGGTTCACGCAGGAATTCGTGATACGGCATCCATGGGTGTTGTCCCTTGAAGTGTCCTTCCACGCCATATTTTTTCCAGGCTTCGAGTTCCTGTTCCATTTCTGCAGCCAGGGCTCGTGGTTGCAGGCCCAGGGAGTTCCCACAGAAATAGAGTTGATCAGTACCGTCATTGTGTTTGGGTATCCAGAATCGATCACGAAATGACGCG